>JAFVWP010000141.1 GCA_017501565.1 Elusimicrobiaceae bacterium | reverse complement strand
TTTACCGATAATATGAACGGACATAAATTGGAAATTAACCCTATTTATTTGTCCGTTACTGATTTTAGATTTGATAAAGAATTTTCCGTCAGCATCAATGCCAATATCCGTTATAAACACCCGGATTTTACCGAGCAAACCTTACAAATCGGCACCACATTTTGGCCACACTTACATCAGCTGGATTTAGCCCAAGCAAGCGTATTTTTAAAACGTTTTGTGCTCAAACATACAGGCGGGGTTTTTGTGATGAATGCCGATGTAAAAAATTTAAAAAATCCATCGGTAGAAGTGTTGGTGAATGCAAAAAATATTTCAAGTGATTTAATTGCTTTTGCGCGCCCGCAGGTGAGTGCTTTTGAAGTGCCGAAAGCAAAAATTTATGTATCAGCCCAAGCTGATTTAGATGCACAACAAATTCAGCTGTCTTCTTTTACTATTTCTGCGTTGGATTCTTTTGTTTCGGCGGCGGGAAAAGGTTCCTTAGGCACGACGGCGCAGTTTGATTTGGCCGGACAATTTAAGGCGTCTTTGGCGGATTGGGGGAAAGCGGTGGAAATGTTGCAACCTTATCATCTGGCTGGGACGATTGGCGGCGTTGTCCGGGGAAATAATGAAGATGTTTCCGCCCAAATTACATTAGATAAAGTAGGGGCGGTGTTGCCACACGCGGGAACATTAAGCGGGCTGGATACCTTTATAGAAATAGCGGATTTAAACCATTTAAACATAGAAAAGTTCAGCGGTCAATTAAATGAAGGACCTTTTGACGGAAGTCTGAGCGTGCAAAGAAGCGATGAAAAAATCAATGCGGATTTAAAATTTTTTTCCAAACGTTTGGATTTGCCTAAGCCTTTGGGCGGGGGGAGAAAAACCACCACCGCCACACCCACAGCTAAAGAGGAGGCGAAACCTTGGCCTTTGCCGCCGATTTCTTTGAAAACGGATATACAAATCGGGGCTTTGGACGCGCCGTTTATTGCAGGAAAAAATATCCGTTTTGCAACGGATTTACAGGGAATTACGCCCGCTTTGGAGCAAGTGCATGGTAAACTTTCTCTGCATACCGCCAACGGAGAAATAAAGGACTTAAACCAGCTGACGCATGCCAATGTGTTGACCAAAGTTTTGTTTGGTTCTCTGGGGGTGGTGAGCAATGTGATAAATAGTATGAATGTTTTTTCATTGTTAGACGGCATCGGCAAAGGTATGGTGTCTGCTGTTTCTGATGAAGGGCCGACGCAAGAAGATAGAGTCGTGCAAACCATTTTAGATGAGAACGGACACGAAATACAGGTATGGGTGCCGGCTTCTTCCCAAAAAATTGACGGACGTTTATTGTTTGAACAATTTACTACCGACATTGTTTTTGCCCAAGGCATAGCCGATGTGCAACGCGGCAGTTTTGTTTCTGACTTAATGTCTTTTAATTTGCAAGGGGAAATGAATTTTAAAACGCAAGATTTGGATTTGCAAGTAAATGCCGCCCCGGGCCGCCATTATGAAGACGGCATCATGCTTTTGACGTTAAAAATAGGCGGTACAATGAGTGAGCCGAAAGGAAGTGTGAGTATGATGTCTTCTTTGACGTCGGTTGTTACGCAAGGGGTCGGCAATAATTTTGTCAGCCGTTCCGTGAAAAAAGTCTGGAGCGGTATTACCGGTTTATTTAAAAAAGAGAAACCGCAAGAAGAGCAAAAAATAGAAGAGTAAAAAGAAAGTCTTTAATAAAAAACCGCCTGTTAGGGGCGGTTTTTTAATGGACTTTGCTAAAGGGGGGAATGTCTTGTGTAATCCACTTATTGGCCCCGATAACGCTTGCTTTGCCAATGGTAACCGGGCCGAGAATGGTGGTTTCTGCGTAGATGATAACATCATCTTGCAAATTCGGGTGGCGTTTAATCCCTTTGACGGGGTGGCCGTTTTCGTCCAACGGAAAGCTTTTCGCCCCTAAAGTAACCCCTTGGTATAGTTTTACATTTTCTCCAATGACGCAGGTTTCTCCGATTACAACGCCGGTGCCGTGATCAATAAAAAATCCGCGACCGATTTCGGCCCCCGGGTGTATATCTATACCGGTCATGCTATGGGCATATTCGGTAATAATGCGCGGTACGATGCGTACGCCTTGTTGGTATAAAAAGTGTGCCATACGCTGAAAGGTAATAGCCTGTATGCCGGGGTAACAAAGCAAGGTTTCTATTTCAGATACGGCGGCCGGGTCGCCTTGGTAGGCGGCGCGCAAGTCCGTCATTAAAAGTTTTTGAATATCGGGCAGAGCGCGGATAAAAGCGGCGGCTATGTCTTGTGCCTTTTGGCGGCAATGGGTGCAATCTGCTTTTTCCTGGCAAAGCAGGCAAAAGGAACGAAAAATATGCTCTTGTAACTGCGTGTAATAGGTTTGTAAAATTTCAGCCTGTACCGCCGCATTGGGGCAGAGTGTGTATTGGCTTAATAAGGCGCGGAACCCTTCAAACAAATCCACCACTTCTTTGGCAATGGGGATAAAATGGGCGCGGTCATAAAAAGCCTTGTTAAAGGTTTTTTGAAGCTGTTGAGCAATGGGGGTAAAATCTTGTTTCACAAGCCGCCTACATTTTAAAATCTTCGCCTAAGTACAGACGGCGGGCATTGGGGTCGTTTACCAAGGTGTCTTGGTTGCCTTCTACCAAAATTTTGCCGTCGTAAATTAAGTAGGCGCGTTCGGTTAAAGGTAAGGTTTCACGCACGTTATGGTCGGTAATTAAAACACCGATGCCTTTGTCTTTCAGTTTAAAAATCATGTGGCGCAAATCTGAAACGGTGATGGGGTCAATCCCTACAAAAGGCTCGTCCAACAAAATGATTTTGGGATTGCTGATCATACAGCGGGCTATTTCCATACGGCGTTTTTCACCGCCGGAAAGGGTCCATGCTTTTTGTTTGGCTAATTTGGCCAGGCCAAACTCCGTAAGCAGTTCGTCCACGCGGCGTTTTTGTTCTTTTTTATTGTCAGAAATACGCTCTAATACGGCCAACAAATTTTCTTCTACGCTCAAGCCTTTGAAAATGGTCGGCTCTTGCGCCAAGTATCCCAAACCATGGCGGGCCCGTTCATACATGGGCAATTGGGTCACTTCTTGGTCATCTATATAAACACTGCCTTTGCTGGGGCGGATAAAGCCTACCATCATATAAAAAGTAGTGGTCTTGCCGGCGCCGTTGGGGCCCAATAAGCCCACAATTTCGCCGGATTTAACGTGAATATTTACCCCTTTTACCACCATGCGGTCTTTGTATATTTTTACTATGTTATCGCTGCGCAGTTCCATAAAATATCCTAAAAATTAGTGTTCAAAGATTCATTGGCCTTGGAATTGTTGATTTGCTCCGAAACCACCCAACCCTGTACTTGCCCGGAAAGCTTTATTTTTCGGGTATCAGTTTGGGCAGATACCTTGTCTGCTATTATAGCAAATGTGCCGTCGGGCGTTTTGCCGCTGGCCAAAGGGCGGTTGCCGTATGCGTAGGCCATTTGTTGGGTGCCGTCATATTCAATGGTTTGTGATTGCAACCGATAATCTGCATTTTCTACGACGGCGTTTCCTTCTAAGAATGCGCGGTTGTTGGCCTGGTCGGCAGAAATTTTATCGGCTTTTAATGTGGATACTTTACCTAAAGGGTCTTGATGCGTTACCAAAACATTTCCGGTCAAATGATATATTTTTTGTTTCACATTAAAATCGGCTTTTTGGGCCAGCGCGGTAACCAGCGCGCCCTTGGCATCATGGTAGATTAATTTGATGCGCTTGCCTTTATTGGCGGTGGCAGTTCCGTCGGCTGTGGAATATTGGTAGGTGGCTTTATCGGCATACAATTCGTAGTAGCTTTTGTCCGTTTCATTTTTACGGGCATATACTTGTTTCTTGGCGGTAAACAGATTTTTCTTTCTGTCCGACAGGGCATACTGCGCGCGGAAAAGATAGGTGCCGTTATCGTAAGAGACGTCTCCTTCAAATTCTTCTTGCTCTTTATCTTTATAGATGACCCAACGCTCGCTGGATATAACCCCGCCCAATACAGCCGGCAGTTGGGCCGCGTTTTCTTTTTTCTCTTGGAAATTTTGTAATTTTTGTCCGGCGATATTGTGGGCTTTGCTAATGTCGGGTGCGGGCAAAGATAAGGTTTCCCGTTCTTTTATGGAAAAACAACCGCCCAATCCTAAAAGCAAGAAAAGAACAGGCCAAACGCGGATATATTTCATTAAACGGCCCCCTGGATTTCTTGAATATTTTCCGGCAAGCGGGTGCTTTGTTTTTTAAATTCAATTTTGACTAATTTGGAATCGGTTTCTATCCCGCCACGCGCGGTAATTTTGGCTGTGCCGCGGGTGACGATGGTCTTTTTGTCTGACCAAATTTTGTCTTTATCCACGTCATAAAAAAAGCGGTCTGTGGCTAAATTGATTTGTTGGGTAAAAGATTTGATTTTAGCTTTCCCTTCAATGCTGACCAATTTATGATTATAATCAAAAGTGCCTTTTTGGCCCGATACTTCCGCGCTGTCTTGGCCGTTTTCGCGCAGTAAAAGGCGCGGGTTGGTCAGCACTGCGTTGGAAAGGTCTTCAAAGTCCACTTGATCTGCCTGCAAGAGCCATTTCTTTTGGCTGTCTTTGGATTCAAAAATGGTCACTTGCTCGGCACGTTGCACGTCGCCATCTTCGGCAGAGAAATCATCTTTCTTTGCACAGGCACTACAACAAAGCAAAGCTAAAAGAAGAACAGCGGTTTTTTTCATGCTTTTTTATCCAACATGGCAATAAATTCAATTAAGTCTTTTTCATCAATAATTCCCACCACTTTTCCGGCTTTGTTGAGCACCGGGATATTATCTACATGGGTGGTGTGAATCATTTTTGCCGCTTCTATGGCCGGAGCCGTATCTAAAATAAAATGCGGGTTTTTGGTCATCACTTCGGTAATGTTTTTGTTTAATACATCTTCGCCTTTTTGCAATTCTCGGCGCAAATCTCCGTCGGTAAAATAACCCAGAAGTTTTCCGTTTTTATCAATGACGCTGGTAGCTCCGGCGGCATTGGTTTTGGTCATTACCAAAAGAGCATCTTTAACAATAGCTTTTTGGGTAACTACCGGATTGTTTTTGCCTTGGCGCATTAAATCTTTGACGTGTTGCGTCAGCAATTTGCCCAAAGAGCCGCCCGGGTGGAACATGGCAAAATCTGTTTTTTCAAAATGTTTTACTTTCATCAAACAAACGGCTAACGCATCTCCGACGGCTAACGTAGCCGTAGTGGAAGCGGTGGGGGCCAAGTTGTAGGGGCAGGCTTCTTTATCAATGTAAATTTTGACGTGAATATCCGACATTAAAGCCAATTTGGATTTTTCGTTACCGGTCATGGAAATAATGGTCAGTTTGCGGCGCGCTAAAGAGGGTAAAATTTTATTGATTTCTTCCGTTTGACCGGAATAAGAAAGCGCTAAAATTACATCTCCGTTGGTAATCATGCCCAAGTCTCCGTGCAAAGCTTCCACCGGGTGCACGAAAAACGAAGGGGTGCCGGTAGAGGCCAAAGTCGCGGCGATTTTGCGCCCGATCAGGCCGCTTTTGCCAATCCCAACAATCACCACCCGTCCTTTTGTTTGCGCACAGGCTTTTACGGCGGCTAAAAAATGCTCGTCTAAACTTTTGCGGCTAAGCTCTAAGGCTTTGTGTTCAATGGATAGCACCTGACGTGCATTTTTAAGAATTTCTTTATCGTCAAATTTCATAGTAGCCTCTATTTTAGCCACGGCGTTGTTTGGACCGCCGGGGCCTTGGGTTGGTATTGCGGGGGCAGTTTATTAGCAACCCAAGAAAAAATAAAAAATGCTCCCGCAGTTAAAACAAGCAATACTGCCAATACTTTTATGTGCCATTTTAAGGTGGGAATAAAAGAATTGGGCATATTACACCTACTTAAATTTTTTCACCACTTCGTCAATGGCGCAAAGCTGTTGGGTCATGGCGGTTACTTGTTTCATGTCCAAAGAGTTGGGTCCGTCGGATAAGGCTTCTTTGGGGTTGGGGTGTGCTTCAAAAAATACACCCGCAATTCCCAAAGCCGTAGCGGCTTTGGCCAAGACAGGCGCCAAGGCGCTGTTTCCGCCGGTGGCACTGCCCAAAGCTCCGGGCTTTTGCACCGAGTGGGTGGCATCAAAGATAACAGGGTACCCGAATTGTTTCATAATTTCCAAAGAGCGCATATCTACAATCAAATCCCCATAACCAAAGCTCGCCCCGCGTTCGGTAAGCAAAATATTTTTATTGCCTCTGGATTCTATTTTTTTTATCACTTGTTCCATGGCGGCGGGGGCTAAAAATTGACCTTTTTTGATGTTAACGGCTTTGCCGGTATCGGCACAGGCTAATACCAAATCCGTCTGGCGGCACAGGAAAGCGGGGATTTGTAACATATCGGCCACTTGGGCGGCTTCTTCGGCTTGCCAAGGCTCATGCACATCTACCACCAAGGGAAGGCCCGTCAGCTTTTTGGCTTTTTCTAAAATAGCCAGCCCTTTGGCCAAACCCGGGCCGCGGTATGCCGTTAAAGACGTGCGGTTGGCTTTGTCAAAAGAGGCTTTCAAAATATACGGGTGAGCGGTTTTGGCAATGATTTTTTTGAGTTTTTGAATGGTGTCTAAATAATGCTTTTCACCTTCAATAACACAAGTGCCCGCCATAAAAACCAGCGGGAGTTGGTTGGAAATTTTGATAGTACCTACTTTGATAGTTTTTTGCATACTTACATGATAGCAAATTTACATAGGTGTTTTCCTACGCGCGGGCGCGCAAGGCTTTTCAGTTGCGCAATAAATAGGCTTCTTTTCCGTCAATTTCGGTGTCGGGCTCGTTTTCGTTGCCGGCTTGGGCTTGGCAGAAATTTTTACCGGCGGAGTTGAGCGGGACGCACACCAACTGCATAAAATTTTGTTGGGTGGAAAGAAAATAGCGGATTCTTTGCGCCGGGTCGGTTAAGTGCAGGTTCGCTTCCCAGCAGGTTTCCCCTTCGGGGGGATTTGTTTTTTCGCGGCAGACCACTTCCAAGCGAAAATGTTTCATACGCTCATTGGCATTTTTTTCCCAGCGGGCGGCTTTTTCGGCCGTCATACTTTTAATACTGCCACCGCGTTTGACTTGGCTCCACCACAGCACCGCTTCGGTATTTCTGGCGCTTTGTACTGCATTTTGGTAATACGGAATGGCCATACCGCCTAACACGGCGATAATGACCACGCAAATCATCATTTCCATCAATGAAAAACCTTTACTCATTTTTATTTTCCTTGTGTTTGCTGTTGATAAACTTGAATGAGGACTTTCGTCTCCGGGCAAGCAACCGATAAAGGCGTGTGTCCGTCTTGATTAGGAGCGTGCGGGTCTGCTCCGCTTTTGAGCATAGACAGAACACAGGGCATACAGCACGCATGCGTCGCAAAATGAAAGGCGGTTTCTCCGGTGGGGCGCGTAACATGCACATTGGCGCCTTGTTCCAAAAGCAAAATAACGATAGAAGCATGTTTGGCCTGCGCCGCGGCCATTAAGGCAGTGTTTCCGCTTTGGGTGGAAATATCGGGGTCGGCGCCGTGTTGCAGTAGTTTTTCCACCAAGGCATGATTGCCTCTTCCCGCCGCTAAAACCAAGGCCGACATGCCATTAAATGACTTAAAGTTGGGGTTGGCTCCTTGTTCTAACAAGTTTTGGACTAAGGAGTCCTGATGTTGGTTGACGGCATCTAAAAGCTGATCTTCAAGAGATAACGCCGCCATTTGTTGGGCTGCCGTTTTTTGGGAATGTTTGGTGGGATTTTTAACGGATTTATGGCGTGAAATCAAGACGAAAAGCAAAACGATACCACTCAAAACCAAAATGAATGTTAAACGGCTGATGTAGCGATTCATGCGTTATCCTCTAATAAAAAGGTGATTAATTTTTTCATTTCTTCTTCGTTTAAATTCAGCCCCAATGCCCAAGCCGTAGCTTGCAAAGTTTCTTTTAAAATATCAGGCAAGCGTGCGGCGATTTCGTTGATGTTGTAAATTTCGTCCAAACGGATATAATCTTCTAACACGCTGGCTGTTTTTCCGCCGAAATGCGCCCGCAAACCGCGGGTATTGTTGAGCTTAAAGCGAAAAGACAAAGGCCCGCCGAAAGATAATTTATTGAGAAAGACCAACGCACATTTAAAAAATTGGGCGGTGCGTAAAGCAATATCTTGAAAATTAACCGCGCGCGTTTCGTGCCCGTTAAAAGAAATAATTTCTTCGGCGGCCCATTTATCCATTAAAAGGCCGTAGGAGTTAAACTCTACTACGCGGTGTTTACCGCGGCTTCCTTCAATGGCGGCCAGGCCGTCTTGCACCGGTTGCAAGGTCATGTGTTCTTGTACCGGGGCACAATGTTTGCAGGCGCGCATTAAATCCGGCAAAAGTTTAAAATCGGTCAAAGGCTCTTCAGGGTAATGCGGCAAGAGCGACAAGGTTGCCACCGCCAACGCAGAAGAATCAACATTTTTTGTTTTTAAATAATTTTCAAAATGGCTTTCCGCTTTGTCATATAAAATGTGGCGCAAATTTTCAGATTTTCGGCGATGGTCCAATAACCAAGGCAGGCGGTCCGGGTGGGCAATAACTTCGGGGCGGCTGCTTTGCCCGGTACGAATGTAGGTGCGTTTTAATTTGCCTACCAAGTGGGGGGTTAAATTGCTTTGCGGAATATTAACCACCACAAACATTCTATCACCTGTTTTGTTGACGCAAATGTTTACATCTACAAACACAATGGGGTCAATGTGCGTTTGGATAATATCTTCTATGGTGTTGCGCATTTTTTCGTGATAAGCAATCCCTACAAAGGGGGGGCGGGGTTTGTCGTTTTTATCATCATTGACGCCGATAATTACCACACCGCCCATAGCATTGGCAAAAGATGCGATGACTTTGGCAAATTTTTCTTTGTTTTTAGGAAGCAGATATTTATAATCTAATTGTTTTCCTTCCGGGATTTGCTTCTCGCAAAAAGCCACTACATCTTCAAAAGTAAGGTCATGAACGGGTTTATCAAAAAACATAAGGCCCCCCTGTCGGTGCGCTCTTCGGCGGCGCAAGCTGTTTAATATTTATTATAATAAAAACAAGGCAAATTTTAAGATGTAATTTATAAATATGAACGGACCGAACACAAACATAACCGCTTTGATAACGGAAAAATTTATTTCTGCCGCGCCGCAAGCTGCCGCAAAAGCATTGGGCGCTTTGGCTACGCATGAAGCGGTGCTTTTGTTAAAACCGCTTAAAGCGGAGATGATGATTGCTTGTTTAAACCCGATGGATACGCAGAAGGCGGCGGCCATTTTACGCCGTTTGCCCGCGCGCCAGGGAGCGCATGTATTGTCTAGGCTGGATATGGTGCAAGCGGCCCGTATTTTTGAAGCATTTTCCGTACCGCAACGGGAAAAAATGAAAACATTGTTGCCTGCGCATTTTGTCAAAACATTGGAGCAAAGTTTGGCTTGGCCCCCGCAAAGTGCGGGCGCTAAGATGAGTGCGGATTTTTTGTCTTTTAAAACGGAAGCTAAATTGGCAGATATAATTGAAAAATTAAAAAATATGCCCCGCAAAAAATTGCCGTTGGCTTGTTTCGTAACGGATAAAAACGGCAAGGTGAAAGGTTTTATTCGCAGTGCGGAGTTAGCTTTTTATGAGTCTGTTTCTACGGCCGGATCTGTAATGAGTCCGGCGCAAAGTGTGTTGCCTACCGCACAGGCTGAAGCGGCCTTAAAAATAATAGAGCAAGGGCAACCCTTGGTGCCGGTGACGGATAAAGACGGCGTGTTGCTGGGGGTGCTGGGGGGAGCCGTTTTGACAGCTGAAACCCCCGCGCGAAAAAAGCGGTTCGGTTGGTTTTAACATCATTTAATAAGTAGCAGAAAAAGCCAAGTATTTAAAAATGCTTGGCTTTTTTTGTGGAAAAAATATTTTATTTTCTGACGGAAAAAAGAAAAAGCTTGACTCATTTTTTTTTTTTGCTACACTTTGTGTGAAATGGCAGTGCGGGCCAAATAAAATGCCGTTTGCCGTGCCGTAAAAGGCCCGCAAGGAGAATAAAAATGAAAAAAGGTTTTACTTTGATAGAACTACTCGTAGTAGTCTTAATCATCGGGATTTTGTCTTCCGTAGCTTTGCCGCAGTACACGAAGGCGGTTCATCGTGCAAGAGCGACGGAAGCGTGGACGATTGGCAAAAGTGTACGCACAGCACAAGATGTTTTTTTTATGGCCAATAATGAATATGCCTCTGATATGGAAGATTTGGATATTCAAATCCCGGAAATAAGTATTGGGATATTGAAGAATTTTTTGTCAGAGGCTCATATTGGGGCCTGGTCCTTTCGGGAAAGGGAGCTATTAATAATATTGATATAAGAATAGACGGGGATAGTTCCGTTCACATCAGATGTTTCGGAGATGAGAACCTTTGTAAAATTATGCTTCCTTGTGCGGTGCCGATAGGCTCAAGTATCGGAAGTTATTGTGAATTCTGACATAAAAAACCCCCGCCAAAAGCGGGGGTTTTTATTTGAGTAATGCTTACATATAGAACGGCGTGTTTAAAGATTGGCTCAAGTGATTCTTTTCCAATTTGTAGGCGTTTTCCATTTCCGCTTCTAAGCGGTCGGCGGGAATGTCGCCCATTTCCATTACTTTGGCGTGGAAATCGGATAAAGAGAACTTTTTGCCTTGTTTCTTTTGGTATTTGTTGCGTAAGTTCTTCAAGGCTTCATAGCCGTAAATATAGCTGACGGCTTCGCCCGGTTCGGCGGCTACTTGTTTCAGCATCGCTTCGGCTTGGGCTTTTTCAAAGCCGTTTTCTTGCATTAACCAATTGGCCGCTTGACCATAGGTATATTTATCGGTATGCAAATAGAAATCAACCAAGGCTTGCGCGGCGCGCACATAATCTACCCACGTTAAGAACAAAAGTTCTTCGTCCGTGATGATATAGCCGCGTTCGCTGGCTAAATGTTGGGCATACATTTCCCAGCCGTTTTGCAAGGTCGGCACCGGATACAAGCGGCGGAAATTGGACAAAGCGCCGTTGCGGTAGGCAGAGCGGTAAGCCAACCCCGGCACTAATTGTCCGGCCAATAAAAGCTTCAGCGTGGGCAAGTTGAAATCTCTGTCTAACATTTCTTGCTTGGCGGTTTCGTTACCGCTGGGGAAGCGCAAGAAGAAATCATGCTCAGGGTTGCCTTGCGTGCCGAACGGCGGCATAAAACGATAGGCGCCCAAGTAAGAGTAATAGTTCGGCAATTTTTTCAAATTAAATTTCGTAGAAGAAATGGGCAAGGTGTCGTCTTGCACGAAGAATTTGGACATATTGCCCGATTCTTTGCTCAAAGCCACTAAGAAATCTTGATTTTTGACCCCTTGGGTTAAGCGTTGGGCAATGGGATAAAAATCGCTGGCTTTGACGGAAGTTTGTTCGGCTTTCTTTTTGCTTTCCTTTTTAGCTTTGTCTTCCGTTTCGGCGGCGGCTTCGGTGGTTTCTTCGGTATTTTCTTGCGCTATTTCGTCCGTATCCAAGGCGGTAATGGTTACGTTGGCGGCGTCTTCTTCACCGGGGACGTGAATGTCTTCCAACACCACTTCCGCTTCTTGCAAAGCGGCCGGCAAAGAGAAAGCTTCCAGCGCTTTGGCTAAATTCGCTTGGGCTTGCTCAAAGTTTTTGGTTAAAAACTTTTGCATAGCGCGCGGTTTTTCGTTGATGAAATAGTGGTTTTGCAATACGAAAAGATAGTTTCTTTCGCCCAAGCGGAAATCCAACTCTTGGTTTTCTTGGGCCAAGCGTTTGAAAAGCTCAAACATATCTTTAATCGCTTTTTTGGCGGCGCGGGCATCGGCGCGCACTTGCGTGCGGCTTACTTCGTCTTGGGCGCGGGAAAGCATATATTGGGCCACTTCGTCAAAGGCTAAGTAAGCGTAATAGGCTCTTTCCATCGCAATTTGTGCCAAGAAAGACGGCGTATTGGTTAAATTGTTGGTGGCGGCTTCTGCCAAAGCGGGCAAGGAATTGATGCGGGCCGTTAAGTCGCGGTCTTGCAAGTCTTGGTAATTTACTTTTTTAAGACGCAAGTCATAAATAGCATCAAATGCTTCGGTATATAACAGCGGGTCTTGAGCGGCGCGGTTGCGGTTTAAGTTCCACTTGTCATAAGCCAATAACCTTTTTAAAATTTCATAGTCGGTTTTTCTGGCTTCGGAAAGATTTTTTTCTACCACTTCATTGAAAGCATCTTCTACCACATTATATGCACGCAAAGCTTGTGCATCGCGTTCCTGATCGCGTTGATCCAAACGGCCGTTGGCAGATTCAAACCCTAATCTGGTGGCGTATTCCGGGAAGAAAGACAATTGCACTGCGCTGTACCGGTTGATGGTATCGGTCAAGGCATTGTCTTCCATGATGGCGTCAATGTTGTCAAAGTCGCCCAAGTCCATCGCTTGTACCGACGGAGCGGCCAACAGCGAAAAACTGAGTAGAGAACAAAGTAGTTTTTTCATGAAATACCTCAAATAAAATAAGGATAACTCTATTATATCTAATTTTGCTGCTTTGGCAACGGATAAAGTTTGGAAAGTTTTGTTTTGCGGAAAAAACTTAAAATATGTTAAAATATCTTCACAGGCAGTACCCCGGGTATTTCTTCATGCCCCGCTGCCGCTCTTTTTTTGCTATAATCTTTATAACCCGATTTATAGGGCCATTAGCTCAGCTGGTAGAGCAGACGCCTCTTAAGCGTAAGGTCGTGAGTTCGAGCCTCACATGGCCCACTTTCTAAAATAACAAAAAATAGGACGGATGGCGGAATCGGCAGACGCGCACGCCTTAGGAGCGTGTGGGGAAACCCTTGAGGGTTCAAGTCCCTCTCCGTCCATTTTTTTGTTGAATATATAAGGAGCAGAAAATCATGTCCATCTTCAAAACCGCCGCGGCTGGCGAAGTAAATGCCAAACAACTATCCAAAGAAGGTTGCCGCGTTACGCTGAGCGTAGAAGCTACGCCGGAACTTATTACCAAAGCTTTTCAAAATGCCGCCGTACAAGTGCAATCCCGCGCCCAAATGCAAGGTTTCCGCGCCGGAAAAGTACCTTTGGATTTAGTCAAACAAAATTTTGCCGGTCATATTAAAGAACGCGCCTTGGATTTGGCGGTTAAAAATGCCATTTCCGCCGCCTTGGAAAAAATGCAACTTAATCCGGTGGCTTTGCCTTCTTTGACCAAGGCCGATTTTGCTACTTTTAATGACGGACAAGCCTTTACCTTTGAATTGGCCGTAGATGTAGCTCCGGAATTTGACGTAAAAGATTATAAAGGCATTGAAGTAACCAAAAAACCGGAAACCGCCACCGAAGAAGAAGTAAAAGCCCAATTGGACCGCATTTTAGAAGGCAATGCCCGCTTGGAAAGTGCCGCCGAAGGGGCCGTCATTGACGATAAAGTATATGCCGTAGTGCAATACAAAGGCAAACGCAATGGGGAAGATGACTACAAACTCAGCGCCGACAGCGAATTGATTGATATGTCCGCCCCGCAAACCATGCCGGAATTGGCCCAAAACATTTTGGGATTGAAAAAAGGCGATACGAAAGATTACGAAGTGAAAGAAGGGGAAGATACGTTGTCTTTCCACGTAATCGTAGATGATATTAAAAATAAAGTTATGCCGTCTTTGGACGATAACTTTGCCAAAGATATGGGCTTTGATAATTTAGAATCCTTGAAAAACCGCGTGCAAGAAGGGTTAAACGCCGAAGCGAAAGAAAACTCCGCCCGCGATTTGGTAGCCCAAATTGAAGCGCATTTGGTGAAAACCAATGAGTTTGCTTTGCCCGAAAGCTTGGTAGAAGAATATACCGAAAGCTCCTTGAATAATTTCGTGCGCAATGTAACCCAAATGAAGCCCGAACAGCTCAGTGCCGAACAACGCAAAGGCTTTGAAGAACGCATTCGCCCTACGGTGGAAAAAGACTTGCGCGTCGGTTACATCATTCATGCCATCGCCAAGAAAGAAAACTTGGAAGCTACGCAAGAAGATTGGCAAGCCGAGCTGGATAAGAGCTTAACCGCCAATGCCAAAACCAAGGAAGATGAAAAGAAAATCCGCGCTTTCTTTGAAGAACGCAAAGATCATATCTTGGCTACTTTGAACGAACGCAAAGTTTTTGACTTCCTGAAAAAAGAAGCCGTTGTAAAATAATCTGTAAAATGTTATGATTTCTATCCCGCATCTTCGGGTGCGGGATAGATTTTCGCCAAATTTGCTTTACAGCTTTGCCAAAATAGGCAATAAACTATTTGCTTTATTGGTCTAGAGCAATTAGTTTAACCTCAAAGGGGCCCGCGCAAGCGGGTCTCTCTTTTTTGCCAGGCAGGAGTGGGATAGCTTGCTTGTGTTATGGCTGAGAAACGGGTGCGTATGGATTTTGGATAAAATTTAAGGTAGAATTTAAGGTAGAAAAAAGTACATCATTTGTAGAGAAAAACTATGAAACTATTTTTTTTATGGACGAGTGGCCTTGTGCAACTTTTACCCATTATTATGGTGCCTTGGCGCCGTGGCGGTGTGCCTGTTATCAGAAACGCCAGCCTGGCCGGGCTTAAATTTGTGGGTGTGGTGTTGGTGATTTTGATAATGGTAATAATCTGCTTATTTATGCGTTTTTACCAAGCTCATCCCTTAGCCGGAAAAATACTTCTTGCCGCCATAGTGCTATGGTGCATTTTACGCTTTATTGGCATTTGCCGTTCTCTTTGCGACGATCCTTACACCCGCGTTAAATAAAAGTACCTTTTCTTTTCAAACCCCCTCCAAAACGGCGGGGGTTTTTTCTAAAAAATTTTGCCTTTTCCTTCAAAAAAACTACAATATAAAAAACCTTTTTATTACGAAGGGAGATTTGTTATGTTTCAACTGACTAAAACCGCTAGCGAAGGCTTTTACATTAAAATTATGCGTTTTCTGCTCTCAGCCTGTTTTTTGGCTGTTCCGCTGATATTTTTTACGGATTTAACTTCTAATCCTTTTACCATTCAAAGTGTTTTGCTTTATATTGTGTTGGCTTGTATGTACGGCGTATCGGCTGCGCGGTTTTTGCGGGCCGGACATATCAATTTTACGCGTACTTTTTTTGATTTGGCTTTCATTATTTATATCGTGGCTTGTTTGGTCAGTTGGCTTTCTGCCGTATCGGCCGCGCCGCAATATATGCGTCAAACTTTGTTTTATAATTTCTTGGACTTTGGCTCTCTGCTGTTGGTTATTGCCTTGGGGGCTTATGTTATTAGTAAAAATGTAGTTTTCAGCGGGGTGATTGAGAGTAAAACCAATTATATTTTGCTCTTTATCGTGTGGGGAGGGCTGTGGTTTTTATTGCCCCAATTAAAAACCAATTTCCCAGGGGAAAGCTTTTTTGCCAAAGTGTTTGATTGGTATGGGCTCTTGTTATGGGGAGTGGGCCTTTGGTTGGGCACGCGGGTGCTGAGTAAATTGACGCAAGAAAATGTGTTGGTGCTTAGTTTTGTGGCGTGTGCGCTGGCCTGTATGTACGGCGTATTTCAGGGATTTGGGTTGGATATTTTATGGCCTTTTGATATGAACCAATTTGCCAGCAAGGCTTTTTCCACCTTCGGTAATCCTAACTTTTTATCTTCTTTTGTGGTGATGTTGTTGCCGGCTCTTTTGGTGTATTATCTGCGTACCGAAAGCCGAAAAGATATTTGTGTATATGGCTTTTTGGTATTGGTGTATCTTTTTTATCTGTCTTTCAGTTTGTGCCGTTCTTGTTGGATTGCCGCCGGGGCGGGGCTTTTGATGATGTGGATGTTCGGTACCTTGCGTTCTTTGATATGGCAACGCAAAGCCCGCGTGTTTTGGTTGGTTGTTTTAGCCTTAGCGGTCACTTATTTGCCGGCATTCTTGCAAAGTACCCGCGCATCCGTGGTACACCGCGTAACGGAAATGACACAAGTAAAACCCGGCAATATGAACTTGCAAATTTCCCGCGACCAAATTTTTACATCTTTGCATCAACGTTTGTTTATGTGGGACGTGTCTAAAGAAATCTTTTTACATACGCCGGTAATGGGCGCCGGATTGGGAAATTTCCAGACGGCGTTTGCCCGCACCCAGCCGCAAACACTGCTTAAACATCCGCAATTGCGTGAGCTGAAAACCACCACCAATTCTCCGCACAATGAATTCTTTTTTCAAGCGGCCCAAGGGGGGATTGTCGGGTTGGGGCTTTTCCTGTTTATGTTTATGGTACTTTTTTTGGAAGTGCGCGATTTTGCCGCCCGCAAAAAAGAAGGGGATAAAAAACAACTTTTACAGGCGCTCTTTTGCGGTATTTTGGCTATGTTGACCGACAATATGCTCAATATTTCTCTGCATACGATGGTGCCGGCGTTTATCTTTTGGTGGATTGTCGGGGCCGAAGTGAGCGGTGTGGGCCGTGCGGAAACCAATGTGGAAGTGTCTGCCAATCCGCTGACGAAAACCACAGCGTTAGCCATGATTGCGCTGTGCGTGGGAATTATTGTGTGGCAAGCGGTGGTGTTGAGCAGTCAGTTCTATGCTTTCCGCGGGCAGAAATTTTTGGCTAAGAAAGATTATATTCAAGCGCAAAAAGATTTGACAGCCTCTTTAAAGCTTTATCCGGCGAATACCGAAGCCGGGTTCCGCCTGGGCAATATTTTGCTTTCGCAGACCCATTACAAAGATGCTTTGAGCGCTTTTGAAAAAAGTATGTCTGCCGCTGCCTATTATGACCAAGTATATTATCATGCGGCCTTGGCGGCATTGGGCGCCAAAGACACGGCTAAATCCATTCGTTATTTGCGTGAAACGTTGCGCTTGGATCCGTTTAATTTGCAGGCTTACGAAACGTTGGGCCAATTGGTGCGCGCAGATGTAATTTACGCCGATGACGATACCTTGGGAATTTTGCAAAAAGGGACAGATATTTTCCCGTATGATACCAGCTTGTGGCATGCGTTAGGGGATATTTATTTAAAACGCGGTGAAAAAGAATATGCCAAGACCACCTATAAAAAAGCATTAACGATTGACACCTTGGATAAATCTTTATTGCGCCGTTTAACAAAGCTCTACGAGAAAGGGGAAGAAACCCCGGAAGTGTTAAGCCAGGCGCAAGAATTGCAAAAATATTACGATCAAGTCAACAAAATTCAAGGCACTTCTCGCAGTAAACTAAAAGAACTGCGGGAAGACTTGGAGCAATATATACAAAAGTATCCCGACGATGCAAACGGCCCTATTCTGTTGGCGCGTTATTTTATGTTGATGGGAAACGATATTAAATCCAAGGAACTTTTAGAAGAGGTTTTGGCCAAACAGCCGGATAACCTTTCTGCCAATTTGGCCTTGGCTTCGTTGCTGCAACAGGCAGAAGATAAAGAAGCCGCCAAAAAGTATTTGCAAAATGCGCTGTTTTATTATCCGGAAAATTCAACGGCTACCCGTCGGTTGGAGCGGTTGGAAAGTAAGTAAAAAAAGGATAAATTTTAAGGAAAAATATTTTTTACTTGCAAGACGGCGTGTTTTTATGCTTGAATAGATTTTGTGGGTTGCGCGCACCCATGTTTTTTGCGCGCGATTTATGTATTTACAACAAGATGTAAATTGCTATAATTGTCTGTAAGTTGTGTAAATAATTATTAAGGGGCAACTTGATAAGTTATGAGAATATTCAATGCACTGAAAGTGAAACTTTTACTTCCGCTGCTGGCCATCTCTTTGGTCTGCGGCCCGGCTTTGTTTGCTGCTTCCACGGCGAAGCAATTGGAAAAAGGCAAAAAATTATATGCCGAACAAAAAGATGACGAAGCCATGGATTATTTTATTGACGTCTTGGTCAATGGTACCCGCCAAGAGGTGGAAGAAGCCAACCAATACATCAATTTAATTCACAGCCGCATCGGGGGAATTCAAAACCCGGTAGAAGTGGATATTAACTTTAAAGAAGGCCAAGAAAGACGCTTACAACCCGGTCAAGACCCGGCTGTATTGGAAGCGCAACTTGCCGCCGAAACCGCTCAATTAGAAGATGCCGTTTTGGAAGAAGGCTTAGTGGCTGATAAAAACCATTTGGGCGACGTAGATGCCGAAACCCAAGCGTTGTTGCGTCAAGCCCAGGGCGAAGTGGAAGAAGTAGAAAATTTGACGGAAGAAGAATTGGCCCGTCAAGAAGAGCTTTTGACCGCCAAAGCCCAAAATGCGGCTTTGCAAGCCCAAGAAGTAGGTACCCTGGTAGAAGAAGAAGCGAAGAAAGCTTCTTCCACCTTTAAAGATTTGACTTCTCCCGCTGCCTTGCAAGCGCGCCAAATTTACACCAGCCAAAAAGTAGCCAGCATGAAGGCTGCCGTAACGGCCCGCTTGGAAAAAGCCGAAGGTGTACGCATTTATTTCCGCAACGATTTGCCCGATGCCATTGATATTGACAGCGATGTGCTTTTCAATGGCTATAAATTCCGCCCCGAAGCGATGAGCTTATTAGATGACGTCTATGCCTTGATGGCCTTGACGCAAGGTGCCGGATATGTGATTTTGCCCCCGGGTTCTTATACCGATAATATCACTTTGGCCGGTATCCGCCAAGCGATGGCATTAAATTCTTATTTCGTACACAAAGGTTTGTCTTCCGGCAAAATCAGCTACAACATGGGTCTGTATGACCAAGAACCTCCCGCCAAATATGCCAACTTGGACGGAGTTTCCATTGTATTTGACTTTAATGCGGACTTGCCCGCCTCTATGCCGGATGCTGCTTCCGTCAATAAAATGCCGATGTTGAGCATGGCGGTTGTTCCGGTGGATAACAAAATTGATCCGACTGCCGGAGAAGCTTTTGTCATTGATTTTTCAGTCATTGAAACCGTAGATGCTATTGATAATTGGTTGTTCCAAGTGATCCAACATGCCGGCGACGAAAAATACTATGTCGTGCGCCAATTGGAAGGCTTTGCTCCTGTTTATCACCAACTCGTTTGGAACGGCCGCAAAGGCATTATCGGCCCCGAATTGGCTTGCGGTACTTATACCTTGGCTTTGACCGCTACGGACGTGCAAGGCGGTAAACGCACCATTCGCCGCCAAATTGAAGTAGATTGTGCGGCCAAACAAGCCATCGCCGAAGAAGCCGCCAAAGCCCAACAAGCAAAAGAAGACAAAGGCTTGGACTATAAAACCAGCCGCTTGTGGACCCGCCCCGGTCGTGTGATGAAAGCCGCCCCTGTGGCCGCTGCCGAACCGGAAGTGGTAGATCCTTTTGCCGCTACGGCCCCTGTGGCTGATCCGTATGCCCAACCGGATTATTCCGCTGCCTATACGGAGCCGGCCCCCGGTAATGTCTATACCGAACCCGCCGCCGGTGCAGCCGCCTATACTGAGCCTGCCGCCGGTGCGGCTACCTATACCGAGCCTGCCGCTCAAGCTTATACTGAACCGGCCGGTCAAACCTATACGGAGCCTGCTGCCCAAGGGGTCAACAATCCGTATGATATGCCGTACGAGCAATTCTAGTTTTAATATTTTAGTTAAGGGTTTATTATGAACATTGCAGAGACTTTAATAGGCAAGAATATGAAAGCCCACCCAGAGGCGTTGGGGCTTTATATCGGCCTAGATGAAATGTATGTGGCGCAAAGTTCCCGCAAAGATGGGGGGATTGTTTTAGAATCCTTGTTGCGTGTGCCTATTTCGTCTGTGGACCGAACGAAACTGAAACCATTGGAATTAAATGATGCGTTTTTCTCAATGGATAATTGGTTGGACGCTTTGACCAAAGTAGCTGCTAAAAAGAAATGGACCGACAGAAAAGTAGTTGTTTCTTTGTCTCCGGCATTCTCTTTGTTGCGCCACTTTGTCATTCCCGCCGTGATTGAACGCAAACACTGGAAGGAAGCCATTCCTTTGCAAGCGCGTAAGTATATTCACTTTCCGTTTGAAAAAACGATGTCTTCTTACCATGTGTACGAATTTGAAACAGCTGCTACCAAGCAAAAACGTTTGGGTGTTATTTTTACCATTACCCCGAAAGTAATTGTAGAACGCTTGGAAAAAGGGTTAAAAGGTTTGGGCTTGGACCCGGTGGCCATTGAAACGTCTCCGTTATCTTTAAGCCGTGCTTTTTGTGAAAGTGATAAAGAAGCGGTGGACGATTCCGGTCGCATTTACTCTTTCTTTGGCAATGATTTAGCCAGCTTTGTGTTTACCAATCACAATGTGCCGGTGTTGATGAGAGAAGTGGAAATTGCCGGTTCTCTGCCGGTAGAACGCCGCCGTCTGGAAATCACCAACTGCAGTGAGTTTGTGGCCAAACAATTGGAAAGAGATCCTTTTGAAGAAGCCGTTATTATGGGTGTGGATATGGACGATTGGACCCCGCTGTTGGAAGCGGAATCCAAAAAGCCGGTCCGCAAATGGGACTTGCGCGAAGTGTACGGCATTGAAACCAAATCTTCGGGTGAATTGGCCGCTATCGGTGCAAGTATGAAATTTTATGACTCCAAAGCCCCGGACTTGGACTTTATTAAACGCAACCGCTTAGGCGAATATGAGTTTAATGCCGGCTTGATGGCTTGGAAAATCGTGGGTGTGGTAGCAGTGATTGTTTTGTTTTTGATAGGTAAAGCTTGGTTCTCCATGAACGGGACGGCCCAAGAGTTAAAAGACGTGAAACGCCAAAACAAAACTGCTATTGCTGATTTTGACGGATTGACATCTTCTCAAATCCAAAGCAACTTGGCTCGTATTAAAACACAAAATACGAATATGGAAACGTTCCTGAAGATGACGCCCGCTACTCCGCTGTTAGTAGATATTGTGGCGGCTATCCCGGAGCAGATGTGGATTACCGAGCTTGCCTACGATGAAGATTTCCCCGCCACGAATGGAATCAGACGCCAATTAAGATTAGAAGGTGTGATCCAAACCGGCGATGAAGCCAAAGACTTGGCTTTAGGGAAGACATTTGTTGATAAGGTAAAAGTTCAGCCCGCTATGGAAGCTTTGTGCGGTAGCAATCCGGAAGTAAAGTATAAGGAATTGGCTACCGGTGCGAAAGAAACAAAAGCAAAAAAAGGCAATGTGGGAGAAGAAGCTTCTAAAGTGACTTCTTTTACCCTTACTTGCGGAAAAGGAGTGGCCAGAAGATGAACAATAATAACATGAAAAATAAGATGAATAAGGTCATGGAATCCGCTAAAAAGGGTTTTGCCGATATTAAGATGGTGCTTGAAGAAGGAAACGTCAAGCTTTTCATCAAACAATTCGTCGTCATTGCTTTGCTCGTTTTGCTTTGCCGCTATGCTAATGGAAAATTGCGAGAAAAAGAATCCAACTTGCGTGGGCAAATTGACGCTGTGCAAACCCAACAAAGAAGTGAAGCCGATTATTTGGCCAACAAGAAGAAACTGATTGATTTGGAGCCGCGTTTTCCGGATGCAGATGCGAAAAACCATTGGTTGTTGAACCAAATTGTATCTGTATTTAAGGAAGTCAATCTGACCTATAAACCGAGTCAGCAAAATGAAGATAACTCCGTGGCCGATTACACCATTGTAAACGTACCGGTTACGGTGGTAGGTTCTTATGCTGATTTGGGCCACTTGTTGGCTGCTATTGAAAGCCGTGATGATTTTATGAGAGTTTCCGAATTTGGTTTGATGAAAGGCAAAAACAATATGGAAAACATTGGTGAAAATGAAATTACCTTAAAAATTAACACGGTTTTCCCGAAAGAAAAATTAGCGAAAAAGCTGTTTAAAGACCAGGGGAAGAAAAAATGAGAAACTTTCAATACTTGCTTGCTTTGTTGATTTGTTTTTCCGTACAAGCCGTTTGGGCGGCCGAGGACGTAGCTCCCGCCGTGCCGGATTTGAGCTTGCCGATGGAAGAACCCCTTTTAGAACCGGAACCGGTCCGCAAACCTGTGGCCAAACTCTCTGCATCTACCGAGCCTGTGATTATGGTGGACGATGATTCTGTGAGACAGGCCCGCCAAAGAAGAAAAAACAAACGCCCGGCTCCTAAACCGGCCCCGGCCCCGCAAGTAGCGGAGGAACCTGTTCCCGCTCCGGTGGCCTTGGCGCAAGCCCCTGCTCCGGTCCAACAGCCTATGCCCGTTGCTCAACCGCCGGTAGCTCCGGTGCCGCAACAGCCTGCTTTTGAGCCGGCCAGAGAGACCAAGGCAACCATGGCTAAACCGCAACCGGTTAATAAGAAACCGCAAAAGGTGGTTTTTGATCCGCCTACGCAGCGGGACCCGACACTTTCTCCTGATGATACGTTGTTACTCCAATTTCGCGAACGACAAGAACGTGAGCGAATGGAAGCGGAACGTCGCCGCAAAGAAGCCGAAGAAAGAAGACGTTTGGAAGAACTCAGACGTCAACGCGAGTTGGAATTGGAACTTTTGCGTGATCCGTCTCGTGCAATTCGCGGAAAGATCCGTATCAGCGGTATTATCGGGCAGGAAGTATTCATCGGTAATAAAGTATACACGGTGGGGGATAGTGTCTTAGGTGCCCGCATTGTGCAAGTATTGCCGGAAGCCGTTGTATTTAGATACAAAGGCCAAAAGTTTACTAAAAAAGTACAATTGAAGTAACATTCGCCGTTTAAATATATAGGAGGACAGATGAAAAATCGGTTAGGAGTTTTTCTGGCTTTGCTGATGGCAGCCGGAACCAGTGCTTTACCTGTTGCTGCGCAAAACGCAGTAGCGGAAGCAACCACCATCTCGGCTGAAGAATCCGTAAAGTTAGCCGGGGAGCCGGATTTGTATAAGGAAACGGAAGTTGCGTCTCCGTTGGATAGAAAAGTATCTATCCGCGTTTCCAATGTACCTATCTCGGCCTTCCTTAACAGCATTACGACTCAGGCCCAGATTAACTTTATCATGAGCGAAGAGTTTGCGAGCAAAAAAGTAACCGCTTCGCTTACCAAAGTAACGGTCCGTGAGGCCTTGGATACTTTGTTGCGTGTGCATGGTTTAACGTATCAACGCATTGGTAAGAGTGACAGCTACGTTGTAACGAAACGTTCCAACGATGCGCCCGACACCATTACCAAAATCTATACGTTGAGCTATATTTCTTTGCAAGCGATCGGCTCTCCGTCTAGCGAATTGAGCAACATCATGCCGCAAGACGTTTCTACCACCGGCTCCAGCTTAGGTAGCAGCTCTACGAGCTCCAGCACAGATACCTCCAGCGTTCCCGGCACTTCTACCGGCGGTGACGCTTATTCCGGTACGGCTGAAATTATCGGCATTGTAAAGAGTATGCTTTCCCCGGTTGGCCGCATTGCGGTTGACCCCAGAACCAATAAGCTCATCATTACCGATGTGGCGGAAGTCTTCCCCCAAATTGAAAACATTTTGGCTGAATTGGATATTAAACCGCCCCAAATCTTGATTGAAGCGCAAATCGTTGAAGTCAGCAAAACCAGCGGTTTGACCTTGGGCTTTGAATACGGCGGTGCTGATGGTACCTTAGTATCTTTCAGCGGTCCGAAACGTGAAATCACCTCCGAATTTATGAGAGGTTATTCCAAAGACGGCACCACCAAACTCAGCGGTTGGGATTGGATTTTCCCCAGCAATGCTGAATTGAACGACAATGGCTCCGGTTCCGGCGGTTCCGGTGGCGGCAGCTCCTCCGGCTCTTCCAGCGAAGGGGAAAGTGAAGGCGGTGTGTTGGACTTCTCTGCTTTCCAAATTGTTTTGAAAACCTTGTTGACCCGCGGTGAAGCCAAATACTTAGGTAAACCCAAAGTGGTAACCTTGAACAACAAAACGGCTACCATCACCACCTCTACGGATGCGACGGTAGGTTTTACCCAATCTCAATCCGGCGGTGGGGACAATACCTTAACCGTAGCCGGTGCTGAAAGAAAACGTGTAGGTTTGACCTTGCAAGTAACCCCGCAAGTCAACCGCGAAGGTTACGTTACCTTGTACGTACAACCTTCTTACTCTGACTTGGTCAGCTCCGGTTTTGACAATACCAAAGATACCACCACGCGTGCCGCTTCCACCTTGGTTCGTGTGAAAAACGGCCAAACCGTGGTAATCGGCGGTTTGTTAACTTCCCGCGAAACGGACCAAACCCGCAAAGTACCTCTCTTGGGTGATATTCCGGTGTTAGGTTGGTTGTTCACCAGCCGCTCCAAATCCAAGACGACGACGGACTTGGTCATCTTTATTACGCCGACCATCTTGGCGGAATAAGACTAAAAAGCAGTTTGCTTTGATATATCTTGCCTCCTTTTCCTGGTGTGAAAAGGGGGCAAGATAAAAGATTTTAAGAAGAGCGTAAAGGAAAGAATAATGGCAAGAGATTTGGGTGAGATTTTAGTAGATCAAGGCACTTTAACCGAAGAGCAGTTGAAACGTGCCGAATTGTATGCGCGCCAAAATAATGCGTCTTTAAGCGATGCTTTGGTGCAGTTTGGCTTTGCCAATGAAAATCAAGTAACGTCTGCGTTGGCAAAACATCATTCTCTCCCTTACGCTTCTATTGAAAATGGTATTTTGATTCCGGAAAGAGACCAAGATTTGCAAAAATTGGTTCCGGAAAAATTTGCCCGTGAAAATTTAATTGTTCCTTTGTTTATTGAAGACAATGAATTGGCCGCCGCTTTTTATGACCCGACCAACTTGTTTTTGATGGACAATATCCGTATGTTGGTGGGCAAAGAAGTACAGCCTTTTATCGCCAGCAAAAGCCAAATTTTAGCCGTTATTGACTCTTTTTACGGCAATAAGAACCTGTTGGAAGAAGTAGTAAACGAAACCGAAGAAGGCAAAGGCAATCAGCAAGCTTCCGATGAAGACGTGCAAATTGCCGGTGCGTTGGACTTGGATAAATCTTCTGCTTCTTCTTCCCAAAACGTCAAATTGGTAAACGCCATTTTGAAGCAGGCCATTTCAGAACGTACGTCCGATATTCACTTGGAGCTTTTTGACGAACGCGTCAGCTTGCGTTTCCGTATTGACGGCTCTTTGTACGAACGCACGCCGCCTAATAAAGAGTCTTTAAACGCCATTATTTCCCGTATTAAAATTTTGTCCAAATTGGACATCGCCGAAAAACGTTTGCCGCAGGACGGAAGCTTTGGTATTAAATATCAAAACCGCGCCATCGAGGTCCGTGTGTCTGTCTGTCCGGCTGTATATGGCGAAAAACTCGTGCTTCGTATTTTGGACCGCGGTACCGGTGAAATGAACGTAGATAAATTGGGTTTTGAGCCGGAACAAAAGAAAGCCTTCTTAGAAGCGGCCAACTTACCGCACGGATTGATTTTCTTGACAGGGCCTACCGGTTCGGGTAAATCTACTACGTTAAACGCGGTACTTACCACTATTCGTACGCCGGAATTAAACTTTATGACCCTGGAAGACCCAGTAGAATACAAATTGGCCGGTATCAGCCAAGTGCAGGTAAAACCGCAAATCGGTTTGACCTTTGCCGCCGGGTTGCGTTCGTTCTTGCGTCAAGACCCTGACGTTATTCTGGTGGGGGAAGTGCGCGATAACGAAACGGCTGAAGCTTGTTTGAAAGCCGCTTTGACAGGTCACTTGGTGTTGTCTACCTTGCACACCAACGAAGCCTTGGGTGCCATTCCCCGTTTGATTGATATGGGCATGGAGCCGTTCCTGCTTTCCAGCTCTTTGGCTTTGGTGGCGGCGCAACGTTTGGTGCGTATTTTGTGTCCGTATTGCAAAGTGCCTTATCAGCCGGAGCCGGCGATGATTGCCAAAATTATTAACGAAGGGCATTTCAATCCGAAAGATGTAAATACCTGGACGTTCTACCGCTCTGTGGGTTGCCCCAGATGCGTAGGCACCGGGTTTATGGGCCGCCGTGCTATTTATGAAGTGTACCGCATTAACGAAGAAGTGCGCAACATTATTTATAAAACGCAAGACTTGGTGGCCATGCGTAGCGCCATTGACCGCAGCGGTGCGTTAAACTTGCGCGGCAACGGCTGGCGCAAAGTGGTGAAAGGGTTGACCACCATTGATGAAATTTTAGCTGTTACTACTGAAGATTAGTAAAGGGGTTTTATGCAAAAATATACATACGTTGTAAAAGACGGCAACGGCAAGACGCTCAAAGGCAGCATCAGCGCCGAAAGCCGTGACAGAGTTGTTTTTGCACTGCAGAATAAGGGTTATATTATTCTGGAAGTGCGCGAAGGCGGTTCGTCCTCTTTGTTCGGCAAAACAGCCGGAGCGAAAAAAGTGGGGGGCAAGGTGCCCGGGCACGTATTGGCATTCTTTGCCGAACAGCTTTCCACCTTGATTGCCGGCGGTGTGCCTTTGGTGCGCGCGGTATCTTTGCTCAGTGAATACGCTTCCAACCCGAAATTGGGCGTAGTGCTCAACCAAGTGGCCAAAGATATTGCGGGCGGTAACTCTTTCCACTCTGCCTTGGCCCGTCACCCGAAAACCTTTGATAATATTTGGTTATCCTTGGTAAACGCCGGTGAAGTAGGCGGTAACTTGGCTGATACCTTGGCGCAAATTTCCGTTTATATCAAAACCCAGGAAGGTATGAAGAGTAAAATTGTTACCGCTGTTACCTACCCGGCGATTTTGACGGTGGCATCTGTGGGCGTGCTTGTATATTTTATTTTGGGTATCGTACCGACTTTTGCGCAAATCTTCAAAGATTTTAACATTGAACTGCCGATGATTACGGTGGTGGTATTAGCCGTTTCCGGTTTCTTGATTAATCATGGTATTTTGTTGATTGTCGGTATGATTGCGGCGTTTATCGCTTTCCGTTTTTATATTAAAACCCCGGAAGGCAGAAAACGTTGGCACTCGTTTTTGTTGTCTATGCCGATTTTTGGCAACTTCTTGCGCAATATTTACTATTCTCGCATGTTAACCACGTTGGCTACGTTGTTGCGCAGCGGCGTAACCATTTTGAACGCAATTGTGGTATTGGAAGAATCTTTCAATAGCAACGTTATTATTCAAAATGCTTTGCGCCAAGCCAAGGCGCAGGTAGCCGGCGGTAAATCTATTTCCGATTCTTTCCGTGCCGCGGGTGTGTTCCCCGGTTTGATGACGGAAATGATGATGATGGGTGAAGAATCCGGTAAATTGCCTAACATTATCGGTACTTTGTCTAAGTTTTATGCCGATAACGTGGACCAATTCATCGCCCGTTTCTCTGCCGTTATTGACCCGATCTTGATTTGTGGCGTCGGTGTGTTAATCGGTATTATTGTGGCATCTATTTTCTTGCCTATTTTCAAATTGTCCCAAATCGGCGGACAATAAGAAAAGGGGGAGCTTATGCAATCTTTTAACAGCAAAAACACAAAGCGCGGTTTTACCTTGATGGAAGTGTTGGTTGTGGTTGTTATCGGGGTGTTGGTTACCCTGTTTGCGGTGCCCGCTTATAAAAAAATGCAAGACCGCACCCGCTACATGGCTGCCAGCGGGGTATTGGTGGAGCTTGCCAGCGCGGCACAAATGTTAAAAGAGGCCGGTTTGACGGCAACTAATATTGCCGTAACGGGCAATGCAAGTGGTAGTATTGTGGAGGGTGCTCCTACTGCGGCTACGGCGGTGGCTTGGCTGCAAAGTAACAACAGAAAATATTTAGGAAAAATACCCTTTGAAAATGGAAAGTTTAAGGGTTATACTTTCTATATGAGCAGTAGCGGTAGTGTTACTGCCTGTGGCAAAAGTTTGACGGGGTGGGCTTGTATGTCCGGCTCTAACCAGAATGCCAAAATGACTTGTGCTTATGTAGACATGCAAGGCCAAGTGAAATCTTGCTCTTGATAGGGGAAAAAGATGAAGAACAGAAAAGGGTTTACATTAGTAGAGCTGTTGATCGCGGCCACAATTTTGGGTTGTTTGGTGGTTTTTGCCACGGTGGCCTATCGTCAAAGTGTGGCAGAAACGCGTTGGACGCAAGCTAAAGGAAAATTAGAGCTTTTAGGAGCCGCTGTAAACCGCGCTATTATGGACTATCCCAACGTGAGATTTGATGATTATACTATGGGTGCTTCCGCGGAAAATGGGAATTGTTCTTTTAATTTTGGAGATTTTCAAATCTCTCCGGTAGAGCTGATGTATTGCGGCTATTTAGAAAACCTTACTTGGGCGGACCAATATTTCCACTACCACGTGTGCTATAATCAATCCAGCCCTTGCTGTGACAAAGCTCCCGGCGATCCGGTAGCCTGTGCGTGCGTGAATACCAATGCCCGCTTGCCGGGGGATTTCGCGGGACTTACTTATTGTATGTTTGAAGACGGAAGCGTGGGTGAATACCAAAGCTAAGGGGGGCGTATGAAAAAAGGATTTACCTTAATTGAAATTTTGTTCGTAGTGGTGATTATCGCTTTGATTGTCAGCTTTGCGGTGCCTGCTTTGCGCTCTGTCCGCCATGACGTGCGTAACTCTCAGGCGAAAGATGCATTAAAAAAATTGGCCGAAGCTCGTCGCTCTTTTTATCAGACCACCAAAGGGTCTGATATTCAAGTCACTACTTTTACGGGCGCTGATACCAAAAATTGGACAAACAGCTCTTCTTGTACTACGGCCACTTCCAGCGGTATTCCGGGTACGCGTACTTACTATCATGCCAATCAGTTGTTTTATTGCGGTTATTTAGACGCAAAAGATTTTGCTTCTTTGCCTTATACGTTTCATATTTGCCCGCGTAACGGCGGGGGGAGCTCCCCTTGCGTGTTGCCGCCTACGGGTGACTATGCCGAAGAAGGCGGCGGCGTAAGCAACCAAGTGGTATCCGTCGCGGCAGAAGGTAAAAGCAGTTTAGCCGGCAAAAAATACCAGGAAGGCAACTATTTTATGGTCGCTACCAAAGCCGGCCGTGTGTACGATACGAAGGAGTAAGCCTATGAAAAGAATTTTAAAAAGTAAAAAAGGTGTATCTTTGTTGGAAGGGTTGATTGCTTTATTGCTGTTGGCCTTGGTGGCTACGGGTACGTTTGGGGTTTTATTAAGCGTTTCCAGAAAGTCTTCCACCCCTGATATTCGTGAAGAAATGATTTTAGCCATAGAAAAAGCCAATCAGATGTTACAGCCTTATATCTATCCTGATACAATTGATGCTTCTGAAGAATTTGATGATGATTCCTATTATGAAGAAATGTTGGATAAAGATTTGTGCGGTTTTGACGGCAGTGCGATTGAATTAGGATCTCATGATATTGAGTCTTGTCTATTGCCGCCGATTTGTGACCCTGATAACTCGTTTTTTACCTATACGGTTGAGACGGATAGCAATTCCGCGAGAAACTTATTAAATGATATTGATTTAGCAAAAAAAGAAGATGACTCTACGGCTGTTGACGTTCAAGATAAAACACGCTATAAAATAAAATTTCAAATCGGATGTAATGGATTTACTTTATGAAAAATAAAAAAGGTTTTACATTAACGGAAATTTTGCTCGCGGTTATGATTGTGGGCTTGATAGGCATTGCCTTGGCGTCTTTGACGCGTGCTGCCGCGCGGGAAGCGGGTGTAGGGCGCAGCAAAATTATGCTTCGCAACCATTTGTCTTCTTTTATGCGTACTTTGCGCTTGGATTTGGCACAAGCCAGCTACGTCAGCCATGTCAGCAATGGTGCAGCTAGTTGCTCTTCCGGTTCTTTGCTCTTGCGTATGCATACGAATACGGACCGGTCCGGGGCCAAAATTATTTCTGCTGAAGGACAAAAGACGGTTCTTTATTGTCATAAATGCAGTACGGCCGCCGCCACTTTTCCGCCGGTTATGCCCAGCGGTTCTTATCGGGGCGGGACTATTTATAGAAAGGTGATTAGCTCGTATAACTCTTCTGCCTCGTGCAGTAGTGGCAATATGGCAGCGAGCGATGTTGTGCTGAGCAATGTAAAATATATTCCGAAAAGCGGTGGCTTTGGTGAGGGAAGCCCGGCGTTTATAATCAATCCGTATGCGCGGACCAATGATGCTAATTCTATGAAAAGCATTATTAATGTTCAGCTTATTACGGAGTTGGATTCCAGACCGGTTGTCAATGATGTTATTAAAGAAACTTTCGCCGTACCGATAGGCTTTTAAAAGGGGGGAACTATGAATATTTTGAAAAATAAAAAAGGTGCCGCCTTGATGCAAGTTTTGTTAATTACCGCTATTTTGGCCGGTATTGCTACGATGTTGTTGCGGGCCAGCTTGTCCCGTACCGCTTCTGCACGCAAAACCCGCCGCCAAGTGTCGGCCCAAGTATTGATACAATCTTGCATGAGCCAGGTGAATGATCTGTGGACCGCCAAGAATCCTACGGCCTTTTACCGGGATATGCGTGACGGCACGATGTATTGCAAAAATCCAACTGCTAAAGCTATTTCCTGTCCTACGGCAAGTCGGGTCCAAACGTTGGATTGTGACTTTGATTTTACACAAGTCGGTGGCAATTATGGACAGAAATTTACGGTTAGAGCCACAATGAGCCCACAAGCCAGTACCGGTTTAAGCACCATAACCTATGAAATTATAGAAGGGACCGAGTATCTGTAATACCTACTAGGCGGCTACTATGAAGAAATGCTTCCTTTTCACTTTCTTTTGCAGTGTGGCCGCCGTTTCTTTGGCTGCACAGACGTCTGTGTCTTCTTCGCCGACGTTGCCCCCGCCGCCCGTAGTGCAAGACCCGTTTGATGCTGCCGGGAAAGTGTTGCCGCCTTCTACCATAGATTATTTAAAACAGACATTAAGCAACTCGGGGATAGAGTCTTTGGCATCGCCGTCTAAAGGACCTTCTGGGCCGTCTGTGGCGCCGAAAGCCAAGGCAGAGCCTTCTGCCCCAAAAAAAGAGCCGACAAGCACAGCGCCCGCGCCGTCTGTCGCAGATACAAAGCAAACAAAGAGTCCCCAAAAAGAAACCCCCAAACCCCTTAAAACTTCGGTAGAAGAAGCTTTAGAAAACAATAATGCTTTGTTGGGTGACGTTACCCCTAAAAAAGAAATAAAAGTAGCGGATTTGTATGAAAATATCCCTGCGCCTATTGCCGAAGATGCCGCCGCTCAGGCGGAGTTGGATTATGCGGCACGCATGTTGCAACAGGAAAAGGAACAAACCAAAAAAGGCCGCTTTATTCCCGCGGCCGCGTCCAAAACGGCGGATACGGCGCCGACTCCTAAAAATAAGAAATTTGATCCCAATGATTACCGCCCGGGTATTACTTGGGTCAAGAGCAAGAGCACCCATTTTGAAATTTATACCCAAAAGCGCGACAGCGGTATCGGCTCGTCCAATATGTCTATGATTTTTGAAGGAGCTTATGCCACTTTGCGCCGCAATATCCCCTGGATGATGAGCAGTAAGGTGCGTGTGTTTGTGTATCAGGACCACGGCAGTTATTTAAAGCACGAACCCAATGCCAAAGCCTGGACCCGCGCCCTGGCTTATCCGATTCGGGGGGAAATTGTCGTCTATGATGAGCCCGGTAAGCAAAAAGAATTGAAAGAAATTTTTACCCATGAATTGGTGCATATTTTTACGCAAAAGTTTTTTGACAAACATGGCACAAACCGCTTGGTAACCCCTATTTGGTTGGACGAAGGGTTGGCTGTGTATATGGAAGACCAAGCCTATAACGGCATTAAAGGCGGCCCTTGGGCTAACGATTTTAAAGTCTTGAATTTACAGCGCAGTAAAGACAGCCCGACAGAAGAGTTCGGCTCCAGCTACGCAAAAACTTTTCAGCCCACTTCCCGCCGCCGCGGCAAAGCCGTTACGCTTATGCCGTTTGGCATGTTTATACAAGATGGGTCTTTGGCGGCGATGGAATCTCGCGGGAAAACACAAAATTGGTATTTGCAGGCTTATTTGATGGTGCGCTTTTTGTTAAATCCGGCCAATACTTCTTCTCCGTCCAACAGAATGCAGTTTGAGCAGTTTACGCGCCTGTTGGCTCAGGGCGAACAAGTCAGAGACCCTTCCACCGGCTTCTTAAAACGCGACGAAAAAGGAAAGCCCGTTTATCAGCCTTACTCGGTGGAGAAAGCCTTGGGCAAAGCCTACCGCTATAACAGCGCCGCCGCTTTTGAAGATGCTTTTTGGGATTGGGCAAAGCGAAACCACTGATATTTTGATGAATTGAAACCGGGGCCAAAACCCCGGTTTTTTTATGCCGTTTTCTTGCAGGTGGCCCCTAGTTCAGGGTGAGAGCGGTAAAATAAATTTGACAAAAAGAAAAATTTTTGATATAATGTATAAATACAAACACACAGCGGTTTGTATTTTTTTGTCCTTATTTATCCCCGATTATTTTTCCTTTTTTCCCGCGAAAACGTACCTATCTTTATGTTTGGAGTGCGTATGCCTGCCTGTAAAAAAACGAAAAATTCAGTTTCCCCGAAAAAAATTAAAACGGCTCTGCCGGCTTATCGGGCGGAGTATGCCCGGCAACTTTTGGCTTTTTTTGATGTGCCGGCTTTTAAGATTACCGAAGTGATGAAAAAAGACGGCTCCGTAACACTGCTGGAGACCGCGGCAGAACTGCCTACTTTTGCCGCTTTTGCCCGTAGTTTGGGGGTGACGCAAGAGCAGCTTTTGCGGTGGGAAGAAGAAAATGCCGATTTTGCGTTTGCCGCCCAAAAAGCGCGAGATTTACAGGGCGATATATTGATTCAAAATAGCTTGCGCGGAAATTATTCGTCTTCTTTTGCGGTCTTTACCGCCAAGAATATTTTGGGGTGGAGCGACGGAAAGGACGAACCGAAAAAAACTTCCGCTCCGCTGATTATCCAATGGGAGAAATAAATGAGCCGATCTGCTGACACGACGACCGCCCGCCGTATTACACTGCCTTACAAACCCCGCTATCCGCAAAATGAAATTCATCAGGCTTTACAAACGCACCGCTTTTGCGTATTGGTGACGCATCGTCAAATGGGTAAAAGTGTTTGCGCTATTAATCATCTGATTAAAAGTGCCTTACAAAATAGCCGTCAGGCTCCGCGCTATTTTTACATCTCGCCTTTTTTAAAACAAACCAAGATGATTGCGTGGGATTATTTAAAACGTTTTACCGCTCCGTTACCGGGGATTAAATTGACGGAAACGGAGCTTTGTGCCCAGATGCCTAACGGAGCAAAAATTTGGCTGTTGGGGGCGGATAATCCTGATGCGTTGCGCGGTACTTATGCCGATGGGGTTGTGTTGGACGAATATGCCCAAATCAAGCCCGCCGTATTTGAAGAGATTGTACGCCCGATGTTGCTTTCGCGCCAGGGGTGGGCTGTCTTTACAGGGACACCCAAAGGGCAAAATCAATTCTACGAGCTCTTTTTACACGCACAAAAAGCCGCCCAAACAGACCCGCAATGTTGGTGGTGCGGGGTCTATCCGGCCGACCAAACGGGCGTGATTTCAGCAGAAGAATTAGCCGAAATTCGCCGCCATACGCCGCCGCATCTTTTTCAGCAAGAATATTTATGTGATTTTACGGCCGATGCCGACGATGTGTTGATTTCACTAAGTTGGGCGGTGGCGGCTTCTGCCCGCCAATACGGCAGTGCAGCGCTTGCCCATGCCCCGCGTATTATCGGGGTGGACCCGGCACGTTTCGGCTCGGACAGAAGTGTTATTTTTCGCCGACAGGGCTGGCAGGCTTTTGCGCCGGATATTTTTTCTAAAACCGACCAGATGACCTTGGCCGCGCGGGTGGCGGAACAGATAAAAAATTTCCGTCCGGATGCCGTTTTTATAGACAGCGGTTGTGGCGGCGGCGTAATAGACCGCTTGCGCCAGCTCGGCTTTGGCGTAACGGAAGTAAATTTTGGCGCTACTGCTTTGAAATGTGGGCAATATGTCAATAAAAGGGCTGAAATGTGGGGGGAAATGGCACAATGGTTGCAAGACGGCGGTGCAATCCCCGCCGAAGGGGCTTTGCGGGCGGATTTATGCGCCGTACGCTACTCTTTTGATTCGGCAGGGCGTATGAAGCTGGAAAGCAAAGACGAGCTGAAAGCCCGCACAGGCCGAAGCCCGGATTTGGCCGATGCTTTGGCACTTACGTTTGCCTATCCGGTGCAGAAAGGGGCTAATCGGCAAAGCTGTTTTGCAAAAACGGAATATAATGTGCTCTAAATACTATCTTATTTTTGTGTTATGCTAACTTGTTTATTTTCTATCTACGACGAAAAAAATATTAAATGCTAACAAAAAACTTGACAAAACTAACAAAATATGCTATATTGGAAAGGTAGTAAACAAACCCTTGCCGTATTTTGCTTTTCTTGAAGTTTTTGAAATCCTACAAAGTAGTACCCAAGAGCATCGCTCCCATCAGCAGGATAAAAAGGGCCGTCGTTACGGCAGAAAGCAAAGAAGCAAATCTTTTGCTTTTTTTCGGAAACACCTTACGGGTGATAATATAAAACCCCGGAAAGGCTAGTAAGATCGTAAATACAAAAATACAAACTATTCCCCACATAGTTGTACTCCTAAAGTAGTTTTCTATATCGTAATAAATTTTTAATTTGCTTGCACGTTCTATTCTTTTATTCCGGGAGATTTATGAAAAAAAATACACCTGAATCAATGCCGTTTCTGCAACAATACAACTGCATGAAAGCCCAAGCGCAAACTTGGCAAAGCACGTGGAAAGAATTGGCCGCGTTTATTGCGCCGACCCGCGGGTTTTTTGAAGGAGAAACCGCCGGGAACGGAAAAAAAATTAATCATCGCGTTTTGATAGATTCGGACCCGCTTTTGGCTGTGGAAGTACTTTCTGCCGGTATGATGAGCGGTTTGACCAGCCCCAGCCGTAGTTGGTTTGAACTTTCTCTAAGCGACCACCAACGCATGAAACAACCGGGAGTACGGCCTTGGTTATACGAAGTGCGCCGCCGCATGGAAGATGTTTTCAGCCGTAGCAATGTTTATAATGCCTTGCATAGTTTTTACCAGGAAATAGCGGTTTTCGGTACGGCGGCGTTTTTGTTGGAAGAAGACGAAGAAAAAGTGATTTCCTGCCGCAGTTTTACTGCCGGGGAATATGTGCTTGGCTGTGATGATAAAGGAAAAATCAATGCTTTCGGGCGGGCTTTTTTTATGACGCCCTTGCAGATGGAAGAGACGTTCGGCGCGGAAAATTTACCGCTTTCTCTTCGTCGTGCCGCGGCAGAAAAACGCCCGGAGTGGCAACAGGTGTTACATGTTATTATGCCTAATGCACACGCCGATAGTACAAAAGAAGATTTTGCCCATATGCCCTATGTTTCGGCATATTTTACACCGCAAGGGCATTTATTAAAACGCGGGGGGTATCGCCAATTTCCGGTTATTGCGGCCCGGTGGGAAGTGAAAAACTCGGCAGATATTTATGGCAGAAGCCCCGGTTGGAAAAGTTTGGGCGATGTGAAAATGTTGCAAAAAATGCAAAAAGCCAAGCTGGTTGCCTTGGATAAAAACACGAATCCGCCTATGATGGTATCGGCCAATGTGCAAGGGGAAGTGAATTTATTGCCGGGTGGTTTAACCCGTTATAGCGGCACGACTGATGCCGCCGTCAAACCGGCTTATCAGGTATCCATAGATTTAGCCGCTTTGGAAAACAGCATTGAACGCGTGAAACAAACCATTAAAGGGCAATTTTTTGCAGATGTATTTTTAATGCTCAACACGCAACAGGCCGGACGTATGACCGCTACGGAAGTGGCCGAGCGGCACCAGGAGAAAATGCTGGTGTTAGGGCCTGTGTTGGAACGGCTGAAAAATGAATTGTTAGACCCGTTGATAGAGCGGACTTTTGCCTTGATGTGGCAGAGAGGGGTGGTGCCCATGCCGCCGGAAAGTATCGCGGGAGAAGAGTTGAAAGTGCAATATGTTTCCATGATTGCCCAAGCCCAAAAAGCCCAAGGGATTCACGCCATAGAACAAGGGATTTCCTTTGTCAGCCGTTTAGCGCAAGGCCGCCAAGAAGTATTGGATAAGATAGACTTTGATGCTGCGGTGGAAGAAGGGTTGGACCTTTTGGGGGTGCCGCCGGTCCTGCTTCGCCCGGAAGAACAAACCCAAACCATTCGCACCCAACGCCAAGCCTTATTAAATGCAGTAAACTCCGCTAAAACCATCTAAAAACAATGCTGCGGCGCCGGGGTGGCCTAAAATTACCGAGCACCCCTACGCAGTGGGGAAGGAGTGTAATGCTCCTTCCCCGTCAAAAGAGAATCAATATGAAGAAAAAATCCGTAGAACAAAGAAATTTATCCGATTTAGCGGCTATTTTAAAATTGCCGCAAGGGCGCCGGCTTTTATGGCGCTTATTACAGGCGGCACAAATAGAACAGCACGGCTTTGTACCGGCAGACCCGTACGCAACGGCCTTTCACTGCGGGCAGAAAAGTGTAGGCTTATTTTTGCAAAGCCAAATTATTGCCGTATCGCCCTTGCTTTTGGCCCAAATGCGGGCTGAATACAGCGCGGAAGTAAACTCTTTACAACAACAAGTAAACCAACAGCTGGAGGAAACACCTTATGCAGAGTGAAAATATCCAAACACCCGAAACACAAGAGCCTTTACCCCACATTCAGGCCGACGAAGTAACCGGCCGGCAGAGCGGCGGAAATTCAAGCCCTTCCGACGATTTGCTGCACACAGATACCACTGCCGAAAAGAATTATGAAACATGGGCTTTACCGGAAGAATTAAAGGAACAGGAAGAAAACTTTACTTCTTTTAAGAAATTGGCACAGGAGCTTGAGTTACCCTTGGAAAAGGCTGAAAAGCTGATGCAGTGGCAACTAAAGCAAACCCAAAACAGCCGACAAATAGCCGATGCGGCAAGAGAGCAAATCTTGCAAACGTGGAGAAGCCAAACCCAAGAAATGTTAGGCCCCGCTTATGGGCGTGAAATTGCCCGCGCATTGGCGGCGGTGGACCGCTTTGGCGGGGAAGAACTGCGTTTGTTGTTGCAAGCTACGGGCTTGGCCGACCACCCGGTGATTGTAAAAACTTTTCAGCAAATCGGCAAACAAATCAGCGAAGATGTTTCCGTGGGGGGAAGCGTACAAAAAACGCAAGATAAAACCTTTGCTGAAGCTTTGTATGGGAATGCGCAATAGGCGTTTTCTCCGTCCGTCAGGACCGAACTTAACAGGACTTTATTTATGGCTATTATTGCAGATAAATACTATAACCTTTTAGACCATGCCAAACAATTTGACCAATCCGGCCAAGAGTTGGCCATCGCCGAAGTATTAAGCCAATCCAATGACATCATTGCCGATGCGTTGGTGGTGGAAAGTAATTTGGACTCCGGCCACGAATACGCCGTACGTACGGGAATCCCGGAAGGGACCTGGCGCAGAGCCTACCAAGGCATTGAGCCGGCCAAAGCTACGACCAAGGTAGTGGTGGAAGGATATGGCACTTTGTCGGCCTATTCCGTGGTAGATAAGCTGATAGCGGAAAAGGGTGGCAATTTGCAATCCGTCAGAACCGGGCAAAGCAAGGCGATTATTGCGGGAATGTCCAACACCATGGCGAGTAATTTGATTTATGGAAATGCCGGACAAACGCCCGAGCGTTTTACCGGTTTGGCCGCCCGCTATAACACATTGACGGAAGCGGAAAGTGCCCGCAACGTAATTGATGCCGGCGGTGAAACCGACGGACAAAACTCTTCCATTTATTTGGTGGTATGGGATAATGATAAAATCTTCACCTTCTTTCCGCGCGGCTCTAAAGCGGGGATTGAACGCGTGGACCATGGTTTGGTAAATCATACCGACAGCGCCAACAACGAATATCCCGCCTATAAGGAATATTTTGAATGGAAATTGGGCCTTGCCGTGCAAGATTGGCGTTATGCCGGGCGCATTTGTAATATTGACGTAACCAATGTACAGGAAAACCTGATTGATAAAATGTGCGAATTGGAAGAGCGTATCCAAAGCCTGAACTTGGGCAAGCCTTTCTGGTATATGAACCGCACCATTAAAGCCGCTTTGCGCAAGTTGACGAGTAATAAACATAATGTGCAATATACGCCGGACCAAATTACCAGCCGTCCTTTGATGACTTTTAATGAAATCCCGGTCCATATCTGCGATGCTATTACCGATACGGAAAACGTAGTTCTCTAGTTTTTCGCCGCGCCGGAGCAGAGCTGTCTATTCCGGCGCTTTTCAAAAGAGTTAAAAAGGAGAAAATATGTTAATAGATGCAACGTTAGTTCTTTCCAATGCACAAGCCGTTACCGCTACTTGTGCCAGCGAACACATCGTGGACCAGGGCGCGAAAGGTCATGCGGCTTTGAATGCTTTAGTCATGGCCCAGGTTAATGAGACTTTTGCCGGATTGACGGATTTGACAATTTGTTTGCAAACCGCCGAAACGGCCGATTTTTCCGCGCCGAAAGAATTGGCATCGGTTACCTTCGCGGGTGAAGATTTGAAAGAAGGAAAGGTCTTGCTTAAAATGGCCTTACCTTTGCAAACCCAAAGATATATCCGCGGTTACTATACGGCAAGCGGTACGGGTACAGCCGGAAAGCTGAGCCTGTTCATTACCGGAAAAGCCGACCTGTAACCTTACTCCCGGGGCGCGGCTTGGGTGTTTTCCCGCGCCCCTATTTAAAAAAGCAAATCTCTTCATTTTTCTTATATTTTAATCCTTGTAGCTTCTTTTTAGGCTTTTTTATCCGCTTTTTCCTAGGGTT
>JAFVWP010000140.1 GCA_017501565.1 Elusimicrobiaceae bacterium | reverse complement strand
CCCGCGATTTGGCTGTTGTTTATGGCGTTGCTGTCGCTCTGCGCCAGGGCTTCACTAAATGTATTGTTATTGCCTATTGTTCGCGGGTTTTGAGTTATCGCCCCGCTGTTTGTTCCGGTAATTATTCCGTAATTGGTGTTTACATTTATAATTACTATTTGCCGGTTATCGGCGCGGGTGTCCAGCAGGTTTTGCAATATTTCTGTTAATTCTGCGATTGTCAAGTTGCAAACGGTCGGGGGCGGCGCGTCTGTGATCGCGGCGGCGGTTGTGTGTTTTTTGGCGGTTTTCATTGGTTCGCCTGTCCTTTACTCCGGGGCATAAAAAAGCCGCCTGCGGTCGGTGCTGGAACACCTCGCCGGGGTACTAATCCGGTTTCACGCTGGCGGCAAATTGCCCCTATAAAAAATAATTCTCTTTGGTAGGCTCTCGGTTTCTGCCGATTTTGCGGGGGTAGTAGTCCCCGCGTTGAGATATAAGCCCTGCGCCAGTTCCAGCCAGCGCGTCATAATATACTGTGTGCCGGTGCAAATTGCAAACCGGGAAAAATAAAAAAGCCCGCTTTGCAGGGCGGGCGTTGTGTTTTGGCGGTAATCAGAGTAATGTTACCGCTACGCGTTTACCGCAAGCGCGGGCATAACGCGCCAGGGTGGAAAAAGTGATATTTTTTCTGCCTTTTTCCAGGGCGGCTACATAAGTTTGGTTTGTGCCTAATCTTTCCGCAAGTTCCTTTTGAGTTAATCCAGCGGCGCGGCGGGCTTCATACAGGGCTATGACTAAATCCATACGCGCATGCTGTTCCTCGATCTCTGCGGCGTTTGCGGGGTCTGTGAAATATGTATCGCGTTCCGCGCTTTCGGTTTTGGCAAGTGCGGGATTTGCCGCCAGTTCTGCAATTTCGGCGGCAAGTTGTGTATCGGTCAAAAAATCTGCGTGTTCTTTTTTCATTTTACAAGTCCTCCTGTAATCAAGGCTTTTAATACTTTGTTTGCGTATTCTTTATGCTCTCGCGGTATTGTCTGCGTTTTCTTGGTGTAGGCGTGAATACCATAGACAATATCGTTAATGCCATAGACATAAAAAACGCGTATATTTCCCGCCTGTATAACGCGGATTGCAAACAGATTTTCGCCGCTGACCTTTTCGCCGTATGGCATTACTAACGCGCCCTCTGTTTCAAGCCGCCATATAATATTATTCAATTCCTGTTTTATATCTCCGCTTTGCTCGCGCATAAAATCCTTTACGGCTTGCAACATATAAAAATACTTTTTCTTTGTTGTGATTTGCTTCATCTTTGGCAATCCCGGTTAATCTGTTTTCAATATAAATATATCCTATGGGATATAAAAAGTCAAGTCCTATATTGTCTTTTTTTTTATTTTTTATATGCTTTCCTATGTTAGGGGTATTGCGTTTTTTGTTTTTATAAAGTCGGGATATTGTCGGGTTGCGGTTTGTCACGGAATTATTTACTTTTACAAAATGCTATATTATATCCAGTTTAACCGAATAGGAGTTTACACAATGGAAAAACAAGAAAAACAGCAGGGCGGCGCGGGTGATCGTGGCGCGGTCGGTGTTATTGTACCAAATGCAATTTACGATTGCCAGGGCGCGGCGGTGGTGCTTTCCCGGTCGGTGCGCTGGGTCGGGCAGATGTGCCGCCAGGGTAGAATAAAAGCGGTAAAATGTAAGGGCTGGCGTATGACTGGCGCGGCGGTGCTGGCATTTATCCAGGGCGGCGATAATATGGGGGTGCGGTAATGCAATTACAGGATATTACTTTTGAAAAAATGCCCGGCGGGTTCGGTGGAAATATGTACCAGGATAATACCACCGGCGCGGTGTATTCGGTGAATACTTGCGCGGATATGCGCTTGTATGCGTGGCGGTCGGTCGGCGGGCTGGTCGGGGTTGAAGATATAGAAAAAGTCTGCGCCGGTTGTGCCGGTTCGGGGCGGTGTCCCCTCTTTGATCGCGTGGCGGGTTATTGCAAGTGGGGCGATAAATGAAAAAGTATAATATTATCTGTAAGGACTATGCCGCCGCCGCTGATCGCGTGGGTTTTTCCAAACAGGAAATAACCGGCATTTGCAATAAATGTACTGTCCCGCTGGCGTGGGGGCGGTGTATGCGTGTTGATACTCCGGGGGAGTGTGATTTATTCGCCGCGATAATTTCAAGGTATGCAGTAAAAAGCGCGCCGATCGCGCCGGTTCGCCCTTGTGATTTTATCCCCGCCAGTTGTCGGCATTATGTCGGTAGCCTTTGCGCCTGGGCGCGGGCAAAAACAATTTGCGCCGGTTGTGCCGGTTCGGGGCAAACACCGGGTATTGTTGGGTGTGCGCTTTATGATAACCGGTATAAAAAATAATGCGTTGTGATTATGCAAACGCGGCGGCGGG
>JAFVWP010000139.1 GCA_017501565.1 Elusimicrobiaceae bacterium | reverse complement strand
CCGCCATGTTTGCCACACGAATCACCGGCACGTAAGACAAAGCGCCACACGCGGTTTTGGCAACAACCGCCGTAAGGGAAACGCTGCGTCGCTTGGGAATGATGATGCCGTGTACACCGGTACATTCGGCCGTACGAAGGATCGCCCCCAAATTATGAGGATCCTCCAGTCCGTCAAGCAGGACAAAGAACGGGGCTTCGCCTCTGCTTTCGGCAAGACGAAACGCATCTTCCAGCGTGGAATAAGCCGCCGCCGACAGGGTTAATACCGCACCCTGGTGGTTGGCATGGCTTGTCATAAAATCCAGCTTTTGACCGCTGACCTCTTTCACGGGAATGCCGCGCTCGCTTGCCATAGCCGCCAAGCGACCTAACGCACCGCCATGCTCCCCTTTTTGCAAAAACAAACAGTCGGGATTTTCATTGGATTTTAACGCTTCTTCTACGGAATTGCGACCGCAAATCAACGGTAATTCTTCTCGCTCCGACAGGGGTTTTTCATTTCGATTTTGGGGTTTCATGGCAATACTCCTTCATCATATTGTATATATATGTCGATTATACCACAAAACCTGCTAAAAGAGAATAGTTTTTTGACATTTTTCTTATTTTTTTACGCAAAAAATTCCTTTTCATTGCAATCGTGAACCGACCACAAAAAAAGCAGGAATTTATGGCTTTTTCTTTTGGTTTTTTCTTTACTTTTCGGGATTCTTTGCTATAATAAAAATAATTGATTGAAAGGAATTGATGACAATGATTATTGGTGCTCAACTTTATACCTTACGGGATTTTTGCAAAACCCCCGACGATATTCATGAAACCTTGAAAAAAGTGGCCGACATTGGTTACACCGCCGTACAAATGTCGGGCATTGGTAAAATTGACTACGCCCTTTTTAAAGAATATTGCGATGAATGCGGCTTGGACGTGGTTTTGACTCACAACAGTTTTGACCGCATTATCAACGATACCGAACAACTGATCAAAGACCACGAAATTTTGGGTTGTGACTACATTGGTATTGGTGCTCCCGCCCCCGACCAATGCGATACTGCCGAACACTTTACCGCTTTCATCGACGCTTTGGCCCAAGCCGCCGAAAAAATTCATGCCGCAGGCAAAACCTTCTGCTATCACAACCATCATTTGGAATTTGAAGAAAAAGAAAACGGCTACACCGCCATGGAATACATGATCAAAAAATTCCCCAAACACGTGCACTACGTAGTTGATACCTATTGGGTGGATTATGCCGGTACTACCACTTCTGCCGAACATCTGAAGCGGTTGGCAGGTCAAATCGATTGCGTTCACTACAAAGATTTAATTGAAGTGGAAAAAGATGGAAAAATTGAAAAAACTATGGCTCCCGTTGGCGAAGGGTTGCTGGATTGGCCTGCGATCAATGCCGCTTGTGAAGCCGGTGGCACCAAATGGATCGTGGTAGAGCAGGACATTTGCGACGGCGATCCCTTTGAATGTTTGAAAACAAGTTACGAAAACATGAAAAAATGGGGTTATCGCTAAATCCCCGAGAGGAGTTCCTTTATGTTGAAAGCCGCTATTGTAGGATGTGGCGCTATTGCAGGAGTGCATGCCGCCTCCCTACAAAATATGGATAACGTCACCGTAATCGGTTGCGCCGACATTCGGTTGGAAAAAGCTGAAAAAATGGCTGCCAAATTGGGG
>JAFVWP010000138.1 GCA_017501565.1 Elusimicrobiaceae bacterium | reverse complement strand
TAAATCAAAAAAAAAAAACGAGTCAAGTATTTTCTTTTTCTAAAAACCGCAACAAAAAAGCCCCGCCGAAGCGGGGCTTTTAAATTATCAGCCAACTTATTTGGCGTTGACCATTTTGGCTCTGGAGATATCGCCTTTCTTATCCAAGAAATACAAATATCCTTTTTCTTTTTTAATGCCGGTTTTTTCTACTTTTTTGGGTTTACCGCCTTTTTTGCCGCCGCGGGCCATTTGCACACGAGCCACGTCGCCGTCTTTGTCAATATAGTACAAGAAACCATCTTCACGTTCTACACCGATTTTCAATACTTTTTCAGCCATTTGGATGTCCCTCCTTCAGGAATATCAGGGTCCGGATTAATATAAAAAATTTTTATCTTCCGCCATTCAAGCGTCTCTTCGGCGGGAGAAAGGTCCGAGTGCCCTACCGAAAAAGTCTAATAAATATTACGCGCTTTTGGCAAGTGTTTTTTCTTCCTAGATCTCTCGTAGGTCCAGATAGGTCTTTTCTTCCTACGCGTATAATGCTAAAATGATCCGCTTGCCAAAGCCGGGGCTTTCCGTACGCGTGTGAAATGTTATAATACATATATATATCCCCAATAAAGGAAGCGCCATGTATTTAAAAGCTATTGAAATTGTTGGTTTCAAATCTTTTGCCGATAAGGTACGTTTAGACTTTGAGCCCGGCATTACCTGTGTGGTAGGGCCGAACGGATGCGGTAAATCCAATGTCATTGATTCTGTACGTTGGACGATTGGGGAAATGAGTTGGAAGGCGCTACGCTCTGCATCTATGGTGGATATTATTTTTAACGGCACCGCCAAAAGGGCCCCTTTGAATATGGCACAGGTCAGCATGATTTTTGATAACTCCACCCGCAACCTGCCGCTTGATTTTAATGAAATTACCGTTACGCGCAAAATTTTCCGCTCCGGTGAAAGTGAATATTATTTAAACAAAGTCCAATGCCGCTTGCGCGACATTCGCGATTTGTTTTTAGATACCGGCATCGGGGGCGAAGGGTATGCCATTATTGACCAAGGCGGTGTGGAAAGTGTCCTTTCCGCCACGCCCGAACAACGCCGCGAAATGTTTGAAGAAGTAGCCGGCGTATCCAAATACAAAGCCAAACGCGAAGAATGTATCCGCCGGTTGGAGCGCGTGGATTTAGACTTGGCCCGCTTAAACGACACGGTAGTTTTGATTGCCGAACAAATTAAAAAATTGGACGGAGAAGCCCGCAAAGCGCGCCTGTACCAGAAATATCGCGAAGAACTCAAAGAAAGCGAAATTGCTATTTCATTATGTTCTATTAAAGAAGCGGACGGGTTAATTGCCAAACACGGCGCGGAGTTAGAACCGCTTTTAAGCCGCAGTAAAGATTTGGAAACGCAAATTTCCGCGCAGGAAGGCCAAACCGCGGCCATGGATTTAAACTTAACCCACAAACAAAAAGAAGTGGCTGATTTTAACGAAAAGATTGCCGCCAGCAAATATCAAGTAGGGCTGTTGGAAGGGGCCATTAAAAACTGCGACAATCTGACCACCGAATTTACAGCCCAACTTACCGCCGCCGGCAGTGAAGCCGAACGCGGGCAAAACCGCATTAAAGAAATTGCGCCCGCTATTGCTAAATTAAAAACGCAGTTAGCAGAGTTGGAAAGCCAATTGGCACCTTTGCAAAAAGAATACAACGAAACTTTTGCCCACAATCAAAAAACCGAACAGCAATTGCGCGAAAGTGATATTCAAATCCAACGCGCCAGCAATGATTTAATGCGCTTGGTACAAGGGCAAATGGAATGCCAAAATAAAATTTCTTTAGAGCAAGCCAATGTCCAACGCGAAAACGAAGATTTAATCACATTAGAAAAAAGCAGCCAGGCCGGCAGCAGTGCAGACAGCATTCGCCAAGTATTGCAGGAATGCCGCCAGCGCTTAACAGACAAACAAACCGCGGCCCAACAAGTGCGCGAACAAATTGCCAAACAAGAAACTTCTTTAAAAGAACTGCAACAAAAACGCGCTCATCTCAACGAACAATTATCGGCCTTAAAATCGGCCAAAGCCGCCTTAAATGCCAAGTTAGAAATTATCCGCACGCAAGGAAAAAACAATCCGTATTGGGTAGGGGTCAACTTACTCAGCAAAGCCGGCATTGACGGCGTAAAAGGCACTTTGCGCAAAGCCTTAAAATACAAAGCTACGTTAAACACCGCCGTTGAAGAAGCGTTCGGCAAATATTTAGACGCCGTTTTGTGCCAAAACGAAACCGCCGCCCAACAGGCCATTGCCAAATTAAACGAACATGGCAAAGCGCGCTGTAAATTCATTATTTTAGACAAAGTTCCCGCCGCCACCCAAACAGACGGGACATTGAAAGCGCAATTAAAGTATGCACCCGAACTTGAAAATTTAATCTCTTTGTTAATCGGAGACTATTCCACCCAAGAGCAAGATTATGTGCAAGGTTCTTTCTTTTTAAGTGCGGGGGCCAGCGGAGTAACCGCGCCCGAGGCTTATTGGGGCGAAGAAGAACAGGTACAACAAGAATTAACCGAAAAAAATACCCAAGAAGAATCTCTTTCTAAAGAAATCATCGCCAATTATGATGAAATCACCAAAGCGGACGAAACCTTACGCACTTTGCGCACTTCCGCCCAAGAAGCGGCCGTAGCCGCGGCGGCAGCGCAAGGGGAAGTAAACGCCAAGGAAAGAGAGCTCAAACAAGCCGAAGAAGCTTTGGCCCGTATGGCAGAGCAAAAACGCCAGCTTATGTTGCGCGTGGAAAACCGCAAACAGAATGTGCAGAAATTGCAAAATGATTTGCAATCTTTACTGCAACAACAAGAAGAAATCAAAAACAAAACCGAACTTTTAAAAACACAAAAAGCGGATTTGCAAAAGCAAACGGAAGAAACAAAAAACAAATTGTCTTCCTTAAACGGCAATTTATATGAATTAAAAATCCGCAAAAACAATGTGGAAGTAGATTTAAAATCCACCGAATTTGAGTACAACACTTTACTGCAAAACGAAGGCAAACGCGCCGAAGCGGCCAAAACCGCCCATGCACGTTTACAGGCTTTGGCCGAAGAAAAATTATCTACCCAAGCCAAATTGTCCACCGAGCGCGACAACCTGGCCCAATTAGAAACCAACGAATATAAATTGCGCCAATCTTTAGAAAGCCTGAAAAAAGAATTTGACGAAAAAACCAGCTCACTCAATGCCAACAAAAAGGCCTTATCCGAATTGCAAATCAAACAGCACGATTTGGAAAATGCCCTGGCCAATGCCCGCCGCCAGCGGACGGCCGTTGTAAACAGCTTGTTTGAAAATTGGAACATCACCCCCGAAGAGGCCCAACTTAATTTTGGGGATAAACAAGTAGATTATGAACGCGTCAAAATGATGCGCAAGCGCATTGAAAACATGGGCGCCGTCAACATGACCGCCCCGGAAGAATACGATGCCTTAAACGAGCGGCACACTTTCTTAAAATCCCAAATTCACGATTTGGAAGAAGCCAAAAAAGATTTGCGCTCCGCTATTCACAAAATCAATATCACCACGCGCGATAATTTCCGTTATACGTTTGACCAGGTAAAAATGCACTTCAAAAATACCTATCAATCGCTGTTCCGCGGCGGCGAGTGCGATTTGGTATTAACCGACCCGGAAAATCTGTTGGAAACCGGCATTGAGATTTATGCCCAACCCCCCGGTAAAAAACTTTTAAATATTTCTTCCATGTCCGGCGGAGAAAAAACATTAACGGCTTTATCTTTATTGTTTGCGTTCTTTACGCACAATCCGTCCCCTTTCTGTATCATGGACGAAGCCGATGCCGCCCTGGACGAAGCCAATGTGGAACGTTTTGTAAACTTAATTAAAGAGTTTTCCGCTTCTACGCAGTTTATCGTGGTAACCCACAATAAACGCACTATGGAAGCGGCGCGACGGCTCTACGGCATCACTATGGAAGAAAGCGGCGTATCCAAAACCATGTCCGTTAACTTGGCCGACAGAAGCGAAGCCGCCAAAAAAGAAGAATTGCAAGCCATGGCGGTACGCTGATGAAATATGGGGTCCTTTCCGACATTCACGGCAATTTAGAAGCTTTCAACGCCGCGCTGAAACGCTTGAAGGCCGAAGGCGCCCAGCAATATCTGTTCTGCGGGGATTTGATCGGCTACGGGCCGGACCCCGAAAAATGCGTACAAAAATACCAAAAAATGGCCGAAGAAGGCCTGATTGTAGGGGTGTTGGGGAACCACGATGCCATTTTTACCCACCCGGAATTGCGCCAATTCTTTAACTTTGACGCCCTGAAAGCTTTGGATTGGACCGAAAAACATTTATCTGCCAAATCTTTGCGTTGCATTTCTTTCTTACCAGATACAATAAAAGGAGAAAATTTCACTTTAACTCACGGCTCCCCCGCCGACCCTATTAAAGAGTACTTTGTCAGCTGTGAGCAGTATCACTCCCTTTACCAAAAGTGGGCAGGGCAAGTGATGTTTGTGGGACACACACATTTGCCTTTTTATATGGAAGGAGACGAAAACGTCTGCCATGTTTCGGTGCAACACCAGGAATCCTACGTCAATTTTCACTCTGCTTTGCGCTATGTAGTCAATCCGGGCTCCGTTGGCAAACCGCGCGATAATGATACGCGTGCTTCTTTTGGGCTGTGGGACAGCGACACCAATACTTTCCACTTCATGCGCCAAAGCTACGATTTCACTAAAACGCAAGAAAAAATGCGCGCGGCCGGGTTTGCTCCTTTCTTAATAGACAGCCTGGCTTTAGGTATGTAAAAATACCCCCTTGTTTTTTTGTTTTTCTCTTCTTATACTTAGATACCGAAGTCACACATTTTATACATAAAAGGAGGAAAAGCCCTGCCAATGGTTTGCCGGGCTTTTTTGTATTTATCAGCATTCATACAAAAAACCGCGCGTTCGCCGTTGACACCGATAGAGAATTAATGTTTAAATGTTTTTACGGGTTACCCGTAAAGAATATACGGAGGAATATATGGAAATTAAAGTTACCGCTAAAAATATCAAACTGACGCCCGCTATCAAACAATTTGTGCAAACCCGCGTCAGCAAAATGGAGAAAAATTTTGATCATATCGTTTGGGCGCAAGTGTTGCTCTCGGTAGAAAAGAAAATCAACCAACGCGCCGAAATCGTTATTCACACCGGAGGCAAAAACAATATTTCCGCCTCTGCCGTTGAAACAGATTTATACAAAGCCATTGATGCCGCTGCCACCAAAGCAGAAGCTCAAATGAAAAAAGCGAAAGAAAAAACCAAAGCCAAACGCACCACCAAAAAAGCGGCCGTAGTAGAAGAAATTGCCACGTTTACCGACAATATTCCTTTGCCTACCACCGATGTCAAATTCTCGGTCATCAAGCAAGTGGAAGTTACGCCGATGAACCCCGAAGATGCCGCCTATGAAATGGAACGCTTGGGCTACTCTTTCTGGATGTTCTTAGACGAAGATTCCAAGCAAATTAACTTAATTTTCAAACGCTTGGACGGCACCTATGGGTTAATTAAACCCGTTAAAAAGAAATAAGCAGGTCTAGCGGTGCAACATTTCACCAAATCCGTAATTGTCAGCGAACTGCTCCAAGTGAAAAGCCTTCACTTGGAGCTGGTTTGCGGCAAAAGATATATTCACCGCGAAATCACGACCCCGAGTGTAAACCGCCCGGGGCTTGCGCTGTGCGGACACATGGACCTTTTCAGAGCCAACTCTATCCAAGTGTTCGGACGGGGCGAGTATGCCTTCTGTACCAAACAAAAACAATCGGCCCTCAGAGCTCACATTACCAAAATGTTGGGTAAAGGAAATGTGCCTTGTATCATCATGGCGGCCGATTTAGACCCCATGCCCGCCATCAAAAAAGCCTGTTTGGCTGCTGATGTGCCGGTACTCAAAACCACGATGGAATCTTCGGCCTTTGTGGCGGAATTTTCCCGTTTTTTAGATGAAAAACTTTCACCTATGACACACGTACACGGCGTGCTTTTAAGTGTAAGCGGCAGCGGCGTGTTAATCCGCGGACAAGCCGGCATCGGCAAAAGCGAATGTGCATTAGAGCTGGTTAAACGCGGTCATATTTTAGTGGCTGATGACGTGGTGGAGATCCAAAAACGTTGGGGACGCTATTTGATAGGCTCTTGTCCGGAAATGTTGCGCCACTTTATGGAAGTGCGCGGTTTGGGCATTTTGGACGTAGAGCTTTTGTTTGGCGTGCGGGCCACCCAAGATGAAATGGCTATTGATATGGAAGTGGAGCTTACGCCCCCCGTCAAAACCATTGACCGCTTGGGTATAGACCAAAAAACCACCGAGATATTAGGGGTGGAAATTCCGTCTTTAAGCATTCCGGTTACTCCGGGGCGCAACCTGGCGGTATTGATTGAAGTAGCCGTTTTGAACCAACAATTAAAACGGCAAGGCATTTTTTCCGCACAGGAATTTAGCCAACAAGTATTTAACCGGATTAAAACGAAAAAAAACAATGGCACAAAAGCGTAAACTTTTTATTATTACCGGCATGAGCGGTGCCGGCAAATCCCAGGCGCTGAAAATATTTGGCGACTTTGGTTTTTATTGCGTGGATAATTTGCCCTTGGCCTTGTTTAAACAATTTGCCGATTATTTAAAAGAAAGACCCGAGCTGGAAAACATCGCCCTGGGTATGGACGTGCGCGAAGGCGAACGTTTAAAACAATTGCCGTCCATGCTTAAAAAAATAACCCGGGAAGATTTCCGCCCGAAAGTCATCTTTTTAGATGCTTCCGATGAATGTTTGATTCGGCGTTTTTCCGAAACCAAACACAAACACCCCATTCATAAAAAATTGGCCGCCGCCATTGCGCATGAGCACGATTTTTTATCCCCCATCAAAGCCGCCGCCGATAAAGTAATAGATACCACCGATTTAAAATTGGGAGAATTAAAAGAAAAAATTTCGGCATTGTTGGAAATCAAAAAAGAAGGGGAAATGCAAATTTCGGTTGTGTCTTTCGGGTTCAAAAACGGCATATTGAAAGATACGGATTTGGTCATGGACGTACGCTTCTTGCCCAACCCGTATTACATTGCGGATTTGAAAGAAAAAACCGGCCTGGACAAAGCCGTGCAAGACTATATTTTGTCTTTCAAAGAATCGCAAGAATTTGCCGACAAGTTCGCAGATTTGATTAAATATCTTATCCCCAAATACATTAAAGAAGGGAAAAGTTATTTAACCATTGCCATGGGTTGCACCGGCGGCAAACACCGCAGTGTATTCATGGCGCACCAATTAGCCGAGACGTTGCGCAAACAAGGCATCAACGCTTCGGAATTTCACAGGGATATAGGATTATAATTATGGTAAAACTCATTTTGGTTACGCACGGCAATTTAGCCCAATATATGTTGGAAACCGCTTCGCAAATTTTAGGCAAAGCCGCAGAAGGAATAGACACTTTGTCCGTTACCACCTCCAGCTCTATTGAACAAGGCGCCGAAACATTAAAAGCCTTGTTGGCCCAAGAACAGGAAGGGGCCATTGTATTAACCGATATTTTCGGCGGGAGTGCCACCAACATTGCCTTAACCGCCACCAAAGATATGCCCAAATGCCACGTCATTACCGGGCTTAATTTGAGTATGCTTTTGACCGCGCTGAACAACCGCAAAAAATTAAACGCCAAAGAATTGGCCGAAAAAATTGAAGCAGACGGCAAACGCGCCGTTATTAACGCGACGGAGCTTTTAATTAAGGGGCTGTAAACATGCCGATTATTTTTGCACGGGTAGATGACAGGCTGATTCACGGACAAGTAGTACAAGCTTGGTTGCCCGAACTTAATATTGATGAAGTGGTGATTCCTTGTCCCAAAGACAAGGAACACCGCTTGAATAAAAATCTGTTGCGCCTGTGCTTGCCTTTTGAATATGAATTGACCATCTTGGAGCCGTGCCATTGTGTGGAGTATATGGAAGACTCCGACAAGCGCATTTTGCTTTTGATGGAATCTTTGCAAGATATGGACCCTTTACTTAAAGACGGCTTGCAAATTCCCACATTAAACATCGGCGGAATGCATTTTAAAGAGCAAGCCTTAAAATTAGCTGAAAATGTATTTTTAAACGAACAGGATAAACAAACTTTGCGCATTTTGAACGATTTAGGGATAGACATTGAAACCAGAGCGGTGCCTAGTTCTAAATCCGTTTCAATCAAAGAGATTTTATAATTATGACAACCACTATCATTATCTTATGCACTTTGGCGGCTTTGTTGGAATTAGACACCACTTATGCCTTCCAAACTTTGGTTTCCCGTCCGATTATTGCGGGGCCTTTGTTGGGGTTGTTTATGGGTGATGTTTTGGCAGGAGTGCAAGTAGGAGTCTTTGCCGAGTTATTACTCTTAGACATTTCTCCCTTAGGGGGGATTATCCCTCCCAGCGGGGTGGTGGCTACGGCAATTCCTCTCATTTTATACAGCCAAGGCATTGAACTGCACTTTGGCTTTTTCTTGGGTATTTTAGCGGCTATTTGTTACTCTTTCTTTGATACCTTTTTGCGCAAAACCCGCTTTAAGTGGTTGATTTACTCTGAACAGAGAATCGGCCGAAAACCGGCTGATTTGTGGCGGATTTTGATTATGTCTTTAGCTTTGTCTTTTTTAATGACTTTTGTATTTATATCCACCGCCACTTGGTTGTGCACACAAGTAATGCTGATGGTTACGCCGCTGATTTCCGCAAAGGTCAACTTTGCCTTTCACTTAGCTTACTTGGCGGTGCCCTGGATCGGATTAGCGACATTAATTCCCACATTTCGGTTAAAAACGAGGTAAGATATGAGTTTTTGGTTAAGAATAAATATGTTTTTTCGCTCTTTCTTCCTGCAAGCCGGGTGGAATTTTGTTAAATACCAAAATTTGGGTTTTGCCTTTGTGATGGTGCCGTTTTTACGCAAAGTCTATCAATATGACCCGGAAATGTTACCTACGGTAATGTTACGTTATTTAGAAACTTTCAACACCCACCCGGTAATGGCTTCCTTCTGCTATGGGGCCATGGCCAAGCAAGAAGAAAGCGTCGCCAAAGCCAAATCCGTAACCGACTATAAAGAACAAGTAGCAGAATGGAACGGCGCCCGCCGCGGTTTGTCCATTACAGCGGCATCTATCGGAGACCGCTTATTTTGGGGCACATTGAAACCTTTTACCTTGGTGATGGCTATTTTTCTATGGATAGCCCTGGGTGTGAATTTCTTTGAAGATATGGGGCCCGAGTACACGCCGCTTTTATCTATTTTTACCGCTCCGGCAGCGGCATTTGTTGTTTATAATGCCATTGCGCTGTATGTGCGCTGGAAAGGCATCAAAATAGGATATGAATCCAATGAATCTTCCTGCTTCGGGCTGACCCGTTTTGATTGGAACCGCACCATTTATAATGCCAAAAGAATGGGCATCTTCTTTGCCGCGGGGCTTATCTTATTTGCGCTGTACCGCTATTTCCGCTTTATTGAAGTAGATATTGATTTTTTGGCGCGGGCGGTGCTGGTGATATTCTTTGTGTGTATTTCGTTTATTACGCGCCGTTTACGCATTCCCAATGTGTATTTATACATTACTTCGGTGCTTATTTTCACCGGGGTTTGCTTGTTTTAAAAAGGAAATTTTGTGATTACAACAGATATTCAAATAACTAACCGATTAGGCTTGCATGCGCGCCCCGCCGCCCAAGTGGCACAAACGGCGGCCGGATTTAATTGCGACATTAAAATAACCAAAGACAAGGTGGAAATCAATGCCAAAAGCATTATGGGGGTATTGATGTTGGCGGCTGAATACGGCTCCACGCTTACGCTGACATTTGACGGAGAAGACGAGCAAGCCGCTTGCAAAGCAATTACGGATTTATTTGCCAATAATTTTAACGAGGAATTTTAATGTTTGTCATCACCGGTATTGCCGCCAGCCCCGGAATAGCCATCGGCCCAGCCGTTTTATTGCCGACGGCGGATTTTGCCGTATCCAACCAATACATAGATGTTACGGAAGTAAAGGCGGAGATTGTAAAATTTAACCAAGCGGTAGAAAAAACCCTGCAAGATTTAGACTTGTGCGAACAACGCTTACGCGATTCTTTGGGGGCCGAGTACGCCAATTTAATGTCCATGCATAAAATGATTTTGCAGGACCCGATGCTCAAAGATGCCGCTGTCAGAAAAATCAAAAATGAACACATGTCGGCCCAGGCGGCTATTTTCCACACTTTACAGGAATTAGCCAACTCTTTTAGCCAATTGGAAGACAATTTTTTTAAAGAACGCCGAAATGATATTTTTGACGTGGGCAAGCGTTTAGCCGGCAATTTGGTAGGCACCAAAAACGCTTTTCTCTCTTCGGTTAAACGGCCTTCTGTATTAATCGCGCACGATTTGTTTCCGTCCGACACTATTAATCTGCAAGAAAACCAAATCATTGCTTTCTGTACGGATTTGGGCGGTAAAACCAGCCACACGGCCATATTGGCACAAAGTTTAAAATTGCCCGCCGTGGTGGGTCTTTCCCACGCATTGCGCCAAACCAAGGACGGAGATTGGGTGATTGTGGACGGCGAAAACGGACTCTTAATCATCAATCCGGACAAGCACACACTTTCTTTATACAAAAAAACCCAGCGCGAGCTTAAAAAAGCGGAATCCTTATTGCAAACCATCAATCCGCTGCCCACGATTACCGCAGACGGAAAGAATTTTAAGCTCATGGTCAATTTTGACCCGCGCACCTACACCAAGGATAATAAAAAATTAATCACCGACGGATTGGGCCTGTTGCGTACGGAATTTTTATATATGGACATTCCGCAACCTCCGACCGAAATGGAGCAATACCGCGCTTATTTGACCACCGCCAAAATGTTTGACCGCCGCCCCGTGACCATTCGCCTGGCGGATTTGGGGGCAGATAAAAAGCCGGACTTTCCGTTAGATGAATTTGACAAAGACAATAACCCCTTTATGGGTTGCCGCGGAATCCGTTTATTTTTGAAAAATCCGGAACTCATGCACACGCAGTTACGCGCTATCGTGCGTATGGCCAGCGAAGTGCCCGCCCAAGTAAAAATCATGATTCCCATGATTTCTTGCGTAGAAGAAGTACGCCACGTACGCGAGGCCTTAAACCAAGCCTTACAGGAGTTGGCTCAAGAAGGCAAAAAGCCTGTCAATCCGATAGCTTTAGGCGGTATGATTGAAGTGCCTTCCGCCGCCATTGCCCTGGACGGAATGATTAATGAACTAGATTTCCTTTCCATAGGGACCAATGACTTGATACAATATTTAATTGCGGTAGATCGCGTAAATCCGGAAGTGGCGCACATGTACGACCCTTGCCACCCGGCCGTTATGCGCACCATTCATCAAATTATCCAAACCGCCCACCAACGGGGCAAAGAAGTAAGCATTTGCGGAGAAATAGCTTCCGATGCTAAAATGGTACCTTTGTTGCTTGGGTTAGGGACGGATATTTTATCGGTGCCGCCGCGCATGTATTTGCGCATTAAAAACCGCATTAGAAATTTAAAATTTGAAACCTGTTCAGATGCCGCCCAAGCCACGTTATTGGCTTCCAGCTCCGAAGAGATACGGCATTTGGTAGAAGAGTTAAACCAAGATGAAGATTCGTAATTTTTCCATCGTGGCCCACATTGACCACGGCAAAACCACCCTTTCCGACAGAATTTTGGAAGATACGGGCACCGTTCCCAAGCGCAAAATGCAAGCCCAACTGCTAGACGGCATGGACTTAGAGCGCGAACGCGGCATTACCATCAAGGCCAAAGCGGTCCGTATCCAATACAAAGACTATATCTTAAATTTAATTGACACTCCGGGACACGTGGACTTTTCCTACGAAGTAGCGCGCTCCTTGCGCGCGTGTGAAGGGGTGCTGTTGCTCGTAGACGCATCTCAAGGGGTGGAAGCGCAAACCGTCGCCCATGCGCACTTGGCCCAAAGTTTGGGATTAAAAGTTATTCCCGTCATGAACAAAGTGGATTTATCCCAATCCGATGCCGACGCTTCCGAAGAACAACTTTGGGACATTCTGCACGACCCTATTGAAGCCGAACGTGTCAGCGCCAAAACAGGTGCCGGTATTGAGCATTTATTAGACCGCATTATAGAAGATGTCCCCGCCCCGCAGGGCGACCCTAAGGCACCCTTGCGTGCATTGATTTTTGATTCTTTCTATGACCCTTTCCGCGGCGTTATTATGTATATCCGCATTGTGGACGGCAGTATTAAAGCCGGGCAAAATATCCGCTTTATGGCTACGGGGGCCGGGTACAAAGCTGAAGAAGTGGGTTTTATGACGCCCAAACAATTGCACAAAGGTTCTTCTTTAAGCGCCGGAGAAGTAGGCTACCTGGTGGCAGGTATCAAAGACATTCACCAAGTAAAAGTAGGCGACACCATTACCTTGGCTGACAACCCCGCCCAAAACCCCTTGCCGGGCTACGAAGATGCCAAACCGGTAGTATTTGCCAGCATTTTCCCGGTGGAAACCACCGACTTTCCGCTCTTGCGTACCGCCTTGGAAAAATTAAATTTATCCGATTCTTCCTTCCATTACCAAAGTGAAACGTCCAAAGCTTTGGGCTTTGGGTTCCGCTTAGGGTTTATGGGTATTTTGCACATTGAAATCGTGAAAGAACGTTTGGAACGCGAGTTTAATTTATCTTTGATTGCCACGTCCCCCAACGTAGTATATCACGTAAAATTTACGTCCCGTAAAAATCACCCGCAAGAGTTGGCCGCGTTGCCGGACGCACCGGACGACCCCGGTTATAAAATTATTGATAACCCGGCCAATTTCCCGCCGCACGGCGATATTATAGACATCAAAGAGCCCGTTATTCACATTACCATCGTTACTCCGGTGGAATTTATGGACGGCGTGATGACGCTACTGAAAGAAAAACGCGGCACCTATATGAGTATGGACCATTTGTCCAACCAACGCGTGATTATCAAATACGAAATGCCGATGGGCGAAATGGTCATTGATTTCTACAATAAGCTCAAATCCGTATCCAAAGGATATGCTTCTTTTGATTATGAAGTGGCGGGTTTCCGCAGCTCTAACGTGGTACTCATGGAAATTTTATTGCACGGCACACCGGTAGATGCGTTGTCTGTTGTAGTACACAAAGACAAAGCCCAAACCCAAGGCCGCGCTTTGTGCGCTAAGTTAAAAGAGTTAATCGGACGGCAACAATTTGAAGTGGCCGTACAAGCCGCTATTAACGGAAAGGTCATCGCGCGCGAGACGATTCCCGCTTTCCGCAAAGACGTCATTGCCAAATGTTACGGCGGCGATATTACCCGCAAACGCAAGCTGTTGGAAAAACAAAAAGAGGGTAAAAAGCGCATGAAAAGCATCGGCAGTTTAAACATTCCGCAAGAAGCCTTTGTGGCGATGCTAAAGATTGATGAAGAGTAAATGAAAACCCCCGCTAAAAGCGGGGGTTTTATTAAAGCCAATACACATTTTCACTTTTCTTTTCTGTTCCTAAATTTTTGCAAACATTCATTCCGCGGCTATTGCCATTGACTGCATAACAAAAAGAACGCCCCGCTGAAGCCGTATCAGTGATATTATCAAAGTAAGTTTCTATATTTACACTAAACCCCGATGCCTGAATAAGCCCATAAGAGCGGCCTTCCGTTTTTGCATTTGAGCCATTTTGGCAAGAAATATTGTAATGATAGCTTCCTTTATTTAAATCATAGCCACCACTTGCATTCTTTATGTAACCGGAAGGAATATCGGCACCCATCTCTTCACAACTTTGTGCATAATACCCATTAGCCATATAATAAGCTTCTTGCTGTACTTTTAAATTTTTAACAATAGCAAAAAGCTCACTCACGCGGGCTTTATCCACCGCCTTTTGATACTGCGGCAAAGCCACCGCCGACAAAATGCCAATGATTAAGACCACCACCAATAATTCTATCAATGTAAAGCCTTTGCCAAAACAAAGTGCCATGCTGAGTACTTTCTGCTCAGCATCTTCCCTTTTTTCTTTTAACAGCTTTAATATCACTTTAGACAGCTTTTTCATACGTTCTCTCCTTTTTTGATTTAATGGGGTATATCCCCATTAAATCAAAAAAAAAAAACGAGTCAAGTATTTTCTTTTTATCCGTCAAAAAAACGCGCCGTTTTCTTCGGCGCGTTTTAAAATTTTTTTCTTTTTTAGTCCAAATATTTTTGTACCATTTCGTCGTAGCGGTTAATCACCTTTCGGACAAAATTGCGCTTGTCCATATACGTCCCCGGGAAGAAGGCTCCCTTAAATCCTGCAATAATAATGTTTTTAAATTCTTTATGGGTCAGCGGAATATTTTTTACCAGAAGCTCCAACTCTTTAGAAACATTGGTATTGGAAACCAAGCGGTTATCCGTGCAAATAGACACCGACAGCCCCCGCTTAATCATTTCCCGCACCGGGTGTTTGGCGACGGATTTAATTTCCGGCAAGGTTTGCAAATTACTCGTCAGGCAAACTTCCACCCCGATACGTTCGCTGGCTAAATAATTGGCTAAGTTTTCCACATAGGCTTTTTTATCTTTCACTTTGCGGTCTTTGATCATATCTTCGGCAAACAAATGCGTACCATGACCGATGCGGTTGGCAAAACAGCGCGTAATGGCCTGAAAGATAGATTCGGGGCCGTAGGCTTCGCCCGAGTGAACGGTCTTGCGAATAAAATATTTATGCACATATTCGTAGGCGTCTTTATGGTCCGAAGCGGGGTATCCGGCTTCTTCCCCGGCTAAGTCAAAACCCACCACCGGCAGTTTTTCTTCCTGTACCAATTTCACCACACGGCGGGCCAGCTCTTGAGAAGCCAAACCGAAAATTTCCGGCTTGGAAAATTGGGAAAGGCCGCCAATTAAGCCCTTATAATACGGAGACATAAAGGCATTAAAGCTACGCATCGCGCAAACGATAATCCCAAAATAAAACTCAATGTCTTGGCCTTCTTTCACGACGGAAGACTCATTATATTCGTCCCGCGCGCGCGTTAATCCGGCCGCTACCGCACGCACAGAGTCGGCCACGCTAAGCTGTTCTCCCGCGTGCAACTGCGGAGCAAAGCGCACTTCCATATAGCGTACCCCTTCGGCAATGGCATCTTGGCCTAATTCGTAGGCAATGCGTTCAATATTTTCCCAACTGCGCATCACTGCCGTTGTATAAGAAAAACCTTGCAAATATTCCCCCAAAGAGGCATATTGCTTTTTGAATACCTTATCCCGCAAACCTTTTTCTGTATAGGACGGCAGTTCAATGCCGTCTTTTTTGGCTAACTCAATCAACGTAGATAAACGCAGAGATCCGTCCAAATGAACGTGCAAATCAGATTTAGGAATGTAGCGGATAAATTCGGTATTCGTTTTTTTCATCAAAGTTTCTCCACTTGTTGCCCTTGCGGGGTATCTTTTACGGCGTATCCGGCCGAGCGCAAAGCATCGCGCAATTCGTCGGATTTTTTATAATCTTTTGCCGCGCGGGCTTCGGCACGCGCTTGCAAAAGTTGTTGGATTTCTTCCGGCAACGCTACTTTTTTCTCTTCCGGAGCGCGGAACAAGTCCAAAGACAAGACTCCATCTGCAAATTTTACAAATTCCACTGTTTCAGCGGCGTTCAAATCTCCCCCGCGCAACACTTCCCACACAACGGCTAATGCTTTGGGAGCGTTTAAATCATCTTCCATAGCGGCTTGGAATTGGGCTTTCATTTCCCCCAAGCGGGCAGTGGAAACGGCTGTTTGGCGTAGGGCCGTTTCTTGTGCTTTGGCTACTTCGCGGCGTAAGGTTTGCAAACTTTTGCGGGCAGAATCCAAAGACTCATAGGTAAATTCCAACTGCGTGCGGTAATGTGCCGTTAAGCACAAATAGCGGTAATCCAACGGGTCATATCCTTTATCGCGCAAGGTTTGCAAAGTAACAAACGTACCGCCGGACTTAGACATTTTTCCCGCGCGCAATACCAAAAATTCGCCATGGACCCAATAGTCCACATATTTTTGACCGGTGGCCGCTTCGCTTTGGGCTATTTCGTTGGTGTGGTGTACCGAAACGTGGTCTATCCCGCCGCAGTGAATATCAATGGTGGGGCCTAAATATTTCATAGCCATGGCAGAACATTCCACGTGCCACCCCGGAAAGCCGACTCCCCAAGGGCTATCCCACTCCATCTGGCGTTTTTTATCCGTCGGAGAAAATTTCCACAAAGCAAAATCCGTCGGGTTTTTCTTTTCTTCGCTCATTTCCACGCGCGCGCCGCCTTTTAAGCCTTCCAAACGGCTACGGCCCACCAAAGCATCATAACGGGCAAACTTGGAAGTATCATAATAAATACCATCGCTGGTGCGGTAGGTATAGCCTTTTTCTTCCAAGGTTTTCACCAGAGCAATCATTTCTTGGATATGCTCAGTCGCGCGGCTGGTAACGGACGGACGCGTACAATGCAAAGCATCGTAATCTTCAAAAAATTTAGTTTCGTAAAACTTGGCAATATCCCAAGCGCTTTTTCCTTCACGCGCGGCACCTACTTCCATTTTGTCTTCGCCGTCGTCAGCATCGGAGACCAAGTGTCCCACGTCGGTTACGTTCATAACGTGCTTAACCGGATAGCGCAAACGCAAAGTACGGCCCAATAAATCTTCAAAAATATAGGTGCGCATATTGCCGATGTGCGCATAATTATACACCGTAGGCCCACAGCAATACATGGTAACCTGAGCGGGATTTAACGGATTAAATTCTTCTTTTCTTCTGGTTTCGCTATTATAAAGCTGCATTGGATTGTGCCTCTTTCAACAAAGTATTGTATTGTAAAACGATGGTTTGGAAAAACAAATCACACGTCGGCTTGCCGATTTCATTGGCCGCTTGTTCGCCCAAAATACAGCTTACTTCTATATCCGACAGCGGATTAACCGCCCCTACGCTGGCAATAGAATAGGTAAATCCCGCCGGGCGGTACGTGCGCAAAGCTTTTTTATATGCTTCATCTAACGCCTTTTGAAAAATGGCCATATTTTTGGAATTGGCAGCATTACCCAAGCGGACTCTTTTAGCCGCCGCTACCACCGTCACATCGGCATAGCGGCCATAGGAAGCTTCAATTTCTTCCGATGTAAAATCTTCATCTTCGCCCAAAGGCTCTTGCGGTTGGTTTTGGCCATCTGCTAAAGAAGTATCTTGCGGCATTTCGTCTAATACACTCGGGCCGGGCAAATGCGCAATAAAATCTTCATCAGCCGGTTTATCTTCTTGCGGAATAAAAGAAACCGGGCGCTCATAGGCGGAATAATCAATACCGGAAAGTTTTTTACGAGATGTAAAATTCGTGCTGGAACACGCCCCCAATATAAAACTGCCCAAGATTATAAACAACACACTTTTCTTCATTTTTCTTCTCCTACAAGTAACGTGGCCACGGCATGGCACATCGCCGCTTCCCCGCGGCCGATTTCACCTACGTGCTCGTGGCTTTTAGATTTAAAACTGACATTTTTCTCGTCCATTTCAAATACTGCTGCCAAGGATTTCTTTACCTGTGCATAGTGCGGGCTGATTTTAGGCTCTTGTGTTACCAAGGTAGCATCTATATGAAGCAAGCGCGCCCCTTGCGCACGCACCAATTCAAGCACTTTTTTGGCAATTTCTTTGCTGTCAATGCCTTCAATGGTGGGGTCCGTAGGTGGAAAGAGTAAACCGATTTCTCCCAAACATAAAGCCCCCAAAATAGCATCGCAAATGGCGTGCAACACCACATCGCCGTCGCTATGTCCCACAAAACCTTTGCTGTGCGGGATTTCGCTCCCGCCTATGATAAATTTTCGCCCCGCGCTCATGCGGTGCAAATCAAAACCAAACCCGGTGCGAAGTTGCGCACCCGTCTGCAAAAAAGCTTCCGCCATGACTAAATCCTCCGGCGTGGTAATTTTCAAATTTTGATAATCGGACGGCTCTATTTTCACACTCACCCCCAACCGCTCTACAAGTTGGGATTCGTCCGTCGCGTCCTGTTGATAGCCAAAGCGTTCCAAAGCCTTGCGCAAAATATCGGCGCGGTAGCATTGCGGGGTTTGTGCAGCCCACAGACAAGAGCGGTCCAACGTTTTTTGCACTTGGCCATGCCCCACTTGTTTGATGGTGTCTTTTACCTGTACTGCCAAAACAGCCGCTTCTTCGGTAAAGCCGCGTTGTAAGCACCGCTCTGCTGCCGAAGGGTTTACTAACGGGCGGGCGCCGTCATGCACAGCAATAGCCTGCACGTGCGGGTCCAAGGCTTGTACTCCGCTTATTACGGAGCCCAAACGGGTTTCCCCCGGCTGGGCAAATGTCAAATCAGAAAAATATTTTTTTAGGATTTCTTGGTTTTCTAAGGAAGTAACCACTACAATTTGCTTGACGCAAGCTATTTTTTGAAAAGCCTGCACAGAGCGCACTAATACCGGTACCCCGGCCAAAGGCAACATTTGCTTCGGGCGGCCCATGCGTTTGCCTAACCCTCCCGCCACAATAATCGCGCCTGCAAAAGTCAGTTGGTCTGTGCTGTGCATTTTATTTTACTTTGGCAAAAATCATACGGCCGGAAGAGGTTTGCAAAATGGAATAAACAGACACTTCCGTTCTTTTGCCGATATGCTTACGCCCTTCTTCCACCACTACCATTGTGCCATCGTCTAAATAGCCGATGCCTTGTTCTTTCTCTTTGCCGTCTTTCATGATAAATAAAGACATCGTTTCCCCCGGCAAAACAACCGGTTTAAGGGCGGTAGTTAAATCAGCAATATTCAACACCACCACATCGTATAAAGCACCGATTTTATTGGCATTAAAATCCAAGGTTACCAATTCGGCATCTAAGCTTTTGGCTAATTTTACCACCCGTTCGGTGTCGTCTTCAGCCTTGGGGGTTTTGGCGGTGATACGTACGGCAATTTCTTTTAATTCTTGCAAGCGGGTAGCCACATCTAAACCGCGGCGGCCTTTGGCACGTTCCAAGGGGTCCTTGGAAGCGGCCATTTTATTTAATTGTTCCAACACAAACACCGGCAATACAATCACACCGGAAAGGAAATTGATTTCGCACAAATCCACAATGCGTCCGTCCATCAACGCGCTGACATCGGCAACTTTTAAGTGGCGGCCATTGTAGGAAAGGCCTTCCAAGTCGCGCGATTTCAACAAGCTGGCAAAAACACCGAAAATAATCAGCCCGATTTCTACATAGCGTTCATGCGCCGCCCACCAATCTTGCCCGCCCAAGGCAAAATTCATTACGGCATAATCGCCGAAAATAAACAACAAATAACCCAACAGGAAACCAAAACAAGCAATCATCATCTTAATCAAGCGCAAGCGTTTAAAAATAGCTTCGGCGATGATGACAATCAACGCACAAAGCAAACCGCCGGCTAAGGAAACCGGGTCTTTGTCAATAAAATCATAGGTTAAAAACGGAAATGCAATCAGTGTAGAAATCCTAAAAATCCAAATAGGCATATGCCCCTCCAAACTCCGCACGGCTCCCACCGAACGGCATAAAATAAAGTATATATATATTTTATCATTATCAGGCAATTTTTGTTAGGCTTATCCCAAGAGTGCGGTTAAAGTATATTGGCAAGCAAAAAAATACCCGGCTCTAGCCGGGTATTTCAGATAAAATTTTAATCTTCATCACAGGTTAAGAAAACCCCTGTTGTTCCGTCTATGGTTAACTTTTTCCAGCGGATTTCGTTTCCGGTGGCGGAAGAGCAAACCGGGAATTCATACCCGCCCAAGAATAATTTTTTTAAATACACCTGTTCGGCTTGAATATGGGAAAATATCCCGTTTTCAAGAAGCGATTTTTTTACCAGCAGAGAATCCGTAATCTGCAACAAAGAGTTTCCTTGCGCAGCCGGACGGCCCACTTGCAACACACGGCCTTGAATAGCAGAAGACGGATTGGAAGAGTTTAATGATAAACTTCCTTTTTTAACGATGATCGCATTGCTTTCCAGGCCGCCTTGAGTAGCTTCGGAAGAAAAAGTCCAATCTTTAGCAATGCTTAAGCGGCAAGTATCCAAAAGGCCCAAATCACACGTACCGGTTACGTTCAAGTCCAAATAAGAAACATAAGGCACCGGAAAATAAGTTACCATTTTGATATTATTTTGAGCCGATAAAGACAAACAAGGCATCAAAAGAAAAAATAAACAAAAAAGTTTTTTCATCATTTCTACCGCCAAATAAAATATATAAAAACATCATAGCAAAAAATAAAACTTTTCAAACATAAAATTTAAACCCATGGGCGGGGATAGGGCTAATTTGATATGATATATATATGATTTTGGAAGGAAAAACATTAGCCGCTCAATTGCGCGAACCTTTACTGCAAAGAGCCCAGCGGGTACAAGAACGCTTGGGCAGGGCTTTGTCTTTGTTTGCAGTAGGGTCCAGCGACGATTATGGTGCTTATGTTTATCTTAAAAAAGAAGTAGCCGCCGCGGAAAAACTAGGGGTTCGTTGCCAAATACAACCCATTAGCAATCACACTTCTACTGAAGAATTTTTAACATTACTGCGCAAAGCATCTGCCGACCCGCAAACAGATGCTATTTTAATTGCCCGTCCTTTGCCGGAGCATTTGGCCAACAGCGGATTTGAACATTTCATCGCCGCGGAAAAAGACATTGACGGAATGTCCGATGTTTCTATGGGTAAATTGTTTTTATGTAAAACGTGGGAAGATGTAGAAAGCTTAAAAACCTTTATCCCTTGCACCGCTTTAGCGGTCATGCGCTTGTTGGAGCATCACCGGATAAACCCGCAAGGGTTGGAAGCGGCTGTCATCGGACGATCCCCTAATGTAGGCCGTCCGTTGGCCCATTTATTGACCTGTAAAAATGCCACTACCAAAATTTGTCATACCTATACCCAAGATTTGGCTTTTTCGCTACAAAACACCCATCTCATTTGCAGTGCCGCCGGACAAGCGGGTTTATTAACCCGCGTCAATGTCCCCGCCGGAGCGATTATTATAGATATTGCCACAAACCTGGGGCCGGACGGCAATTTGTGCGGAGATGCACAAACACAAGATTTGTTGGAAAAAGGCTGTAAAATTTCCCCTGTACCGGGCGGGGTAGGACCGGTAACCCTTGCATGCTTGCTAGAAAACATTATATTATCAGGTGAAAGGAAGATTTAAGGAGAAAAAAAATGAAAACCTTTATTCGCTTGGCGCTTTGTGCCTTTATTTGCCTTGGTTTTACCGCTTGCGCTTCTAAAAATGCGCAAAAAGACGATACGACGTATTATCGCAAAAAAATATATTTAACCGAACAAGACTATTTAGACGATTTGGAAAAAGATGCTTATAAGGAACGCCGTGAAGCTAAACCCAATACGGAATCCAACTACATCTTTGAAGTGCAACCCGAAACCCAAAAGAACGTCTATTTCTTTGATGACCGCACCCGCCCCATGGTGCCGGGTGAGCCGGGGGAACGTGAGTACAAAAATACCAAACGTCTGTGGGAAAGACCCCGCCGCTATTCGCCGGAACAATACTATGGCGGGCAGCCCGCCGGCGGTGATACGTCTGCTGCGGACTATTCCACCGAATCATACAGCTCTGACTATTCAGATTATTAATATTAAAAAACCCGCTCAACAGAGCGGGTTTTTTATACGATAAATCATAAGCGGGGGACGCGGGTTTTTTTGGATAATTTTAAAGGCGTATATTTCTCTACCAACTCTTCCGGCAGAAATTCTTTTTGCGGCAAGAAAAGCTCCGGGCGGTCCGTAAAAATGCCGTCTACTCCTATGCGTTGCAAAGAGCGCAACGTATATTTATCATTGATGGTATAAACATACACTTCCCGCCCTTCGCTGTGGCAAATATCCACAATTTCTTTGGTAATTAAAGTTTTGCTGATATGCACGCTGTTAGCAGATAAACTGCGTATTTTTTGCGGATCAAACAAGCGCGTCAACACGCCGATTTTGGCCTGTGGGGCAATTTGGCGCACGCGCTGTAAGGTGGCATAATCAAAGCTGGAAATAAGCACCTTTTTAACAGCTTCCGGCCCCAAAATATCCAACTCCTTCCACAAGGCTTTTTCTATACCCGGATAAACATTGTTGTCGTTTTTGATTTCAATGTTTAAGAGTTCCAATTGATCCACAATAATCGGAAAAATTTCCCGCAATAAAGGCGGACGGATATTTAAATAAGGGTCAAAGGAATGCAACAGGCGGCATTGTTTGATTTCGCTAAACGTAATTTCATGGATATTGCGTTGCGAAGTGGTATCTGTGGCTAAACTATAATCGTGATGCACCACCAAAGAGCCGTCCAAGGTCATGTGTACGTCTAATTCATAGCACGTACACCCCACTTCCCGCGCTTTGGCAAAAGCAGGCAAAGAATTGGCCGGTAATTCGGCCCAGGCTCCGCGATGGGCAAAATATTTCATAAATTTATTGTAACAAAAACAACAAAAGCAGAAAACCTTTTATTAAAAAACACAGCGCAAAGAAAACTCTTTACGCTGTGTTTAACAGATAGCAAAAACTATTTGCCTAATTCAGAGGTGCAATGGGGGCAGCGGGTGGCTTCCAAAGCAATTTCGCTGCAGCAGTACTGACATTTTTTCGTCGTTACCGGAGCGGGGGCAGTTTCTTTGGGAGCATTTAACTTGTTAATCATTTTGATTAAAAAGAAAATACAAGCCGCTACAATTAAAAAGCTGATAATGGCATTTAAACAATTGCCAATGTTGAGCGTAGTAGCACCGGCCGCTTGCGCCGCAGACAAAGAAGCATACGGCCCGGCCGTAGCGCCTTGTTTCAAAACCACAAACCAATTGGAAAAATCCACCTTTCCCAACAACAGGCCCAAGGGCGGCATCAACACATCAGCCACCATTGAGTTTACGATTTTCGTAAACGCACCGCCGATAATGATACCGACAGCCATGTCTATCACATTACCGCACATGACAAATTTTTTGAATTCTAACAACACATTCTTCATTCTTTTGTTCTCCTTTTTATAAGTCCGGCCGCTTGAAACAACGGCGCGTACAAATCTTCTTCCGGCGGATATTTAATTTCTGCCGGGTCCGTCTTTGCCACAAAACGGACAGGGGCCCCTGCTATAACACACAAAGGCTTTTGCTCATTACGCTCCCCCATGGTTACAGCCGCCGAAGCGGCCAAAGCATCGGCTAAATTTACAAAAGTAACTTCCAGGGGTTTACCAAAAATATCTTTTTGGCCGCGTTCATCGCGCACCCCTTCAAATCCGCTATAAGCTACTGCCGCACCGATCACACCTGAGCGCAAAGGCAAAATCATACTATCGGTAATAATCACGCCCACGTCTTTAAGCCCGTAATGACGGCACAAGGCCAAGCGGATTTCTTCGGCACAGGCATATAAATCAGGCGGCAAACACAAATACTTCCCGTCGGCGTTAGATTCGTCCACACCGCCGTTGGTCATCACCATACCGCATTTAAGCGTCAGCCAAGCCCACCGGGTTTGTAAATAGGCATCGCTCTGTTCTTTGATTAAATTTTGCTTCTGCTCTTGTGTTTTGGCTTGCACGACACAGCCTTTCCACAAGCATAATAATTTGGAAGAAATGACTAAAATGTCTTTTTCTTTCAGTCCGGCAACGTGGCTAAAAATAAAAGCCAACAAATCTTCTCTTTCTTTAAAAACCCGGGTATGGATTGCGTTAATTCTCATGCGTCAAACGGACCCACAAAAGCCATAAAGGCCTGATTGGCCAAGAACATTCCTTCAAAAGTTAATTTTAGTAAATCCCCTTGACGGCTCACAAGACCGCGGGCACATAACTCTTCTATTTCCGAAGCGAACATCTGGCTTTGTTCTTCGCTTAATTTTATACCGCCCAACATACGAAGCCCCAGCATAATACGCTCGCCTTCTTTGGCCTTTCCGGTCAAAGATTCGGCACTTTCCACCGGGGAAAGACCAAACTCCATGCGGCGCAAATATTCTTTAACATCTAAAACATTATAGCGGCGTTCGCCGTTTAAGTAAGAGGCCGCCGCCGAACCCAGCCCCAAATAAGAGCCATTTTGCCAATAATTCATATTGTGCTTGCTTTCATGCCCCGGGCGGGCATAGTTGGAAATCTCGTAGTGCTGATAACCGGCATGACCTAATACTTCATGCACTTTTTCCAATTCCCGGCGAAGCACGTCTTCGTCGGCAGATATGCCGTCTTTGGCAAAAGGGGTCCCTTCTTCTACTTGCAAGCCGTAAACAGAAATATGCATCGGGTCCAAAGCGACCAATTTTTCTACCCCTTTGATAAAATCTTCTTCCGTTTCACCGGGCAGCCCGCCAATCAAATCCACATTGATATTCTCAAAACCGGCCTTGCGGGCTTGTTCATAGGCCTTTAGAAAAGTGCTTACTTGGTGAATACGTCCGATTTTTTTTAAAACGGCATCATTAAAACTTTGCAGCCCCAGGCTCAAACGGCTTAATCCGGCATCTTTTAATAAATTTAATTTTTCGGCGGTCAGGCTTTCCGGATTTGCTTCCATCGTGCATTCTTCAAAAGAAGATAGCCCGCCAAAACGCCATGTAATTATATCTAGCAAATAAGACAGCTGTTTTTCCGTTAATAAACTTGGGGTACCGCCACCGATGTATAAAGTATTAAATTGTGCATTGGGATAAAGGGCAGCCTCCTGTTGTAAAGCGGCCAAATAAGCATCTATCATTTCTTCTTGCGCGGCGAAGGAAGGAAAGTCGCAATAGCGGCATTTCTGGCGGCAAAAAGGGATATGGATATAAAGTCCGCTCATGCGTTACGCTCCGCTTCGTAGCGCAGGTAGGCAAAAATAAACGGGTCCAAATCGCCGTCCATTACAGCAGTGATGTTGGCCGTTTCATGATTACTGCGCAAATCTTTTACCAATTGATAAGGCATAAATACGTAAGAGCGGATTTGATGCCCCCACGCTATTTCCCCTTTTTGTCCGTATCTTCTCTCGGCTTCGGCACGTTTTTTGTCCAATTCCATTTGATACAAACGCGCTTTTAACATTTTCATAGCGGTTTGGCGGTTTTGCAGTTGGCTTCTTTCTATACGGCAAGAAACCACAATCCCGGTAGGTTTGTGCAACAAACGCACCGCACTTTCCACCTTGTTTACGTTTTGACCGCCATGGCCGCCGGCGCGGCTGGTTTCCAGCTCAATATCGCGCTCCGGAATATCAATATTAATTTCTTCTTCAATATCGGGTAAAACATCTACCGATGCAAAAGAGGTATGCCGCCGCGCATTGGCATCAAACGGAGAAACCCGCACCAAGCGGTGCACGCCGTTTTCTCCTTTCAAATAACCATACGCATACGGCCCTTCTACAATGATAGAAGCATTTTTGATGCCGGCTTCTTCACCGGGTAAAACGTCCGTTACCGACACTTTCAACCCGTGCTGTTCAGCCCAGCGCGTATACATACGCAAAAGCATTTGGGCCCAATCACACGATTCGGTGCCGCCCGCTCCGGCATGAATGGTTAAAATAGCACGCAATTTGTCATGCGGGTGGGAAAGGGTAATCTCAAATTCTTTTTTCTCTATTTGTTTTTCTAACTCTTTTAGGGATTCGTTTAAGGCGGGCAATTCGTTTTCGTCCTGCATTTCACGCGCCAAATCGTATAAAGTTTGGCAATCTTCCAATTGCTTTTTTAAGCTTTGGTATATTTCTATGGAACTTTTTAAAGCATCTATTTTTTGGGTAATCGTCTTGGCTTTTTGGTTATCGTTCCAAAAATCCGGCGCCGCGGCTAAAGCTTCCTGTTCGGCAAGCTCGGTTTTTTTGGCCGGGATATTTTCTATTTGCCCTATTTTTTGCACGCGCTCGGTCAGCAAAGCAAGCGCATTTTCTACATCTTTAAATTCAATATTATTCATAAGAAAAAACCATGGTTGAAAGTAAAATCGTAAAATAGATGGCGGCACAAATCCAGGCGAACCATGCCCCCCATTCATCGTAAAAAGTGTGGTTGTCCCCCAAAGGCAGCGGCACATCGGCTTGCAAAACACCGCGCGTGTTTAATTCCGCGCGTGATAATATTTCCCCCCGGGCAGAGATAACGGCAGAAATGCCCGTATTGGCGGCACGCAAAACAGGGCGCCCCAACTCTGCCGCGCGCAAAACCGATACTGCCAAATGTTGATACGGCGCATCTGTATCAAAAAACCAAGCATCATTGGTAATGTTTACAAAAAATTTAGCCCCGCCTTTGGCTTGGTTGTGCCATCTGGTGGAAAAGACCGATTCATAACAAATCGTTGTGCCGAAAGGCACCTGTGAAGCCTGCAATAAAGGTTGATCCCATTTACCGGCAGAGAACGCCCCCAATTCTCCCAACACTTGTACTTGGGGTAATAATTTCCGCACGCTTTCTTCAAAAGGAATAAACTCACCAAAAGGCACCAAGTGGGTCTTGTCGTAAAACGTAAGAGAGCCGTCATCCGGCGAAAACAAAAACGCACTGACCAGATTTTTTCCGTCGGTTGTCCGGTTAGAGCCGACCAACTGCCAAGCCCCCGTAATATCGGCAACCCCCTTGATAACCGAGTAATAAGGCTCTTCTTGCACCGGGCCCGGCGTCACGCTTTCCGGCCAAATCATCAACATCACATTTTTGTCGGTTTGTTCAGCCCCCATGGCGGCAATAGTGTCTAAAATTTCTTGTTCAAACTCGGCAGACCATTTTTTGTATTGGTCAATATTAGGTTGCATCACCGCGGCACGCAAGCGCAAAAGCGCACGCGGCTCCGGGCGGGAAAGAGCCCAATAGCCATACCCATACACACTCAAAAACAGCCCCGCGGCAAACAATAAATGCAAAATACCTTTTTTCAAAGAAGAAGTACCAAATGCATACCCAACGCAACAAGCGCACCAGGCAATCAATGCACTCAAGCCGGTACTGCCCGTATAAGAAACAATTTGTATGATTTGCGGCAAATTCCATTGGCTGTACCCCAACGAGAACCACGGAAAGCCCAACACATAAGTAGCCAACATTTCATGCGCCCATTCCAAAGAAGCCCACCCCAAAGCCGCCAACAGCGGAAAGAAACTTTTTAGACGTTTAAGGAAGAAACAGCTACCGCCAAAAATGACAAAGAAAAGGCCCATCAATCCGCTCAGCCCCAGCCAAGCACCGGCCGCTAAAACGGGGCTCATACCGCCGCCGTCTAAACAGGTAATGTAAATCCAAAAATACAATCCGGCATATACCAATGTACCGGTAAACCAAGAAAACAGAATCGTTCCCCAAAAACCGCGCAAACGCAAGATCCCCACCATAAAAGGGGCCAAGGCCAACCACGCCAACAAACTATGAGAATCTTTCGGATAACTCAGCTTAAACAAAAGGGCCGTCCCCGCCGAACAGAGCAGTAAAAAGAAAAATTTTAACAAGGCTTTGCCCACAAACGCCGAAAAAGCCAAAAAGCGGGACGGCTTCTTTTCGGCTTTTTCTTCGTTTAAAAACGGACGGCGAATAGGGCTCATGCGTTTATTCCTGATAACCTATCTTACAGCGGTTTTGCAAGCAAACAGGCCGTGCGCTGGCAGAACATTCTTTTTCCGTAGAGCCAACGGACGGACAAGCCGTCGCCAACGCAAAACGTTTTTCCATCAATTTAGAAAATTCCAACGAATAAGACGCATTAATTGCCGTTACGCCTTCGGGCCCCTTCAAACAACCGCAGGGGTCTTTGTCTACAATAATGCACTCTTCATTGGTATTACAAGCGGTCATTTTGGAGATCAATTCCGCATGACGGCGCGCAGCAGCCGCATTGGAACGTTGCGTTTGTTCTTTCTGTTCTTTTTCTTGGTTTTCGGCTACCATTTGTTTGGTAACCAAAGGCATTTGGGCTTCAATGGGCTTTCTGCGGGAAAAGAACGACAAGGCCAACAAAATAGCACAAGAAGCGCAGATTAACAATAATATGTTTTTGACATAGTTCATTTTTCAGCTCCACAACATTTTTTATATTTTTTTCCACTGCCGCAAGGACAAGGATCATTGCGGCCTATTTTGCGTACAGAAGATTCTTCACCGGCATTGTCTTGCTTTTGTTCGGTGGCTTGTTTCTTAGGGGAAACAGCCTGGCGAACAGGCGGCAATTGCAAGCGGAAAATATAGCCTACCATTAAGTCGCGCACTTTGTTCATCATGGCGGCATAAAGTTTATAGGCTTCTTTTTGATACTCAATCAGCGGGTCTTTTTGGGCGTATCCGCGCAAACTGACACTGCTCTTTAATTGGTCCAACTCATACAAATTCTGTTTCCAGGCATTATCAATGATTTGCAACAAAAGCATACGTTCCAATTCCGGGAAAATAACCCCTTGGCTGGCAAAGAAATCCGAACGTTCATGATAAAGTTTTTCCACAATCGCAAAAATTTCCGCTGCCAAAGACTCGCACGTTTTATCCGTCGTGTTTTCATGTTTATATTCAAAAGCATAGGGGAATAAAGAACGCAAAGTAATATTGAGCGTTTCAAAATTACTCTTGGCGGGGTTGCGCGGCACAAAATGGTTTTCCACTATTTCTTCCACCACTTCTTCTATCATGCGCAAAGTGGTATTGGTCATATCTTCGCCGTCTAAAATAGCATTGCGAAGCCCATAGATAGCGGTACGTTGTTGGTTCATGACTTTATCATAATCCAACAAGTGTTTACGAATGTCAAAGTTATGGCCTTCCACCATGCGTTGGGCCCCTTCAATCTGGCGGCTCATCAGGCGCGATTCTATCGCTTCGCCGGATTTCATACCCAATGTGCTTAAAATAGAGCTGATTTTGGCTGTATTGGCAAATAAACGCATCAATTCATCTTCTAAGGAGATGTAAAAGCGGGAACAACCCGGGTCCCCTTGGCGGGCGCAACGGCCGCGCAATTGATTGTCAATACGGCGGCTTTCGTGGCGTTCGGTACCTAATACGTGCAGACCGCCTTGCGCGACCACATATTCCTGTTCGCTCTTTTCGGCGGGACTGCCGCCCAATACAATATCCGTACCGCGACCGGCCATGTTGGTAGCGATGGTTACCGCTCCTTTGCGTCCGGCCTGGCTGATGATTTGAGCTTCCATTTCGTGATACTTGGCATTTAATACCTTATGCGGAATGCCTTTAGCACGCAACATATTGCCCAATTTTTCGGATTTTTCAATAGAACGGGTACCCACCAACACCGGGGCCCCATGTTTCCAAAGTTCTTCAATTTCAGCCACAATGGCTTGAAATTTGTCTTTTTCCGTCAAGAAAACCAAATCCGGATAATCCAAACGTTTAGACGGGCGGTTGGGGCGGATTTCCACTACATCTAATTTGTAAATCTGCCAAAATTCATTGGCTTCCGTCATAGCCGTACCGGTCATACCGGAAAGCTTTTTGTAAAGTTTAAAGAAATTTTGGAAAGTAATGGTTGCCAATGTTTGGTTTTCTTCTTTGATTTGCAACCCTTCTTTCGCTTCTACGGCTTGGTGCAAGCCATCACTCCAACGGCGGCCCGGCATCAAGCGTCCGGTAAATTCGTCCACGATAATCACTTCGCCGTCTTTGATGACGTAATCTACATCTTTTTCATATAAGTGATGGGCACGCAATGCCTGGTGGATATGATGTACCCACTCCGATTGCACATCATCGTACAAATTGGAAACATTTAAAAACTTTTCTGCTTTGGCAATACCGCTTTCCGTTAAGGTAGCCGTATGATTTTTTTCATCTACAATGCCGTCATAGCCTTCAGCCAAATCAATGTTTTCATATTTGGCTTTTACTTCGTCATTTTCCGTAATCAAACGGACTTTTAACGCAGGGATCAAGCGGTTAACAATATAATATTTATCGGTGCTTTGGTCAGACGGACCGGAAATAATCAGCGGGGTGCGGGCTTCGTCAATTAAAATAGAGTCCACTTCGTCCACGATACAATAGTTTAACGGACGCAAAACACGATCTTCGGCAGAGATGACCATATTGTCGCGCAAATAGTCAAAGCCCAATTCGTTATTGGTTACATAAGTAATATCTTTGGCATACATTTCGCGACGTTCGTGGTTGGGCATATCGTGGTTAATATAACCGACACTCAAACCCAAAAATTCATGAATCGGGCCCATCCATTGGCGGTCGCGGCGGGCCAAATAATCGTTGACCGTTACGACGTGTACCCCTTTTCCGCTCAAAGCATTTAAGTAAGAAGGCAACACCGCCACCAAAGTTTTCCCTTCCCCGGTGCCCATTTCCGCAATTTTACCTTGGTGCAAAACAATACCGCCCAAAAATTGCACATCATACGGGCGCAAACCGATGACTCTTTTGGCCGCTTCACGCACGACGGCAAAGGCTTCCGGCAAAAGTTCATCTAGCGTTTCCCCTTGGGCTAAGCGGTTTTTAAATTCTTGTGTTTTCTCTTTTAATTGTTCATCAGCCAAAGCGGCCATGGCATCAGCCAAAGAATTGGCTTTGTCTATATAATGTTGTAATTTTTTTAAATCGCGCTCGCTTTTGGTACCAAAAATTTTGTCTATCATTACTCTAATCATAATTGAAAAATCCTTAAAAAAAATAAATCTAAGAAATGGGAAAATTCCTTCTTCTATATTAAACCAATTTCCGCAATACAACTGCAACTTTTACACAAAAAATGCGCTCCCTTGCCCTTTATAAAAGCAAGAGAAGCGCAAAAATTAAGCTATTATTTGGCAACCGGTTTTTTATTTTTATCCGTTACCGATAAATTTTCCGCTTGTTCGGCTTTCAAACTTTGGGCCGAAGCCGCCGCGACAGATGCTTCGTAATTAGAGCGGATTTCGGCAAAATACACATCGGCCGTATCTTGAATTTTTTGGCGGTGATCTTGTTTAAAAGACTTCATTTCTTCCTTTACGTCTTTTATTTGCTGGTCAAAAACCGCCACAATCCGCTTTTTCTCATCTCTGGACAGAACTTTGCTTTTTTTAATAGCTTTGCGTTGGGTTTTATAATTTTCCAACTGAATTTCTTTTACTTCAATGGTGTTTTTGTAAATATCCTCCACCAAAGCCAAAATTTCGGCGCGGGTGTCCCGCTCTAAAGAAGCCAAATCCGTACCGCTTACCAACTGCAAGGTGCGCCCTTGTGCATAGCGGTTTTTAACCCCTTGCAAGAGAATGGAATTGTCAAAATTCTTCACCAGGGCTATCATTTCCAACTGATTTTTTTCCGTACGGGCGGCTGAGTAGGAAGCGGCTAATTTATTTAACAAATCCGCATACTGCTCATTCAAAGCCGCTTTTTCCAAGGCGGCGGGATTATAACGTTTAAAAGCGTCCAAAACGTCTTGCTTACCCAACATTTGGGTTTGTGCCGCCGCACCGATGGCGGAAGAAGCAAACAGGACCGCAAATAGGGCCCACCCTTTTTTCATATAAATCCTCCCAAACTGATATATTTTATTTTGCTATTTATTTTACGCATAGTCAAGACGAAAAAATAAAATGACCCAATAAAAAACCCGCCTAAAAGGCGGGTTTTAAATTTCACTATTTTTTAGCGGGCCGCAGTGCGGAAGAAATTTCCGCGGGAATGGCGCGCCAAGCGGGGGACTCCGGTCATTTTATCTGCCTGAACCAAAACATTTTTAGCATTCGGCTTAATGCTTTGGGCCGCAGCACCGAAAATATCACCCTCTTTAATCACACCCAACTTGCCGTGATTATTAATTTGTACTTCCAATTTCAAATCCCCTTCCAAAGTAGCGGCCAGCAAATCGTCTTCACCCAATTGAAACTGCAAGGGGAATTTCGGGTTTACCACCCGTTTGATAGCCACCGGCACATCGGCCGCGTTTTTAACGATAATAGCACAAGAGTTATTATCGGCTTGAGCTACCTTGGCTAAGCGTTGCGGTACTTCAATCGTACCGGTAATGTGAAAGCGCCCTTCACGCACTTTACGCGTGGCACAAAACACACAGGCAACAACACTTACTAAGGTGATGAGAATTAAAATCTTTTTCATACTTACATTGTATCTTTTTACGCAGCAACTGCGCAAATCAATACAGCTTATTGCTTAAAGAAACCCCACAGGTTTTGGTTGTAAATCCAACCGCGGCATTTGCCTTCGCTGGCTTTTTCCGGGTTGTCTTCTACTTCAATCCAAGAACCTTTTTTGGACAAATATTTAAAGGTATAGCCTTTGTCCACCGTGCAGACGATTTCGTTGCTGACGCCCGGGCCTTTGCGTACGTTCAAGTCCACTTTGGCCACCATTGCGCCGTTGGGGCTGAGCAAAGAAGCGGAAATCCAGCCGTTAAAGCCTTCAAAATCTTTTACCAAAACCCATTGTTTGTCATCGCTGGTTTTTTCCATGATGACCGGGGTATATTTCCAGGCATACCATTTCACATCGCATTTTGTGCTGGCACAAGTGCGAATATTGGCTTTGGTCGTATTAACGCTGGCATATTTTTGGGCAAACGCCGGCGCGCAAACAAAACTGAGCAACAAGGCAAGAGCTGCAATTTTTTTCATAGCGAAATTTCTCCTTAAAAATGAGTACATCTAGCTGCAACAAAAAGTATAGCAAATATTGGGGTACGTTTGGCAATAGGCAGATAAAGCCTTAGCTTACTGCGCTTGCGGCGCATAAAAAAGATATAATAAAAAAAACAACTTTTTTGGAGAAAATAATATGAAAGAACAAGTAGAAGCTGTCATTGAACAAATCCGCCCGATCTTACAATCCGACGGCGGCGATATTCAATTAATCGGCGTTGACGAAAAAACCGGCATCGTAACCGTGGGCTTACGCGGTCGTTGCGGCGGTTGCCCGGCAGCCCAAATGACACTCAAAGCGGTAGTGGAACGCAAAATTAAAGAAGTAGTCCCCGGTGTAACGGCTGTTGAACGCGTCTAATGCTTAAAGCAGATTTGCATACCCATTCTTTTTACTCGGACGGCACCTCCTCCCCCGAGGAGGTGGCCTACGAAGCCTATAAAGCCGGAGTGAAAGTTTTTGCTTTGGCCGACCATGACACCACCGATGGAGTCTTGCGGGCCCAAAAAGAATGTGAAAAAAGAAATATATCCTTTGTGCCCGCGGTGGAAATCAGCACCCGCGAACATGACCATTTGCATTTTTTAGGATATAATGTAGATTTGCACAATGAAGAATTCCAACATTTCTTGGCTACCAACCGCCAAAACCGCCAAAAACGTATCCGGCAAATTATTCATCAAATCGCCCAAAGCGGAGTAGATTTGACCGAAGAAGACGTCTTTTCCTTAGCGCCGAACACCCTTTCCCGCGCCCATGTGGCAGATGCACTTAAAAAGAAAAAGATAGTTCCCACCCGCCAAGAAGGCTTCCGTAAATTTTTAGTACCGGGCCAGGTGGGGTATGTCCCTTCTGCCGGGGTATCGGTAATAGAAGCCATTCATTATATTAAAAAAGCCGGTGGAACTCCGGTCATGGCGCACCCGGGTTTAGTGCAAGAAGCATGGAATTTCCCGGCCTGGGTAGAAGCGGGGTTGGCGGGGCTGGAAGTGTTTTACCCTTCTCATAGCTATACACTAAAGCAAGAGCTTTTAAAAATCGCCCGAAAATATGATTTGTTTGCCACAGGCGGCTCGGACTATCACGGCCCGCATGCCGGCAGAATCAATTCTTTGGGTATGAATATACCCATTCCGTATTCAGACCGCTTATTACGCAAATTACTCAACCGATAAAAAAGCCCCTTTTCAGGGGCTTTTTTATTGCATTTTTTTACGCAAGATTAGTTCGGCAAAGCATCGTTAATATCCAAATCTTGTCCTGCTGCTTGTTCCGGCTCGCTCTCTTGCGTTTTAGCGGAGGCCGTTTTGCCGTCTTTGGAAATTTCAGCGCTGTAATTTAACAGATACAGCGAAGTAATCACCGGGATAAAGAACGGCAACCATGCCAAATCTACGGAAGAGACTTTCCCAATCACGTCTAACAGCAAGCCGAAACACGTGCTGATAGCAAAACTGACTAAAGAAGACGCGGAAAGTAAGGCAGATACCGCATCGGATACATGGCGGGTTTTATCCGTGGTGTACCCGTTCACAATCGGAGATACGTTGGTTAAGCCCAAGGCCAACACCACAATACCGGCCAATTGTATGCCCCATACCAAATTGCCAAAATGAAGCGGATCTAAAGCTAAGGCATTGTTCAACAAGCCCATCCACGCCGGTGCATTAATCAACAACACCCCCGCCAATACACCCAAAATACTGACGCGTAAAACATCGCCGCTGTTTTGCTTTTTAATATGGATAAAGCCCAAATGAGTATCTTTTTTCATCAAGCGGGTCCCCACCGAACGGCCCACAATAATCGGCAGTGTAAAAGCCATTAAGGAAACACCCAACCAAGAAGAAAAAATAGTTTCAAAAACATTGGCAAACATGTTGCCGCCGGTTTCTGCCGCATTAGCCGCCGTATACATATCTTGCATGGCAAAAGCATCGTAATGGTTTTTGGTTAAGTTATTTACAAACAAACCAAAGATGCTCATATTCGCGCCGTGGAAAGCATTGGCCACCACCCCGCGGCGGATAATGCGGTTATAGCCTTGTTTGCCCGTCAATTCCTTTAACATTTTCGTTAAAGACAATCCTTTGGTAGAAGAGATTTCTTTTTCATCAGCCAAAGTCTGTTCATGGATTTTGAAGAAGTTATATATAGAAGCAATAGCCACACTGCCGATCGTATATACCGGGAAGAAGATGGTCCAATCCCACATCTTATCAAAAAAGCCCAATCCAAAAGCCAGGAAAACAGGCGGCACAATGTAGTTTAAGGTATTACCGAAAATCTGCTTAAAGGTGCTCAATCTGCCCAAGCGGCTTTGATAGTCACCCTTTTTGCTGACAGCCATCAAGCTGGGTTTCATAGACACGTCCAAAAAGGCACCACCGATACCCAACAAGAATAACGAAGTCATCAATAAATATTTTTTCCAAATGACAGCTTCGCCCAAGGCACCGCCCATACCCGCCAACCAAGGCAAGGCAAACGCCGCAATGGAAGAGAACAAGCCGATATTGGTGATAATCAAACGACCGCGTTGGTCGTTAAAGCCTTTTTTGGTATGGCTTAAGCGGTTTTGCAAAATACCCGCCAACAAGGACATAAAGCCCAGCGCCACCGTAGAAACACCGCCCATTAAGTACATATCCACATTGGTCATTACGAAAGATTCTTTGGCAAAAGTGGAAATAACGGTAGATACGTTCCCCATACCGGCCAACAAATACAACCCCATCATCGGCCACAAGCGGTTGTTAATCATCAACAACCCTTCCATAATCTTTTTAACACCCAACTCATTGGTATTGGCTTGGCGGGCTGAAGATTTTAAGGGAATATCGTTGCGGATCAAGGTTTGTACGGATTTGCCGTCATCTTGGGCCGCGTCTTCATATTCGCGCACATACATTTCCCCGGTGCCGTCACCTTGGGCCACAATAAAATAGGTTTGCGTGCTTTTCAGGATTAATCCTTTCGGGGCGGGAACTTCCAAAGAACCTTTATATTTACCCTGCAAGTTATACACCGGCACGGATACTACCCCGTTGGAAATACTGCCTTTCACGGACAGAGAAGAAGAATTTCTCCAGCGTTCAATAGTCGTGTTAAACCCTTCCAAAATGACCGCTTGTACTTTTGCGGGCAACTTGGAATTTTCAATCGCGGCCTTGGCGCGTAAAGTGTAAATTTCTACAAAGCGTTCATCATTGTTCAGGCTTTCCAAGCGTTCGCCATAGGTTTCCATAAATTCCACCACTGCTTGGCGGCGGGCTTCCTGAATAATGGCATCGGCTTCTTTGGCATAGCGGCTGGCATCTCGTCCGGCAAATATTTTTTCCAATTGATGATTATGCGGAATAATAGACACCGCCAAGACACCTTGCAATTCTCCCTCAAAGTTCCGGCGCAAGATTTCCGCCGTTTCTTTTACAGAGATAGAAGGAATACTTTGGGATACACTTTCCCAGAAAGATTGATACGGGTCCGTATGATTTTGTTTGCGGGTGAAAAAGGCTTTAAGGCCGCTCTTGCGTTCAGCGGGTAAAGCCACCTGACCGACAGATTTTACGGCCGCACGGACCGCTTCCGTTTGCAGGGAGCCTTGAGCCATCTTTGTAGCCTTGGCGGTAGCCGCTGCTTGGCTCAAGCGGGCAATATGCGCTTGATAATGCGGGTTTTTGGCAAACTCAATCGGAGCAATAAGGTTAAAATAAAGATTTTGTGCCGCGCTCTTCAAATTATGTTGGACATACGCTACAACGGGAACAGCCGCCTGTTCAATTTGTAATTCAGCCAGACTTTGCTGAATTTGAAATGTCTGTTGTTTTTTCAACAAGTTTTGCACTGCAATTTGTTGCGACAAATTGGCCGCTACCCTTTCATGCGCAATGTAATACGGATTGCGTATGTATTTAATCGCCGTAACCGGGGAGAAGTATTTAAATGCGTTCATGGCATTATTGAGCGCATAGCCTACGCCGTCCACCAGGCCAAAACCGCCTTGGCTTACGGCTTGCAGACGTGCCATGCTCGCCGTTAATATACTCTCCGCGCGTTGTTGTTGCAATACTCTAAACGCTGCACCCTGGCGGCTTAATTGGCTGCCTTGCTTCGCTACGCTGGCCGCTTGTTCGGCCGCCGTTGCAAAGCGCGGCGCTCCCTTCGTGATTAAGCTAGGACCGCCAACAACACGGCCACCGCCCACCAACATGGAGCCCCCACGTTCAAACATCAGCGGGTCTACCATCGTCACCACAGGGCGAACATCTGCCGCTAACGAGCTTACTGCCGCCGCCGTATTCGCTACCGCTGGGCTGGACGTGTTCATTATCATCGCCGCGGCCATATACGTGGCTTTTTGGTTAAGCATTCTTAACGCTTTTCCGCCTACACCAAAGGTGTATTTGTCTACTTTATTGTAAAATCTTTCCCATTGGAACGCCTTTCTTTGGCGCGCCGCTACCGCGGCTTTGCCTTTCTCCGTCGCTTCATACGCCGCGCGCGCCGCATCTTTGGCACTATTTTCTTCCAATTGCGCCATGTAGCTCGCTTGCAACTCTTGGCTCGCTCTTAAATTGCCTTCTTCTCTTAACACTCTCTGCTGACGTTGGTACGCCGCTCTGGCTTGCGAATGCTCTCGCGCTTGCAACTCAGCCGGACTTAACGTCTGTTCGCCCGCAACAGCTACACGACTTCTGCCTTGCACCGGAACTAACTCTTCTACCATTCTCGTCCCGGCCCCTTGTTCCACCACATAGCCGTTTAATTGCGCGTCCCATCTGGCTTGCATCTGCGGTACTTCCACACGCCGCGTCGTGTACGCATTGCGAACACGATTGTATCCCGCCGCAAAATCATCTACTTCCATCAACGGACCTTGCGCTACCTTTATCCCTTCTACCGCTTTCTTCGTCACCCCATTCTTCCAGAACGGACGTTGCTCAAATGCAATGTTGCTTCCATTGACCGCCGGGCGGACCGCCGTTTTGTTCAATTTCAAATTCTTGGCGATCTGCTCTAAACTTAAATCCGCATCTGCAAACATCGGACGACCTACCACCCGCACCGCTTGCTTGCCGTAGGGTACAAATATCCCTTGCCCATCTAATACCAACTCTTGCCCTATTTCCGCTACTCTTAACTCTCCATTGAGATCTACCACCGTCTGCCCATACCCTACTTTATAGTAGTTTTGGCCTACTTTTACGTAGCTGCCGGATTTTTCAGAAATTAGCCCCATGCGTTGCCCAACCTTGTGGACCTTCGCTTTCGCTCCTTGCAAAAAGCGTTGCGCACTCTTTTTAAAACCAACCCCATTGCGCGCTTCATACAACTCCACCGCACTCAACCGCGCACTCGGAGATTTACCCAATACTTCCGCCCCTTCCAACACCCGCACAGAATACCCCTGCGGTACCGCTTGCGTTAACCGAATCGTGTTCGCAGGAGTCGGGCTGAGTTTGCCCACTTGATTGGCCGCTATTCTAAAGCCTTTCGCACCATCTATCCCTAATACCTTCTGCGCTTGCATCGTCTCATTTAACCATTTCACTTCTTCTGCCGCACTTCTGGATAATAACGGAGCGCGCGTAGCCATCGCTTGCTGCCCTACTCGCGCTGCATGCATCAACTCGCGCGAATACGCCGCCGCTCCTTTCACACGCAACGCATTCAACGTCTGTTTTTCTCCAAACGTCATCAATACTTCAGGCTTTACCCCTAATTTAAATCGACTCCAACTATACTTTATCCGATTCGCCATCGCCTTTCTTAAACTCGTCGTTCCATATTTTAAGAAGCGATGGTTCCGCGCTAAAATCTTTAACCCTTTCAAAATGTTCTTGCTCGCCGTCGCCGCGCGCGCCGCACGAATCGTCCTTACACCCCATTTCATCATCTTTACAGGAGCTTTTATCACCCCTTTTATCAACGAATATCCGCCCGTCACAAGAATCAAAATAATATCTACCGCTAATTGCGCCCATTTCGTCGCTTCTTGCGTCTTCTTAGCTTGCGCCCGGTTCGCTTCCCCTTTCTTCCAAGAGGCTTCAAACGTCGCTGCAGTATAATTAGTTGACAATATCTCATTGTCAGACTTGCGTCTCAATACTTCCCCAGTTATTTTATTGACTATCTGCGTGTTGTACGCGTCCCATTGCTTGTCTGTCACCGTGTGATACGCATGTTTCTGCGTGCCCGTTGCTACCGCTTCCATTATATTGTTACACGCACGCGCATATTTGTTGTAGTACCGCGCTAATGTATTCGCTATTTCCGCCTTTAAGCTCGGAGCTATCGTGTCATCAGCAATTAATTGCTGACGCATCCTGTACGCCAGATAACCACCACGAGCTAAAGGAAGCGGCACCGCTCCCCCATTGCCCCAACTCGGTAAACGAGCCGTATTTACCGCGCCACACGTCCACGCTAAACGATCCTCCCATTCATAATCCATCAATACCCCATGCGTGTTCGGATACTCATAATAGCCGTCTTTATACCCACACTTCTTCGCCGCACGCTCCTGCGGAGGACATCTTCTCTTTAACTCTTCATCAAATTCATAGCCCCCTTTTAATGTCCCCGCTACAAAAAATTTGGAATTTAACCCCATCACTTCCATCGGATCGTCCAACTGCCAAGTTCCAGCCATCTTGTCCCAATGATACGCCGTCTGCGCCCGGTTTACTTTTTCTACTACATACTTCGCCGTACTATCCCCTTCTTTGCTTAATTCCGCTACCACCTGCCCTATATCATAAAAAATGTTCCTTACATTCCCATCGTCATCTTCATAAAAAGTATACTCCAACGGCTTCGTCGTCCAATAACTATAAAACGCGTCCTCATACTCCAAATCTCCATACAACGCTATCGGACTTAACCCCTCTAACCCTAAATTGAGTATCTGTAACGCATAGCTCATCTCCGCTTCCGGATCCACCGGCGCCCTTAACAAAAACGTCGCTAACTCTTGTCCGCCATTCAACCCTAACAACGCTTGCGTCCCTACCATCGCTACCCCAGCTCCCGCTAACCCACGATAACCACCTATCATAAAGCGACCAATCAACGTCGCATCACCGCGATCCTTCCCTTTCGCCGCTTTCCCTAATATCCCCAACGGAATGATCGCCTTTAACCCTCTCTCACATCGCGCATTCTGGGCATTCAAATCATCTTTCGCCCCTACCTTCGCCTTTATGTTCGTCCATACTCCTACTTTTGAACAATCTCTTTCCGCATTCTTGACTACCGAACGTACTACCCCAGCTACACTTTCCGCCGTTGCTTTATCCAATAACCCTATCCCATACAAAAACGGCATCCCTTCAAACGCTAACCAATCTTGATCTTCTTGGCTGTATTTCTTCCGATTCTCCCATACCTGCTTGATCAAAGACTTCATCTGTTCCATCTCTTGCGCTTCAAATTTCTCTACGTCCGCTTCATACTCCGCATACGCCTTCTTTATCTCTTGGTTTAATAACTTCTGATACTCCGCATCGTCCCCTATCATCTCTAACAACGCCGCGCTATTCGCATCCGCCTTCATCTGCGTTTTGTATTCTTGCGCAAAACGTTCGTACGTCATCTCTTCTCCGGGCTCTATCCCTAAAGAAGACGGATTAAAACCAGGATCTGTAAATAACTCTAAGTCATCTACCAATTTCTTTAAATCTTCCAATTGCACCCCAGGCGTATGCTTCGCCACTTCCGCTTCAAATACTTCATTGAAAGATGTTGTTAAAAACTCGCTTTGCCAATGGGCAAAACCCGCACCAATCCGCTCTTGCTCCATAGCCTCTAAGGCTTGAGCATACGAAGGCGCCACAGACGTAAAAAGAATGGCGAAAGATAAAAATAATGATATTAGTTTCATAATAGGGTTCCTTACTATATATTTTGGCGTTTTAGGACGGCAAAAGAAAGGGCCAAAGGTCCTATACAGAAAGGTACTTTTGGCCCATGCGGGAAACTGAATAAAACAACGGATTTTTAAATTTTGTTGAATAAAACGGCTACAACGGGTGGAAAAACTATTTTTTTGATAGGAAAGATGATAGTTAAAAACTGCTTTTTCAGGGAAAGCGGCAGACGGCTTGACCGGCTGAGCCTGTAAAGGCATCGTCGTCAAGCTGGAACGCAAGGCTGATTTAGTCATGCGAGCCATAAGCTTCTCCTTTTATCCGTCTCCACATATATTATATGAAATATGGAAAAGGCCCGCAAAACAAAAAGGACCTACCCATAGGTAGGTCCAAAGTCCTAATATCTTTTTGGTTAAAAAACCAATAGTTTGGGAAAAGTCTTTTTTAATTCACGCAATACAGGCTCGGGCACCCACTCTTTGGGAAGTTTTCCGCCCGTATGGATAATGGTTTTTAACAAACGCAGCGGCGCTACGGACCATTCTTGCGGTAAAGTGCCTTGTTCACAAGCCGTCTTAACGGCAGAAGAGCTGACACATTCCCATTGGGGGTCGCTCGGCAAAAATAAAGTCTGCAAGGCAGGATAAAGCTTTTGGCTTAAAAAATGGTTTTGTTTTTCATAGTCAAAATCGGTGCTGTTGCGCACCCCGCGCACACAGGCAGACAGCTCATGCGCTTTCAGATAATCCACCAAAAGTCCGTCAAAATGCTCCACAGACACACCGGGCATATCTTTTACGCTGGCTTCTATCATGGCCTGGCGTTTTTCTAAAGAAAAAAGCGGTTTTTTATCCGGGTTTACCAAAAGCAAAATTATAACTTCGTCAAATACGGCGCGCGCCGCCTTTACGACAGCTAAGTGGCCGTTGGTAAAGGGGTCAAAAGTTCCTTGAAAAACAATACGTTTTTTTTCATTCATATTTTATGGTCCTCTCTATATTATGGTATCATAAATTTATGAATAAAAACCCATTAACCCCAGATATTTATTACAAAAGAACGCGCCCGCAAACACCCGATGTGCGCGGGGAATACTTTCGCGATCAAACCAAAATTATCCATTCTTTGCCGTTTCGCCGTTTGAAACATAAAACACAGGTATTCTTTGCACCGGATAATGACCATATTTGTACCCGCATAGAGCACGTTTTACACGTAGCAACCATTGCCGCGGCCATTTGTCGGGGGCTGAATCAAAGCGGAAATTGGAATTTAGACCAAGATTTAGCCTATGCCATCGGCCTGGGGCACGACATTGGTCACGCTCCTTTCGGCCACGAAGGGGAAAAAGCCCTGGCGGCCTGTATTGCGCCGACGCCTTTTTTACACGAAGTAAACAGCTTCCGCGTGGTGGAGCTTTTAGCCAATTATGGTGAAGGGCTAAACCTTACTTATGCGGTGAAAGACGGCATTTTATGCCACTGCGGGGAAGATTTTGCCACCAATCAGCTTCGTCCGTCTTCCACGCCCAATGAATTGGAAAAAATCAACCACCGCCGTTGTTTCCCGACCACGTATGAAGGCTGTATCGTCCGCGTGGCTGACAAAATAGCCTACTTGGGCAGAGACATAGAAGACGCGGTTAAAGCCGCGCTGATTACGCGCGAAGATATACCCCAAATCGTGCAAGACGAAATAGGCACTTCCAACGGGGAAATTATCAATACGTTAACCTTGGATTTAATTGAACATTCCAAAGACAAAGACTATATCGGCTTTTCTCC
>JAFVWP010000137.1 GCA_017501565.1 Elusimicrobiaceae bacterium | reverse complement strand
GTGGGGACATTACTAAAATCGAAAAAATTTTAACCGAAGAAGGCGAAAATTGTGGAGAAAATAAGAAAAATAGAAAACAATATTCCTATTATTCAGGTTATATTGATAAAATCGCAACGAATATAATTAAATTACCGGCGCCCCACCCTTACTTCATTAGAGATTTTTTTATTAAAAACTTAGAGTCTATTGAAAAAGAAAAAAATATTAAATTTCTTCAAGGAAATGATTTAGGGGAAAATTTTCCGAATTTAAATTTTAAAAATTTAAGGGAAGCTAAAAAAATCTTAGTAGGTTTCACGAATTCCTTTTTTCAAGAAAAAGTACAAACAGAAGTAGATCCTTTTCAGTTTCTTCTAGTAACTATTTTATCGGTTTCTTTTCCTGAGGTCTATAATAAAATCTTCCAAAACGAAAGATTTTGGGTAACAGATGCGTATAATAAGAATGTTAATACTCAGGAAGAAACTTTTAAAGAGTGGGATAACTATTTTTCCTCACTGTATAGCCTATATCCGGAAAGAGGAGATTTTTTAAAACCAATATTTATCATACTAAATCATGCTTATTTAACTTTTTTATATGATAAAGAAGGTTCCTCCTATACCAATTTTGAAATTCTATACGAAAAAAGGCACAAGGCCGTTTCTTATATTCAGAAACCCTTAAATAGTAAGAACTATTTTTACAGGTATTTTAATCACACCCTATCACCAGCTACAATTCCAGATAAAGTATTAGATGCTTTGTGGAATAATTTGAAAGTAGAGCATAATCAGGATGTCGCTGTAGAAAACCTTCAAGCCTTTCTTGTGAAAAATCAAGAAGGATTAGGTAGCTTCTTTTCTTACATTTCCTTCCATTTACAAAATTTAGATTTAAAATCTTTAAATTATCTCCCTTTTGCATGGAAAAATTTAATAAATCAGCAAAATACTCCCTTTAAAAAAGGAGAACTGGATTCTATTTTTGAAAAAATAAAAGAAATAGTTAAAGACAAAAAAATACCCTCTCAGACCTTATTAGAAATAGCTTTTGAGGTTAATTCTATTTGCTATAAAATTTATTTATATCACATTCTGTTACAAGAAAATTCTGAAGAGGCAAAAGAATTAATCGGTTTTTTGCAAAAACAAAACTGGAATGCTAAAGATGTATTATCGGATTGTTTTTATTATAAACAATCTTACTATAATTTTGCTGCATTCTATGACTGGTTAAGAGACTTCAAATATCCTGCCCATTATTTAGAAAAACGACAAGCAGACTCTATAGTTGTATTTAAAGAAGACGAACTTATATTTTGGGAAGCAATAGGTGAAACATTATATAGGAGTACACAGGGTTACTCTATGAATGATACTTTGAAGACTTGGGGAAAAGAAAATATCTTTGATATTATTGAGCAGTTGTTACAGCAACCAGATTTAACCCATCGTCAAGAATTACAGGAAATAAAAGAATATTATAAAGATTGGAAACCTCATACACAGGATTCCAACTAATATTTATCTGCTAGGGCTACAGAATAACTAACCTACCTTCTATTTCAATAAAATAGTCCAACGAGTCTTGGTTTTCCTTGCCTTGGTCTTAAAAGTGGGTTTTAATAGCCTTGTCCAACGGGCTTTGGATTCTTGTTTTGATTTATTATTCTCCATTTTGACTCTGTCTCCTGTGTTAAAGTCTTTTAAATTTAAATTAACTTTATTGCAAATGTTTATTTTCAAATGATATTTTGTTAGAAATAACAGAAGATTATGATTGGATTATATTTTATGTACAAAAATAGGTTTATGACAGATTGTAGAAAGGAGATTCCATTGAAAATTATCAAAAAATCTTAAAATTCGGATAAATATAAATTTCATTTTTAAATTATCATAACAACTACAAAAAATGATTAATTTGTCATAACTTTAAACAATAGATAAAAATAAATTTAATTACTTAAAAATAAGTTATAACAGGCTTTTATCAGATGGATAAAGAAACTAGAATCGGATTAAAAATAATCATAATGAAAACATAAATTGCTTTTGTTATAAAATCAAAAAATATTCTTTTTTGAATAGAAAAACTATTGATGCAAGGTTAAATAAAAATAATATTTGATTAATGTTAAAGCATATTTTTATTGAATTTTTTCAATTGGGAAAACAGACTGGATACATTAGGTTAGAGAATATAGTTGAAGTTATTATTTTTATCTTACTTACAAAGACATAATATAATATAAGGGCGGGCGTGTTCTCTCCGCCCTTATCTCTTTTTAGAAAACAGGCATTTAGTTTTTTAGAAGAAAAAAACCCTCTCTTTAATCAAGTGCCATATATCAGCCATATATCCAAAAAGTAGACATTAGGACCTCAAAAGTAGACATTCATGGCTGAAAAGTAGACATTGAACAGAAATTACCGATTTGCTATATTCTTATGATAATTTACAAGTTGACTTTATATTTATCCTAAATTTAGGATAAATTATCGATTTTCAGCATATTTTTAGGACAAATGATAAGCATATGGAGTATTTTTTATGATAATTATAAAATACACTTTACATTTATCATAAATTTAATTATACTTTTAATATGCAATACATACATAGAACCCTAGAAAAAAGTTTGTTATCTGCGGTACAACAATTTCCTGCTGTTGTGCTGACCGGACCGCGTCAGACCGGAAAATCTACTTTGCTTAAGCAGCTTTTCCCTACCTATCACTATGTGACATTTGATGATTTGAGCGTCAGAAACATCGCCAAAAAAGATCCGGCTTTATTTGTTTCCACCTTACAAACTCCCGTTATTATTGATGAAATTCAATATATTCCGGAACTTTTGAGCTACATCAAAATGCACATTGATAAAGAAAGGGTAAACGGACGGTTTCTGCTAACGGGTTCTCAAATGTTTAATGTAATGCAAGGTATGTCCGAAACTTTGGCAGGAAGAGTTGCTTTATTTGAGCTTTTGCCATTGTCTTTTCAAGAGTTAAACAAGGTACCGCAAGACCCCATTCCTTGTTTTGAGCAAATTATTAAAGGGTTTTATCCTACTCCTAATACGCAAGAGATGGACTTACAGCTCTTTTACGGCAGTTATTTATCTACTTATGTAGAAAGAGATGTTCGTCAAATAAAAAATATTCATGATATTGCTACCTTCCAACGGTTTTTAGAATTATTAGCTGCCAGAGTGGGCAATTTACTCAATATGCAAGACTTAGCCAATGACTGTGGGGTAGCCAATGCTACGGTTAAAAATTGGATTTCTATTTTAGAATCCAGCCGTATTATTTATTTGCTTCGCCCTTATTTTAATAATGCAAGCAAGAGACTAGTCAAAACCCCCAAGGTGTATTTTACGGATACGGGGCTGTTGGCATATTTGCTTCGTTATAAAGATGCAGATACCTTGCTTAAAGGACCTATGGCAGGGGCTATATTTGAAAATATGATTATTATGGAAGCGGTAAAAGAGAATATCTATAATCGCACCGGACATAATTTGTATTTTTACAGAGATTCAAATCAAGTGGAAGCGGATTTGGTTATAGATAAAGGCCAAAGCATAGACTTATATGAAATCAAAGCCACTCAGACTATTCATAGTGACTTTGCCAGAAAATTAAAGAATGTTGATTTGCCTGCCACCAATAGGGCTATCTTATCTTTAAATTCTACAGAGATGCCATTACATCCGCAGGTTATGGCTAAACCATGGTGGAGTATTCTCAAATAAACTGATTTATCAGATGTTTAGCATGTAAAAAGTCTTTATTTTTATCAAGTTTTTACAGGTGCTATTGGTTTTTTATATTTTTACACATCTTTAATAACCGAATGAAAAAGTGGGGAGCATACAATAAATAACCTAAAATGCTTAATTTAACTAATCTAAATTAAACCCTAAATTTTTTAAACGGTCCAGAAAAAAATTTACAAAAAATTTACATAAAGGTTCAAAAAACAGCAAAAAACTGCAAAAAAACAGAGGATTTGTAAATTTTTTCTTAAAAAAGAAAATCTCCGATTCTTCGTCGGAGATTTGTATAAAAAATGATAAATTTGTGACTTCTGAGGGGGCTATGTCAAGGGAACGCGCTACCCCTGCGCCAACTGGGCTAAAATCGGTTTTGACTACCTATTTATTATAGCAAAAGTATGAGATAAAAAGAAAGATTCAATAAAAAAACAGCAAAAAGATGGGGGATTTTTTAAAAAAGAAAATATCCGATTGTTTTCCCGAAAGCTCTCTGCGTTTTTAAATTTTTTTTTTCGTTTCTTGCCGACGAATAAAAATCACACCTTTGATTTAATCCTTTGCAAAAGTCCTTTTTCTACATAAACTTTCTGTTTTAAAGGACAATCCCTGTACCGCGCTTTTACACTCTAAAAGAAATTTTCTCCTTCGCCTTCAATCCGAATGGTTATTCTGTGAATTTCGTTTACCACTCCATATAAAGAAACAGCGGTGTCAAGACATTCTATCCAATATTTATGCCCTCTGACAATTTCCCTTATATGATAAGCCATACTGCCATCTAACGTCTTTATTTCCGCCCAAGAATGGTACAGAGCTTCCATTTGATAGCGCAGATTTTGCAAAACAATTTCTTCCGGTTTTTCTTGAGCGGCAAGCTCTACTAGTTTGGAATGTTGTTCGGTAAAAGAAATCAGCAGTTTATAAGAAGCCATTCTTTTTTCTCTTACCACTTCGGGTTGAGTAGAATCTTCTGCAAATTTTTTGTAGTAATCTAAGAGACTTTTTAAGTGTTCTTGAGCAGCAGCGGCGCCTTTTTCGGCCCGAATTTGATTTACTGCTTTTTGATTTGCTTTTTTAAATGATGTTTCCCATTTGTCCTTCGGCAACAAATTATGCGTTACTTCGTAGTTCATCAAGCCAGATGTAAGTTGGGCTGATGCACTCGTGGAAACAAAAAATAAAACTCCAAAAACTAACCAAATTTTTTTCATAAACTTTATCCTTTACACCAACCGGGTTTGAATGGGTTAAACTACCCTTTCACTATACCAAATAACCCCACTAATATCAATTTCCTTATCGGATAAATACTAAACATCTGAAAAGAAGTAAGTAAAATCTTTTTCGGGTTAACCACGCTTTTTTGCATAATGTAAAATATTTCTTGACATATACCCCCTGGGGGTATATAATATAGACAGATACCCGCAAGGGTATAAGGAGGTAAATATGGCTAAATGTTCAAATCCGAAATGCACTTGTGATCCTTGCACTTGTGGCGATAACTGCCAATGCGACGGAACCACTTGCAAATGTCCGAAACCGGCAGACAAAAAATAATATGAGAATATATTTCCCCGGATAATATCTCCGGGGAAATAGAAGAAATGAGAGAAAATTATGGAAAACAAACACCTTTGCCATAAGGCCGAACTTCCCCGCTTAAACAGAGTGATCGGACAGCTGGAAGGTATTAAAAAAATGATAGATGAGCAGCGGTATTGTCCCGAAATCCTGATTCAATTAAAAGCGGTACGCTCGGCAATTATATCCGTAGAAAAAAATATTTTATCTACCCACTTGGAAAAATGTGTGGCGGATTCTTTTGACAATAAAAATGCTGCCCAAGAAAAAATTGCCGAGATTAAAGAACTTTTTAACAAGTTGCAACATTAAATAGCGTTGAAAAAATGGGCCAATAGAACGCGTTTTGAAACCGAAAAAAAGCACTAATTTAATTGTTCTCTTAAGTAGGCCCTGTCTTTGTAAACTTGTTGAATAATGTTGTCTAAGGCCCTTTCATAGCCTTCCCAGGCGACTTTGGTATAACAATTGCGCGCACTATTGCAATCGCCGTGATAGAAGCCGACTTTATTTTGAACGAACGCTTGCGAAGTATATTGTTTTATCAATTCGCCCTGGGCATTCAATACGTTTAATTCCAAATCAGTAACGCTTGTGAACGTCGTGATCGGTAAGCCTAAAGCCGGCGAAAGCCCTAACGTAACCACAGACAAAAACGTATATAAAGATGCTCCGTTTCGGGCTATATTCATCTGTGGCAGTAATACCAAATATCCCTTTTTTTCTCCCGGTTCAATTAAGTTCGCTTCCACTTCGCGGTAAAATCTCTCAGCCATGGGGTCATCTGCCCTAGCAAACTCTGCTTCGGGATTGAAATTTTCTAAAGATTCTTCATTTAAAAAAACCGCTTGTAAATAGGGTAATCTATCTTCAAAATCCCGATTCGGTGCTGCCGTTGCTTTGCTTAAACAAAAAGCCGTACAACCGGACAAAAAATTTAACCCCAATAATAATGCAAATATTTTCTTCATAAAAATTTCCTGGTGTTTTTTGCTAGTTAGATTATACAAAAGAAAATAAAAAGCTATTTTCACCCGCAAAAAAAGGCCCCTTGCGCAAAGGGGCCTTTTTGTATTGTGCGGATCAGAAAGTCCGTTCTTTGATTTGTTCTTTCGGATCTTCGTCCAAAGCTGTTGTTGTGTACGGGACTTTTTTAAAGTCTATTTGGGTCAAATCCACTTTGCGGATTTGAGAATTATACATAGTGCGGTAATAAAACGCCGGATGGGTGGTGTCGCTAACGCAGGTCACTTGGGTAGCGCTGGGTATATTCGGAATCGGTTGGTCCGGTGCGAACTCGGCCCCTATCGGAATATCAAACGCATTTAAGATGTGAAAAGCCTGTGTGACTGCCCCGTATTTATCGGCAGGCGTGCGCGAACCATGCAACCAAAAGAACGCACGGATAAAGCGCGATGGCGGAGTAAAATCACCGGGTATGCCCAACAGCGCCGAGCCGGACCCCAACGAAAATAAATCCGCTCCGCCAAAGGTTTTGGCGGGTATCGTGCCCGGCATGAGATTGATGTAATTGTTCAAGTTGCCCAAATGCCAAGCAAAATCGGGAGAGTTTGTTAACACACCGATTTTATTTTCATAGATTTTGCGTTCTCCGCGGTTGGTGATTTCTAATACAATGTTGCGTCCGCTGGCATCGGCAATGCGCCAATGTCCGGTATTATAATTACCTTTTTCGTCGGGTTTGGCAATCGGAATAATATCTATCTTTTTAAGATGTTTTAATACTTCATCTACCGAAGCAAAGTTAGACAATATCCACGGGACCAGCTCAGCATCGCTGACCGATTGTTTGGCTTTTTTAGGATTGTACGGCGCCAAACTGCCATAATGGGAAAAAAAGAAAATCCCCGCCGAAAGCCCCTTTTCATTAATACCTTCGGTAATAAACTCGTCCATGATCGTGGTGGCCCCCACTACCCCATAGCGGGTAGTCCAGCTCAGGCCGTTTTTTCCTTCAGGTGTATAAGACGTTTTTTTCACACCGCGCGGCCAAACGGCCAATTTGGCCTTTAAATCGTATCCGCTCCATTCAATGGTACGCGCTTGAATACGGGTTCCGTCTTCGGCGGACAGAGAAATCCCCGTACATGCCAAAGCCGGAGAAACGGCCGTAGCCGTAAATGTGGCTGCTGCCAATAAGGCTGTTATTTTTTTCATACTGCTTTTTAAGAGCGGATAAATATAGTGTTGCCGCCCTTCTCCCTGTATTAGCAGTATGAAATAAAAAATCTTTTTTGTGAATATCAAATTTTAGATTATATGATTTGTTGCATCGGGCGGCATAAATGTAAAGGGCCTTGGCTGAAACCCCGCAAACGCGTACGTAGGGGCAGTAAAAATTCATATAATTTAGGATATGAAACAGGATTTTTCTTTTTCTGTTTTGATGTCTGTCTACGCTAAGGACCGCCCCCTATGGCTGGCCCAAGCTTTGGATAGTGTTTTGCAAAACAGCCTTTTGCCAAAGGAAATCGTGGTGGTGACCGACGGCCCTATCGGGGCGGATTTGCAAAAAGTTTTAACAGATTTTACGCAGAAAAACCCTTTGATACGCTTACTGCCTTTAGACAAAAATGTAGGGTTGGGCGCAGCACTGAATAAAGGTCTTTCGGTCTGCTCGTGCCCCTGGGTAGCGCGCATGGACGCCGATGATATTTCCTTGCCCGGACGTTTTGCCCAACAAATATCTTTTTTGAAACAAAATACGGATATAGCCGTATTGGGCGGCTGGGTGCAGGAGACAGATAGCGCAACTTTAACGCCCCTATCGGTGCGCCGCGTACCGGAAAAACCGGCTGATATTTTAAAATTTCTCAAAAAGCGTTGCCCTTTTAATCACATGAGCGTTATGTTTAAGAAAAGCGCTGTTACGGCTGTGGGCGGTTATCAGCCTTTTTATTTGTTGGAAGATTATTATTTGTGGGCGCGTTTGGCGGCGGCAAAATACCCGATGGCAAATTTGCCTAACATATTAGTCAATGCCCGCGTAGATGAAAATATGTATGCCCGCCGCGGCGGGTGGAAATATTTCAAAAGCAATTACGCCTTGAGCCGCCGTTTGCGGCAGTTGGGGCTTATTTCCTGGCTGACGCATGGGCACAACGTAGGGGTACGTTTCTGCGTGCAAGTATTATTGCCCAATTCGTGGCGCGGTTTATTTTACCGAAAAGTTCTGCGTTAAAAATGAATAAAAAAGAAAATTCTACTCCTGTGCGGATTTTGCAAATTGTTTCCAGCGCCTATGTGGGCAGCGGGGTTTTACAAGTGGTGTTAAATTGGCACCGCCGCCTGGACAGAAGCAAGGTGCAGTTTGATTATTTGTTTTTATTGCCTACCTGTCACTCCTGTCAGGCCGAAATAGAAGCCTTGGGCGGGCGCGTGGAACAATTGCCGAATATCGGGAAAAATCCCTTTCGTTTTCTAAAATCTGCGGTGGCTTTTTTTCGTCAACACCGCTACTTGACGATTCATTCGCACATTACGCATTTAAACTTGCTTTTTTTTCCTTTAGCTAAGTTTTTTGGCGCGAAAACTATTATTCAGCATGCCCATGGCACGCAGTACAGCGACAAGGCTTTACCGGCTTTGCGCAACCGCCTGATGCTCGGGGCGGTGCGGCCGTTAATAACACATCAAATGGCGTGTTCTACGGCGGCGGGCAAGTTTTATTTCGGCAAAAAATTTACCCTTGTTAACAATGCCATTGAATTGGAAAAGTTTACTTACACCCCTCAAGCGCGTGCCGAAAAACGCAAAGAATTGGGGGTGGAAAATCTTTTTGTGATCGGGCATATCGGTCGCTTCAATGAGCAAAAAAATCATACTTTTTTAGTGGATACTTTTGCCGAAGCGGTAAAGTTAAATCCGCAGTGCGTTCTTTTGCTTGTGGGTAGTGGGCCTTTGGAAGAGAAAATCAAGGCAAAGGTCCGCCTAATGGGGTTGGATAATAAAGTGAAATTTTTAGGGGCGCGCCGAGATACCCCCGCACTTTTACAAGCGTTTGATGTGTTTTGTATGCCCTCTTTTTATGAAGGGCTTCCGTTAGCAGCGGTAGAAGCGCAAGCGGCGGGGTTAGCTTGTGTGTTGTCTTGCGGTATTACCGATGAAAGCGTTCTGTTGCCTTGCAGTGGCCGTTTACCGCTGGAAGCGGGCCCCGAAGCATGGGCCCAACGGCTGTTAACACAAGTTTGTTTTGAGCGAAAACAAGGCATAGAACTCTTGAAACAAAAAGGATTTGATATTTCGGATAGTGCCCTGCAAATGCAAAAATTTTATGAGTCTATGCCCGGGGGAACTTTATGAAAATATTAGTGGTGGCGGGCAGCTGTCTGCGGGTTAATTCTTCTGCCAATTTGTGCCATTTGGCATATATTCGCGGGTTGGTGGAAAACGGACATCAAGTGCAAGTGCTTTGTGTGGAAGAAAAAGGCCAAGTGACAGATGATTCCATGGTCTTGCCCGAAGGAGCACAATATTGTTACTTTCCCGATAATTTTCTTTACCGCTTTATGCGGCCGTCTTCTTGGAAACAAACCAAAAACAATCTGCAAAACCAACGTAAAAGTTGGAAAACCAATATCATTGCTTATCTAAGAAAAGCCGTCAACTCTTTTTACGGACCTTTCGGCTTGCATGGAGCTTGGGCCAAAAACGCAGTGCGCGGTTTTAATGCTCTGCCCTATTATGACGTGGTGATTTCTCTTTCTTCCCCGGTGCATAGCCATTGGGTGGCGGTACAACTGATTAAAAAGAAAAAAGTGCGTTGTAAAAAACATATAGAAATTTGGGAAGACCCTTGGTATTTGGATTTATACAACCGCCAAAAAAACAAGCAACAATTTACCATGGAAAAAGAATTGCTATCCGCTTGCGACCGGGTCTTTTATGTAAGCCCTTTAACCCTTCAATATCAAAAAGAATTGTTCACGGATTCGGCGGGTAAAATGGATTGGGTAGCTTTGCCTTATTATTACAAAGAAGCCCAAGCCACCGCCCCGAACCATCATTTCGGCTATTTCGGCGATTATTTTCCTTTTTCGCGGGATTTGACTCCTTTTTATCAAGCTGCCAAACAAAGCAATGTTTCCGTTTGTATTTGCGGATCTCCGGAAAGTTTATTTGAGCCTACGGAAAAAATTTCCATTTATCCCCGCTTGGACTTGGCGGATTTGAAGCGCCGCGAACAGGAAACAGGCATTTTGGTCTGTTTAGCTAACAAAAAGGGTGGGCAAATCCCGGGGAAAATTTACCAATATGCCGCAACGTATAAAAAAGTGCTGTTTATTTTAGACGGCACTCCGGCTGAACAGGAAGTACTGCGCCGCTTTTTAGAGCCGTTTCAGCGTTTTTACTTTTGCCGAAATAATGCAGCGGATATTAAAAAGGCCTTAGCCGAAATCCTGGTTGGAAATTCACAAATTAAAAACGAACCTTTGGAGTCTTTTAGCCCGGCTCATATCGTGCGCCAAATTTTTGCCAAGGCGGGTTTATTATGAAAATCTGTGTGCGTGGCAGTGTTTTGGCGGTGTTGGCTTTTTTAAGTGTTCTGTGTGCGTATGCGGGACCTTTGGCCGGGGCAAAAGCCGCCGCTCTGTGGTGTTGTGCGGTGGGGGGATTTGTGTCTGCCTTGGCTTTTTTGCGTAAAATAGAGATCACAAAAATAACGTTTGGCTGGGGGTTACTTTTGTTGTATGTGTGTTTAAGCGGGCTGATGAATTTTCCGCAAGGGTTGTTGTATGCGGCGATGTTTTCCGCTTGTGTGGTGTGTATGCATGTGCAATTAGATGAGCGGGCCTATCGGCTTTTATGGAAATTATTTACAGGTGTAGGCGTCCTGCTGGCGGTTTCGGTTTTATTGCAAAAGTTTTTTCCGGGCTTTTTTTATGCCGCTTCGCAAAAATGGTTTTTTTGGGGAAACCAGGCTGAAATGGTTTATCTCTCAGGGGCGGTGGCCAAACACTATACCGGGCTTTTTATAGAGCCGAGTTTGACGGGCTTTTACCTGGGGATTGCCTTTTGTTTGGTGTACGGAAAATTATTCTTCAGTGCGCAAAAAAGCTCTTTCGTTTGGTGTGTCGGGCGTATTTGCTTGCTGGGTTTGTTTTATTATGCCTTATGGGAAACCCAAAAACGAAGCATGATTTTAGCCATCTCTTTTTTATCGCTTTTATTCGGGTGTGCCGCTTTGGTAAAAAAGCCTACGCGCAGGAGAATTTTTACGGCAATTGCCGGAGGTGTGTTGTTGGTGCTTTGTTGGAGCTTTTTGGCAGAGCAAATCTCTTTGCTTTTAACAAAAGGGACCGCACAACAAATAGAGCTTTCTGCCAGAGAGCCTTTGTGGCAATTGGCTTGGGAAATGTTTATACAAAGCCCTTTTGTCGGTAACGGAGCCAATAGCTATGATGTGGCTTTTAATGAGTCCGGTATCCGTAATTATTTCTTTGAATTTGCCGGTGCGCATAATGGCTATTTGCAACTTTTGGCCGAGTGGGGTCTTTTGGGTGTTTTGTTGTTTTTTCCGCTTTTGTTTCGGCAGATGTTAAAAGGGGTAAAAAACGGCTTGTTACGTTCCGAAGCCCCTGGGCAAGAATGGAGTTTCGGCGCTTTATCAGGTATTGCTTTTATTATGATTTATGCGTTATCAGGCAATCCGTTTCACCAACCGCAAGAGCTGTTTACTTTGTTTATTTTGTTGGGAGTATTAAAAAAATATGAAACCATCTGCTAACACTTTTAAAACCATCGGATTGTACGGCATTTACGGCTTATATAACTTTGGTTGTGAAGCGATTGTCCGCGGTACTTATCAAATGCTCAAATCCGTCTATCCGCACAGCCGCATTGTTTATTTCTCTTACCACTACGAATATGATAAAGAAGTGTTGGCAGATTTGGAAATTGAAGTGGTCCAAATCCGCACTCGCCAAAGTTTGCCGTTAAAGTGCGTGAATAAGTTTTTACAAATCATCGGTTGTGAAAAGCGGATTTTTAGTTTTGATTACAAAAAGATGATTAACTCGGTTGATTGTTTTTTTTCCATCGGCGGGGATATTTATACCATTGCGCAACGGCTTCTGCAAAAAAAGCGTTACCCCTATTACAATAGCTTGGTGGATTTTTGCGAGCGGTGTTTTGCTTTGGGGAAAGATGTATATGTTTATGGGGCTTCGGTCGGTCCTTTCGGCGAGTATCCCAAAGCAGTGCAGTATTACCGCCATCATTTGGCTAAGTACCAAAAAATTATTTGCCGGGAAGAAAAATCCGTGCAATATTTGCGTGCTTTGGGGCTTACCAATACGGCTTTTATGCCGGACCCAGCCTTTATTGTCAAAGGGCCCGCTACCGCCACCCAAGAAAAAAAATATATTGGTTTAAACTTGTCTCCTTTGTCTTTACAGGAGCTTTACGGCCGCTCCGCCCGTCAACAGATAAAGCCTTTGGCGGAAATGGTAGAAAAACTTTGTGAGAGTTTTTCCCAGGATATTTTATTATTGCCGCATGTTTTGGCTAAAAATCCGCTGGATAATGATTTGCATTTTATGACATTGCTCAAAGACACGGTGGACGAGAAATACCGCGGACGACTTAAAATAGCAAACTATCACAAAGGATTTTTAGGCATCAAGCAAGAGATGTATCAATGCGAAATAGTCATTGCGGCGCGTATGCATTGTGCTGTTAATGCTTTAACGGAAAATATTCCCGCTTTGTTTTTGTCTTACAGCCAAAAAAGCCGCGGTATGGCCCAATATGTGTATGGGCATGAGAAATGGGTTTTGCCTTTGCAACAAGCCCCGCTGGAATTGCCGGCCCTGGCCCGGGAAATGTTGGGGCAAAAGGAGTCTGTTGCGGCGTTTTTGAAAGAACGCAACCGCCAAATAGAGCTGGATTATCGGAAGGGCTGTGAAGAAATGTTAAAATAGGATTTTTAAGCAACAGGGAGCCATTTAAATGAAAAAAATCATGTTGGTTTTCGGTACACGCCCGGAAGCTATTAAAATGTGTCCGTTGGTAAAAGTGCTCAAGACCCTGTCTTGGTGCGACGTAAAAGTATGCGTAACAGGCCAACACCGCCAAATGTTAGACCAGGTTTTGCAGGCTTTTTCGGTAGTGGCGGATTATGATTTGTCCATTATGAAAAATGCCCAAACACTTTTTGATATTACTGCGGCGGTGCTTCATGCTTTTCCGCCGGTTCTTTTGCGGGAAAAGCCCGATATGGTGTTGGTGCACGGAGATACCACCACTTCTTTTGCCGCGGCTTTGGCCTGTTATTACTTGCAAATACCGGTGGGCCATGTGGAAGCGGGGCTTCGCACCGGTGATATTTACGCTCCCTTTCCGGAAGAGTTCAACCGCCAAGCCGTATCCCTGACGGCTGCTTTGCATTTTGCGCCTACTTCCGTTGCAAAAGAAAATTTATTAAGAGAAGGAAAAAAAGCCGAACATATTTTTGTAACCGGTAACACGATCGTAGATGCTTTGAATACGACTCTTTTGCCGAACTATTCTCACCCGCTTTTAACCTGGGCGCAAGGAAGCCGTTTAATTTTACTGACAGCACACCGCCGCGAAAATTGGGGAAAAAAAATGACGCATATTTTTCGGGCGGTGCGGCAAATAGCGGACGAATTTGAAAATGTAAAAGTGCTTTATCCTGTTCACCCGAACCCGCAAGTAACGGCTTTGGCCCAACAATATTTGACGGGCCAAGAGCGGATTTGCCTGACCGCACCTTTGGGGGTGGTTGATTTTCATAATATTATGTCGCGCAGTGAGTTTATTTTAACCGATAGCGGCGGCATACAAGAAGAAGCCTGTGCCTTGGCTAAACCTGTTTTAGTGTTAAGGGATACCACCGAACGCCCGGAAGGGGTAAACAGCGGTATTTTGCGCTTGGCAGGAACTTCACAAGAAAAGATATACCTGGCGTGTAAAGAGTTGCTGTCTGAGCCGTCCCTTTTACGCCGAATGAGCACGTCCGTCAATCCTTACGGAGACGGACACGCTTGTGAAAAAATTGCGCAGTTGTTAAAGCAATATTTATCTTAAAAGGGTATGAACCAGCGAAAAATAGGCGTTTTGCTTTCTTATTTGACCATGGGGATCAACGGCCTGATCGGCTTGTTGTATGTGCCAATGTTGCTGGCTTTTTTAAGCCAACAGCAATATGGCTTGTACCAATTGGTCGGTTCTATGATTGCATATATCGCTATTATGGACTTTGGCCTTTCCAATACCACCATTCGTTATTATTCCCGCTTTTTGGCACAACAGGACCGCGAAAAACAAGAAAACCTGTTGGCGACGATGTTGCGTATTTATGGAGGCATTTCCGTTTTGATTTTATTGGTCGGTGCGGGGCTTTGGCAAGTACTTGTTCCTTTTTATGCCAAAACGCTTTCTTCGGCCGATATGCTGACGGCCAAATATGTCTATGCCATTATGCTTATAAATGTGGCGTTTGTGATACCGGGGCATATTTTTTCGGCGATTATCCAATCGCATGAAAAATTTATTTTTTTACGATGTGCGACTCTTTTGAATATCATTTTACAGCCGGTTTTGGTGTTTGTGGTTTTGCATTTTCGGGCCAATATCATTGCTTTGGTGTGCGTGCAGACACTTTGCAATTTTGCCTTATTCTTAGCCAATGTGTATTATTGTTTGTTTCAATTAAAAGTACGTTTTCGTTTACATGGTTGGGATAGGCCCTTTGTAAAAGAAATTTTATTCTTTTCTTTTTTCATTTTTTTAAATGCGGTTATGGACCAGATTTATTGGAAAAGCGGCCAATTGATTTTAGGTGCGATCAGCGGTACAATGGTGGTGGCCGTATATGCCGTGGCTGTGCAATTGTGCCTTTCTTATATGAATGTGTCTGCCAATATGAGCGGTGTGTTTTTACCGCATTTGTCGGCCTTGGCGGCCAAAGGCTCTATGACGGAAATGAATCAGATTTTTCTTAAAGTGGGCCGTTTGCAGTGTTATGTGGTGATGTTGTTTTTTTGGGGATTTGCTTTGTTCGGTAAATCCTTTTTACGGCTGTGGGCGGGAGAAAACTTTTTGCCGGCTTATGCTTATACATTACTTTTGATGGCGGCTCTGATTTTACCTTTAATTCAAAATACCGGCATTTTTATTTTACAAGCCAGAAATAAACACGCTTTTCGGGCGGTAGTGTTTGCCTTGATTGCGGTGCTGAATGTGTTGGTGGCGGTCCCTTTGGCTAAACACTACGGCGCAATGGCCTGTGCGGCCGTTACGGCGGGGTGCTTGCTGTTGGGGCAAGGAATTATTTTAAATATTTATTATGCTAGGCTTGGTTTTTGCATAAAGTCTTTTTTCGCGCAAATCGTGCGTTTGTGGCTTTGTATGCTTTTGCCGGTGGGCCTGATGATGCTGTTAAAAAATGTGCTGACGTGGCCGCTTTGTATTTGGAGCTTGGGAGCGGAAATTGTCGGCTTTAGCTTGTTGTATGGTGCTGCGATGTGGTTTTTGGCAATGAACGAATACGAAAAAAATTTATTGAAAGCTCCTTTTAGAAAAATATGGAACAGATGATCCCGGTAGTAGATAAAAACAAATGCAGCGGTTGCCAGGCGTGCGTAAATATTTGCACGCATGGGTGTATTTCTATGGAAGCGGACGGAGAAGGCTTTTTGTATCCGCATATAGATCATGCCCGGTGCATCGGTTGCGGGCTTTGCCGTTCGGTCTGCCCTTCTTTGCGCAAGCCCGATATGTTTGTCCAACAGCAAGTGTATGCGGCCCGACATGGCCAAATGGAAATTTTACTCAAAAGTTCTTCGGGGGGTGTTTTTTCGGCCCTGGCAGAAGAAATATTAAAGGAAAAAGGGGTAGTGTTTGGGGCCTGTTTTGATGAAAGATACCGCGTGTTTCATCAATGGGTGGATAACGAGTCAGACTTGGATAAATTGCGCCGTTCCAAATATGTGCAAAGCGATATTGGTCAAAGCTATCGGCAGGCGCACGAATTTTTGGAGCAAGGGCGGCGTGTGCTGTTTGTGGGCACTCCTTGCCAAATAGCCGGTCTGCGTAATTATTTAAATAAAGATTACGCGCATTTGTTAACGGCACAACTTATTTGCTTGGGTGTGGCCTCTACGGGCGTGTGGCAAAGATTTTTGCGGGAAAATTTCCCGTCCACTTTTCCGCAAGAGATTAATTTTCGTAAAAAAGACGGCGGTTGGAGCCGGTATTTTTTAGGTTTTCGTGTCGGCAGGCAATGGGTAGCGCACAGCCAAAAACAAACCTTGGCTGAGAAAATTTTTTCTTTCTTTTCCATGACGCCTGCTTTTGTGTTTCACAATCTTTTTCTGCGCGGATATTTGGCGGGGCTTTTTCTGCGGCCGAGTTGCCACTTGTGTCTGTCTAAAGATTTGGAAAAACGCATGGCCGATGTAACGCTGGGGGATTTGTGGGGCGAGTGGCCGGATATTTTAACTCCTAAGAATAAACACGAAGGAGTTTCTTTCTTGGGGGTAAATACGCCTAAAGGGGCCGAATATGTGCGTAAAAGCGGGATAAAAACGATGGAGATAGACGCCCGCCAGGCTATGTTGCATAATCCGGCTATTTTCCGCTCTTGCATACCGCATGCTAAGCGGTCCGAATTTTTTGTGCGATGGCGAAAAGAGCCTTTGAACGCTTTATTGCGCGAACTTTTGGGAATAAAGCCTTTTTGTGTTACGCTGGTTAAAAAAATATACCAAAGATTTTTTGACGGAAAATAGAAAGGGGAAAAATATGGGCACAACGGCCGATATGAATGTTTTGGCACGCAAAAGCACACAATTGCATGCTTTAACGGAAGAAGAAAAAGCACAACTGAAAAAAGCATTGCTTGAAATGTTGCAAGACTTGATGCGTGTTTTTGAAAAACATCATATAACGTATATGTTGGGCTTTGGCTCTTGTTTGGGGGCGGTGCGCCATGGGGGCTTTATCCCTTGGGACGACGATTTGGACCTGTTGGTTTTGCGAAAAGATTTGCCTAAATTTTTTACTATTTTTGAGCGGGAATTAGGCGATAAATACGAGTTTACAGCCCCTAATACCGGCAAAGAATCTAAAAATAATTTCACCAAAATCTATAAAAAAGGCACTTTGTTTTTGGAAATATCCGATACGCAAACTTCTTTTCCTAAAGGCATTTATATAGATATTTTTCCGTTAGACTATGCGCCTGAAAATAAATTTTTACGTTGGATAAAAGGCGCGTTTTGTAATTTGTTATGCCAAATAGCGGTGTCTGTTTTTTACGCGCAATACCCCAGCGCGGAAATGGCTCTTTTTATGAGCCAAAGCCGCAAAACAAAATCGGCCTTTTTTATTCGCAAAATGTTTGGCAAAGGTTTGTCGGTCATTCCGCACCGGACCTGGTGTAATTGGGCCGATAAAATGATGTCGGGCCGCAAAAGCCATCTGATGACCATTGCTTGCGGCAGATATTTTAATAATGTCCTTTCCAAAGATATTTATTTGCCCGGTAAGAAGGGGCTGTTTGAAGGGGTAGAAGTAGTTTTGCCCCAGCAACCCAAAATTTATTTAAGCTCTATTTACGGAAAAGACTATATGCAAGTGCCCCCACCCGAAAAAAGGGAACGTCATTTTGTCATTGCTTTTGATGCGGCGACAGAGCGCTTATAGGGCGGTATCGGGACGGGTAATTTTTCGGTAAACTTCCAAGACGGCCTTTTCTAATTGGGTCATGACCCGGTCAAACGCTTTGCCTGTCAAAGAAATGGGGTCTTCTATGTCTTGCTCTTGCCCCAGGGCATATTCAGCCAATAAGTGATATTTGTCGGTAAATTGCGGGGCTTGATTAAATACAAAATCCCATTGTTCTTGCGTCATGACTAATACCAAATCGCTTTGGGCCAAATCTTGCTTAGAGAGCAATACAGGTGTGTGAGCTTGTGGCAAAATTTGTTTTTGGGCCAAAAAATTTTTGATTTTATCCGGCACCGCATAAGCGGGTGAAGTATAAATCCCGCGGGAAATAATCTCTATATTCGGCTTTTTATTTTGCGTTAAAAGGTGTTGGAGCAATTGTTGCGCTACAAAACTTCGGCAAATGTTGGCTTGGCAGACAAAACATATTTTCATAACTTATTCCAATATATCAAATTTTATAGAATGAAAGGTATGAGCCTGTTTTATAAAAGTTTTTTCTTGTTTTTATTTTCCTTTCTGGTGTTTGCTTTTGGCGGTACGCAAGCCTGGACTTTAAGTACGTATCAGGTGTTGTTTTCAATCTTGTTTGTGAGCTACTTTTGCCAACGGAAAATTTATTTTTCACCGGTCGGTAAAATACTCTCTTTTTTCTTTGCCTTTCTTATCTTATATACCCTGTTGCAGACGTGTTTTCCCACTACATTATTGGAAAATCCGCCTTTTTATCCTTCTAGCGTAATGCCTTTGTTTGGGCTGGAGCATGCCGGTTTATTTGTGCTGTGGTGGAGCGTTTTTGTATTGTCGGCCTGCTTGTGCCGCAATCTGAAAGAAACCCGGCTTTTTTTGCTGGGATTGTGTGGCATTTGCGGGGCGGTGGCACTGCTGCACATGGTTTGGCCCGGGGGATATTTAAAATTTTTTAGCGGGCTTAAAGACGGCGTTGGACCCTTTTTGAACCGAAATAACGGCGGTATCTTTTTATTTTTGGGCGGTTTTACGGCTTTGGCTTTGTGGGGGAGTTTTTTAACACAGCGCCGCCAATATGCCTTGCAAAACCGCCGGGCCGATTTTTATGCTAAACAAAGTGTCTGGTTGCTTTTGTCGCTACTGCTTTGCTTTAGTGCGGTGTTTAGCCGTTCCAGAGGGGTGTTGTTGGCCTTTTGGGTATCAGGGTTTTGCTTTTCTGTTTTAGCGGTTTGTTTACTACTTAAAAAGACTTGGCAGAAAATAGGTGCGGTGTTGGGGATTGTGTTATTTTTTGGAGTGCTGTTGATAGGCGGGCTTCAGGCCGAAAACGCCATTCAAACCTTTGCCAAAAGAAATTCGTCCTTTTCGGCAGATACCCGTGTGCAGCTCTATCAGGCGGCCGGAAAAGCTTTTAAAGAGCGTCCCCTTTTTGGTTTTGGCGTAGGCAGTTTGCCGGTGGTACTTCCTGTTTATATGGATAAACCCCTGCACCTATATGTGGCGCGTTTGCATAGCGACGGATTAGAGTTGTTGCTCGGCGTGGGTTTTGTGGGCGCTGTGCCTTTACTGCTCTTACTGCTAATGGGGATTTTAAGGCTTTTGAAACGTCTTTTTGTTCTTCCCCGCCACAAGGCATTATTGATGGGGGGCATTTTTTGCGGTTTAACCGGTTTTGTGTGTGCGACGATGGTGGATTTTCACTTTTATATTCCCGCTTGTGGCGTATTCTTTTTTATCTTATCGGGTCTTTTATGCGGGGAAACTTTCTGGCGCGAAGAAGGCCAAAGGAAGTCTGTGCGTCCGCTTGTTTTAGCGGCTATGGGATTGTTGTTAGCGGTTTGTTTATACGTCCCGGTGTGCAAAACGATTGCGTGGCAGTTGGGGCGCTTGGGTAAGGGGTTTAAATTTGAGCAAAAGATTGCCTATCAACAAAAAGTTCTTTCTTATTATCCGTCTCCGCGTTATGCGTTGGAATTAGGGCTTTCACTTTATCATAAAAGTTTGGATAACCAAATATCGCTTGCCCAACAAAAACAATACCGCCAACAAGCACACGCATTGGCTGAAAAATACTTAAAAAAATACCCTAAAGAAAAAGAATTATCTGCCCTTTTTATAAATACTTTAGATTAGTTTTGTATAGGAAGATATATAGTAAAATATAAAAATGAACCTATACAAATATTTTTCCTTTTTTCTGCTTTTGGGCTTTTTGGGGGCTTGTGCCGCCACTGATCCGCGCCAGGAAATCCCTGCCGGAGTGCCCACCGAAACAATTTTAAACGACAATTTGACGCAATTAAAGACCAGCGCGGAATATAAACTGCAACCGGGCGATTTGCTGGAAATACAGGTATTTATGGAAAAGGATATGTTGCGCACGTTGCGCATATCCACGGGCGGTACCATTACTTATCCGCTGGTAGGCAATATTCAAATAGCCGGGCTGTCCGTTTCCCAAGCGGAAAAAGTATTGGCGGTTGCATTGGAAGAATATATTAAAGACCCGCAAGTTTCTTTGCTGATTAAAGAGTATGGCAATCACAATGTGTATGTGTTGGGTCAGGTAGCCAAACCGGCGGCCCTTGCTTTGCTACCTGAGAAACCGCTTACTTTATTGGAAGCAATTACTTCCGTGGGCGGATTTACGGATTTGGCCGCTATCAGCAAGGTGCGCGTTTTGCGTATGGAGAACGGACAACAAACCGCGTTGGACGTAGATGTTGCCCAAATTACCAAGCAAGGCAATAAAGCGTTGGATATGGTGTTGCAAGCGGGCGATATTGTTTTTGTGCCGCAAAGTATGTTTTAAGGGTTGGATATGGAAAAGAAAAACGAAGAAATAAATCTTGCACAATGTTTTGAAATTCTACTCAAACATAGTTGGGTGCTGATGGCTTTTGTATTGCTGGGGCTTTTGGGGGCGGTATTGGTCAATACTTTTATGCGCCCGGCTTATCAATCTACGGCTTTGCTGATGATTAATCAAGAGCAAGCGGGCAAAATAGAAACCAATCCTTATACTTCTTTTTCTTCGGCAGAAGACTATTACCGCACGCAATATAAACTATTGGAAAGCCGTAACCTGTTGCAAAGAGTTTACGATAAAATGGATTTGAACCAATATGATGAATTTAAAAATCCTTACGGGTGGAAAAAACTTTTAAAATCATTAAAAGTAGTGCCTGTGTTGCGTTCGCGTTTGGTGCAAGTGAGCGTGACTGCGTATGACCGCCATTTATCGGCAGAAATAGCCAATGAAATAGCCGATACTTTTGTGGCAGACAATGTGAAAAACAGAATTTCTATGGGGGCCGATGTAATCCGTGCGTTGGAAAGCACGGAGCGCAGCCGCGATGACCAAGAGCTCTTGAACTCCATGCCGCAAGTGGTTAATAGCGATTTTATTAAAAACTTAAAACTGCAAGAAGCGCAACTGCTGAACAAGCAGGCGCAATACTCGGCCAAATATACCCAAAAACACCCGGAAGTGATTTCTTTAAACAAGCAATTAGCCGCCGTACAAAATAAAATTGCTTTGGAAACCAAACGCTTGGTGCAGAGCATTAAAATAGAGTTGTCCGGCCAATTTTCGGGCAACAATATCCGCGTAGTAGATGCCGCCGTCGCCGCCGAAAGCCCGGTGCGGCCCCGTAAACTTTTAAACTTATTAATCGGTATGTCGGCTGGCGGTTTGCTGGGGTTGGGGTTTGTTTTTGTGTTGTCTTACCTGGACCAAACCATTCAAAATGCCGAAGATTTGGAAAAAAAGCTCCGGGTCGCTTTTTTGGGTTTTGTTCCTAAAGAAAAGACTAAAAAGAACGAGCCGGAATATGCCTTTATGACGAAAGAAGGACATTTCTTATTGGCAGAAAACGTGCGCAATATTCGCACGATGCTGGCTTTTACTTTAACCAAAACTCCGCATGCTCCCATTTTGATTACAAGTGCTTTGCAAGGTGAAGGAAAAAGCCATCTCTCTACCAATTTGGCTGTTGCTCTGGCACAAACCGGAAAGAAGACATTGTTAATAGATGGGGATTTGCGCCGCTCCCGCCTGCATAAAGCGTTTCACCTGTCACCCGATAAAGGCTTGAGTAATCTTTGGGTAAAAGAAGGGGAAAAAGCCCAATATAGCTATAATGTGCAAGCAGTGCCAGATGTAGAAAATCTTTTTGTAATGACGGCGGGTCAACGCCCGCCCAACCCGGCGGAGCTTTTGAACTCGGCTCGTTTGGCAGATTTAATTGCGTGGGCAGAGAAAAACTATGACCAGGTGTTGGTGGATTGCCCCGCCATTGTGCCGGTTTCGGATACTTTATTGTGGGGACGTTATATTCCCCGGGCGGTATTTGTGCTTAAACAAGGGCAAACGCATGCGCATTTGGCGGCGGCGGCAATGGATAAATTAAACAAGGCGGGTATTGAGATTTTAGGTGCGGTGCTGGGCCACTTTCAACCCAAGGCCATGTCTTACTCTAAATACGGCTATTACAAAAAATCCTATCAATATTATCAGACAGATGAAAAAGAATAATTCCACTTTTTTAATTACCGGCGGTGCCGGATTTATCGGCTCTCACTTGGCAGCGTTTTTGCTTCGCCAAGGGCATGGGGTAGTGGTCTATGATAATCTTTCATCAGGCAAAACGGAAAACTTAGCCGCAATTCAAGATAAAATTACATTTATTAAGGGGGATATTTTAGATTTTCCTTCCTTAAAGAAATCTTTAGCGGGGATAGACGGCATTTTTCATTTAGCGGCCTTGGTGTCTGTGCCGCTATCGGTGCAAGAGCCGGCCTTGACCCAAAAAATCAATGTAGAAGGCACTTTGAATGTCCTAAAAGCCGCGTGTGAATAAAACGTGCCGAAAGTGGTGTTGGCTTCTTCCAGCGCGGTTTACGGCAACAAGCCCCAGGCTCCTTATGCCGAAGATGCTTCTACGGCTTGTTTGTCTCCGTACGCTTTTAGCAAGCTTGCCGGGGAAAAACTATGCCAAACCTATCATCAAACGTACGGCCTGTCTGCCATGGCGGTGCGATACTTTAATGTATTTGGCCCGCGTCAAAATGCGCAAAGTGCCTATGCGGCGGTGATAGCCAAATTTATACAGCAAGCCTTGCAAGGGCAAGAATGCGTGGTGGATTGGGACGGGCAACAAACCCGCGATTTTATTTATGTAGAAGACGTGGCCCGCGCTACCCTGGCGGTTATGCAAAACGGCCAAGCGGGCGAAATTTATAATGTGGGCAGTGCAAAGAGCACGTCTTTATTGGCTTTAATCCAAGAGATAGAAGCGGTAACGGGTAAGCCTGTTAAAATACGTTTTGCGCCTAAAAGAGAAGCCGATGTGCGGCACTCTTTGGCAGATACAGGTAAAATCTGCAAACTCGGGTTTGAAGCCAAAGTCAGCTTAAAAGAGGGTCTGCAAAAAATGATTTTGGGGCAGAAGGAGTTATGAGAGCTTTATTTTTACTGCTGGATTTTATCTCTTTCTTTGCCACTATATCCTGGGTTGTTATCCTGCGTTATCAAGATTTTTCCCCTTCTGTTTTAGTGCCTACCATACAAGTACTGATGCCGGTGTTTTGTTTGGTAACACTCATTTTGTGGGTTTTCTCTTTTTATGATATAAACACTATTAAAAAGCAACGCCTGAATTATCAAAATATCCTGGTGGCTTTTACCATTTCTTTGTTATCTTCCGGCTTCGGTATTTATTATACAACGTCTTTTTTTAATGTTGCCACGCCAAAGCTGATTTTGCTTTCCGTTTTTGTCGTTTATTTTTCATATCTTTATTTGTCCAGAAAAATCTATGCTTCGTATGCTTTTGTACGGCAAAAAATATTGCTTGTCGGCCAAAGCGAAACCCTAAAAGCCATAGAAAAAGATTTGGCCTTTTATAAAGAATATGTTATTGCCGGCCGTTGTGCTACGGCGCAAGAAGCCCTTGGCCCGGATACCCCTTTGCCGGATCTGATGATTATGGCACATAATTGCTTGGAAAAAGCACCCCAAGCGTGGCCGCTGATTTTGGAAAAATTAATTTGCAAAGGCGTTTTGTTGGAAACGGATTATCAGTTTTACGAGCGGCTTTTTAACCGCTGTTCTGCAGAAGCTTTGCAAAATCCGCATTGGCTGGTGCAAAGCCTTTCCCAACGGCAAAGCCGTACCATTTTTCCGTTGGTAAAACGTGCCATAGATATTGGCTTTAGTTTGGTGCTTATTCCGCTCTTTTTTCCGTTGGGGTTGTGTATTTACGGGCTTATTAAATATACAGATAAAATGCCACCTTTTTTCCCGCAAGTCAGAATGGGCAGAAATGACCGCCGCATTTGCATTTATAAGTTTAGAACCATGAAACCCCATACACAGGAAGTGACCCGTTTGGGAGCTTTTTTAAGGCGTTTTCGTTTAGATGAAATTCCGCAACTTATCAATATTTTGCGGGGGGATATTTCTATTGTCGGCCCGCGCCCGGTGTGGGATAGGGAATATCAGTTTTTAAATGAACATATTTATTGCCACCGCATCAGAAATATTATTCAGCCGGGTTTGACCGGGTGGGCCCAGCTTAATTTTAAAGCCCCGCCTACGTATTGTGTGTTGGCAGATTTGGATAAAGACAAAAAAATTCCACAGGAAAAACTGCAAGATGCGGTTTTGCGCTTGGCGTATGACCTGTGGTATATCAAAAACAGATCTTTATTTTTAGATGTGGAAATTATTTTAAAAACAGCCAAAAGAGCTTTTTTAAAAGACAAACATATCGGTAAAAATAGCTAACTTTTCTTTTTGGAGTATCTATGCAAGCCATTATTTTAGCAGCCGGCCTGGGCCGGAGATTGAAAGAGTTGACCGCGCATAACACCAAATGTATGGTCAAAGTAAACGGCGTTACGCTGATTGAAAGAATGTTAAAGCAGTTGGCCGGGCGGAATTTATCTCGCATTGTTTTGGTGGTGGGGTACAAGGCCGAGTCTTTGGTCTGTTTTGTAAAAAGTTTGGGGTTGGATATACCCATCGTTTTTGTAGAAAACCCGATATACGATAAAACCAATAATATTTATTCTTTGGCGCTGGCCAAAGAATATTTGACCCAAGAAGATACTTTACTCTTAGAGTCGGACCTTATTTTTGAAGATGCCGTGTTGGATAAAATTTTGCAAGACCCTTATCCCACGATTGCGCTGGTAAATAAGTACGAAAATTGGAATGACGGCACTTGTGTAAAAATTTCCGATGACGGAAGAATAGAGTCTTTTATTGCTAAAAATAATTTTAAATTTGCCGAAAAAGATTCTTATTATAAAACCATCAATATTTATAAATTTTCCAAAGAATTTTCTGCCAAACAATATGTTCCTTTTTTAGAGGCTTATTGCCAGGCTTTGGGGCATAACGGCTTTTATGAGCAGGTGTTGCGTGTTTTATCTACTCTTGAAAATGCCCAAATTCGCGCCCGCACGTTGCAAGGGGAGCGTTGGTATGAAATAGACGATATGCAAGATTTGGATACGGCAGAAATGATTTTCTCCCAAGAAAATACTTTGCAACGCTATCAAAAAAGATTCGGCGGCTATTGGCGTTTTTCGGGGTTGAAAGATTTTTGTTATTTGGTTAATCCTTATTTCCCGCCCCAAAAGATGTGCGATGAAATAAAAAGTAATTTTGAAGATTTACTCTGCCAATATCCTTCCGGCGCGGGTGTAATGGGTATGCTGGCGGCAAAAAACTTTGATGTTTATGCTCCGTATTTAGCCGTCGGAAACGGCGCGGCGGAAATTATTAAAGAGCTATTGCCTTTATTGCCGGGAAAAATGGGGGTGATTTATCCTACTTTTGAAGAGTACCCCAACCGAAAACAACAAGATTTAGTGATATGGACCCCGCAAACTCCGGGTTTTTCTTATACAGCAAAAGATGTGATGGCTTATTTTGAAGACAAAGCCATATCTTCACTTTTACTGATTAATCCGGATAATCCGTCCGGCAATTTTATCGGAAAAGAAGATTTGTTGACTTTGTTGGATTGGTGCCGGGCTAAACAAGTCCGTTTAGTTTTAGATGAGTCTTTTGTGGATTTTGCGGAAAAAGGAGCGGAAAGCTCTTTGCTGAAAAACGATATTTTAGTCCGCTACCCGCAGATGATTATTTTAAAAAGTATTTCCAAATCTTATGGTGTACCGGGGCTTCGTTTAGGGATTGCCGCAAGTGCAGATACAGCGTTGATGGACGATTTGCGCCGTCGGTTATCTATTTGGAATATTAACTCGTTTGCCGAGTTCTTTTTGCAAATTTACCACAAGTATGAAGCCGATTATAAAAATGCTTGTCAGCTCTTTGCGCAAGAGCGGGAGACTTTTTATCAGCAACTAAAAAAGATTTCCTATTTGCGGGTATATCCTTCGCAAGCGAATTATTTTTTGTGCGAAGTTTTGCCGCCCAAAACAGCGACGGCCTTGGCAGAAGAACTTTTGAAACGGAAAATTTTTATTAAAGATTGTTCCGCTAAAAAAGGCTTTGCGCAAAAGAACTATATTCGCATTGCGATCCGAAACAGAGCCGACAATGCGGCGCTAATTGAAGCATTATAATCATGAAACATATTTGCATTTGCGGCGGCGGCCATTTAGGGCATGTCATCGGCGGTTTTTTAGCGCATAGAGACTATCAGGTTTCTTTGCTCACTTCTTCTGCGGAAAAATGGCAAAAAACACTGCAAATATATACGCCCGGGGGCGCTGTTTTGCGGGGAGATTTATTTCATATTTCGCAAGATCCTTCCATCGTAAAAAATGCCGATATGCTATTGCTTTGCCTTCCCGGCTATTGCATCGCCGATGCTTTGCGCCGGATTAAACCGCATTTGTCTAAACAGACGCAAGTGGGGTGTGTGGTGGGCAGTAGCGGATTTTTCTTTTTAGCACATGAAATTTTGGGAGACCAAAACCCTTTATTTGCTTTTCAACGGGTGCCTTTTATTGCCCGTGTGAAAGAGTACGGACGTAGTGCTTGTTTGTTGGGATATAAAAAAGAATTAGCGGTGGCTACCTTGCATCATGCGGCGGGACAAGCATTAGCAGAAACGCTGGAAGAAATGTTTGCCACGCCCGTAGTGCTGTTGCCGCATTTTTTGCAGACCTGTTTAACCAACAGCAATCCTATTTTACACACCAGCCGCCTATACTCTTTGTTTCACCGCTTTTCTTCGCAGCGTCCTTATGAAAAAGAAATTTTGTTTTATGAAGATTGGGATTTAGAAAGTTCTTTGCTGTTGGTGGCGTGCGATGCCGAGTTTCAGGCAGTTATGAGAGCGAATCCGGCAAAATTAAGCCCTGTTCCCCCGCTTTTAACCTATTACGAAAGCCAAGACGCGGCTGCTTTGACGAACAAAATTCGCTCTATCCAAGCCTTTCAAGGCATCAAAGCCCCTATGAAAAAACAGGGGACCGACCGCTTTGTGCCGGATTTTGCAAACCGCTATTTTACGGAAGATTTTTGTTTCGGTTTGGCTATGCTTCACTGCATTGCGGAAATCTTACAGGTACCGACCCCACACTTGGATATGCTGTGGGCCTGGGGCGGAAAGGTGATAGAAAATTTTGATGAAAAACGTCTAAAAATCAGCGCGGAAACTTTTTTATCCCTTTTGTAAATCCAATAAAAAAGCCCCGCAAAATGCGGGGCTTTTAAAAAACAACTTTTTAGAAATAATCACTATCAAAAACACCGGTTTCGCGTTTTGCCGCAGGACCTAAACCTCTTAAGCTGTAAGAGTCTTCGGAAAATTGAATCCAATATTGGTGGTTCATAATTTCGTAAACCTGTTTGGACACTTCTTCCGGCAAATCTTCCAGACAGCTATAAAAATGTTCTAATTGCATAAAGATATTGCCAAAGGCTTCTTTTCTGTCTTTTGCATTTTTTCCATCAGCAAATCCTACAAAGTAAGTATGAATGCGAGAGAATCTTGCCACTTCTTCGGCATATTCAGGGTAAGCTTCTTGCAAAGCAAGCAAAGCTTCCGTTGCTTTTTGGGCTTCTTGTTGAGCGGTGATTCTCATTTTTTCTTTTGCTTTCGCTTCTTCTTCGGCTTTTTTAGCATCTTCTTGAGCCTTTTGAAGTTGTTCTTTATTTTTTTTGTCCGCTTCTTTCATAAGATTTTCAACAGAAGCCATAATTTTGCCTTCGCGGCCATAGGGAAATTCATAAGCAGAAGCTACCGCGGGTAAAACAAAAGCTAGTACCAACAATAAAGCCATTTTTTTCATAAAATTGTTCTCCTTTTTGTTTTTACTTCTTCTACACTTATAGTATAGACTTTCTCTATATCTGTTTCTAGGGTCCTTGGACCTATTTTTGTGGGAATTTGGACCTATGTTTTTCTGGGCCCTAAAAAACCCCGGTTACCCGGGGTTTTGATTATAAACTTTCTTTCATGGAGCCGATTAAGTCCAACATCGGGCGTTTGGCTTCTCCGCCGCCTTGGGCAAAATCCGCCCGCCCGCCTGCGCGTCCGTTTAAGTCAGCGGCTATCATTTTGGCTACGGATACGGCATCGGTATTGGGCAGCTTGCCTACCATTTTTACCACAAAAGAGCGTTTGCCTTCTTTGTCGCACGTTACGATGATTAAGGCTTGTTGGTGTTTTTGGGCAATTGTATCGGCAATATTACGCAATTCTTTCGGCTCGGCTCCTTCGGCATTACGCAACACTACTGTAGTGCCGTTTTGCATGGTAAAGGTTGTTTCGTTTACCCCGCCGGCGGCTAATGTTTTCTCTCTAAATTGCGTGAAGCGTTTTTTCACTTCTTTCAATTCGTCCATGATGGTATTTACGCGTTGGAAAACGTCTTTGGCGGGCACCACCAGGCGCGCGGCCAATTCTTCGGCTTGTGCATGGACATTTTTCAAATAGTCCAACGCGGCATATCCGGCTACGCCTTCAATACGGCGTACCCCGGCAGAAACGGAGCCTTCTTTCAGCACCAAAATACTCATGACTTCTGCGGTGTTTTTTACGTGTGTCCCACCGCACAATTCCAAGCTGTATTTTTCTTGGGGGTTTTCAAAGCTGCCGCCCATCAATACAAAGCGGGCCGGGTCTGCATAGGTTTCTCCCAAAAGGGTCACGGCACCCAAGCGGTCTGCATCGGCCAAAGGACGTTCTTGGCAATACACCGGCAAAGCCGCTTCGGCCGCTTCGTTGGCTATTTTCCAAGCCTTTTTCAATTCTTCGGCGCTCGGCGTTCTGGAGAGTGTATAGTCAAAGCGGAAGCGTTCTTCAGATACAAAAGAACCGCTTTGGTGTACGCTGTTGCCAAATACCTGACGCAAAGCCGCATTGACCAAGTGAATGGCGCTGTGGTTGGCCATGCAACGTTTACGGCGGGCGACATCTACCGATAAAGTTACTTCGTCACCCGTTTGTAAAGCGCCGTTTACTTTGTGCAAATATACTTTGCCCAAGGGTTTTTGGGTATCGGTGATGTGTGCGGTTTCTTGTCCGTTGTGGCACACGACCCCTTTATCGCCCACCTGACCGCCGGATTCGGCATAGAATGGGGTTTGGTTGAAAACAGCATAACCTTGTCCGTTTAAGCTGTCTACAAATTCAAATTTATCGTTTAATAAGGCCAATACTTTGGCTTGAGCGGTTAATTGTTCATACCCTACAAACAAGGTGGCGGGGTAGCTGTTTTCCACCTTTTGCATGATGACGGCCTTTTCCTTAGAAAATTCATCAGCATAAGAACGGCTTTTTTCTTGGGCAGATTCTTTGGCTTTTTCGTAACCTTCTTCATCTACCGCCACATTTTTAGCCGCGGCGATTTCTTTGGTAAGCTCTAGCGGAAAACCATAGGTTTCGTGCAGGTGGAAGGCTTCCGCCCCGGGCAAGGTTTTACCGCAAGTAGCCAAGAGCTGGGCCAATTTTTCTTCGCCGGTGACCAATGTTTTTAAGAAAGTGCTTTCTTCTTGTTTAAGTACGTCTTGAATATGTTGGGCATTTTTATCAATTTCAGGGTACAAGCCGCCGAAAATACCTTGCACGACCGGTACCAAGGTATATAAATAGGGTTTGTCATTGCCCATCAATTTGCCGTAGCGGGCGGCGCGGCGAATCAAACGGCGCAAGATATACCCGCGGCCTTCGTTGGAGGGCAAAATCCCTTCCGCAATTAAGAAAGAAGAGCTACGCACGTGGTCGGCAATAATACGCAAAGCGGAAATTTCTTCTTTTGTTTTTCCTTCAATGCCCAAATCTTTTTGCGCTTGACGGGTAAGCGGAGTGAACAAATCGGTTTCAAAAACGTTGCGGGCATTTTGCATGGCCATACACAAGCGTTCTAAACCCATACCTGTATCAATGTTTTTATGGGGCAAGGCATTTAAGGTGCCGTCTTCTTGGCGGTCAAATTGGGTAAAGACCAAGTTCCAAATTTCCACATAACGGCCGCAGTTGCACGTAATATCACAATGGGGATTGGTGCAACCTTTATCGCCAAAATCATAGTAAATTTCGGAGCAAGGCCCGCAAGGACCGGTAGGACCCATGGTCCAAAAGTTATCGGCTTCGCCCAATTCAAAAATCCGTTCCGCAGGCACATATTTCAGCCAGGCATTGTAGGCTTCTTCGTCGCGCGGTGCAATGCCGCCTTTGTAAATACTGACAGAAAGTTTTTCCGCGGGGATTTGCAAGACCTTGGTTAAATACTCCCAAGCCCAGGCAATTGCTTCATTTTTAAAATAATCACCGAAAGAAAAGTTTCCCAACATTTCAAAAAACGTCAGGTGGCGTTCGGTGAAACCCACGCTGTCAATATCGGTGGTGCGGACGCATTTTTGGCAAGTGGCAGCATTTTTTAAAGATTTATCAATGCCTAAAAAATTGGCCTTAAATTGGACCATACCCGCCGAAGTAAACAGCAAAGTCGGATCCGAATGGGGGATTAAAGAGCTGGAAGGTTTAACCGGCAACCCTTTGGAATTGAAAAATTGTAAAAAACCGCTTCTTATTTCGGTGCTTTTCATAAGTATTGTTTCCTGTATATTTTGAAGATATATATTCATTATATCAAATACGATATAGACAAAACTCCCCGCCCGGGCATGAATTTATTATAATGAGATATGCACAAAATAATAGCTTATTTCTTGTTGTTTGTGGGTTTAGCGACCCTTTTCTTTTCTTTCACGGGCATGTATCAGACATTTGTAAACAAAAAGCCCGTCGTGCAAGTTTTGCAACTTAAAAACTTCAATGTCAATACACAATACGGCCCGATTGAGATGGAAGCCTCCAGCGTAAACCAAATATTAAATCTCTCTTTATTTGCTTTGCTGATGATGTTTTTGGCGGGGCTCGGGGCGAAAGTGGCCGGTATCGGCAATAACTTGCTCAAAACCGAACGCATTTGCGAAACCTTGCAAACATTATCTGTCAAAGAAGCTTTGGATAAACAAAAAGATATTCAACGTTTATGAAAACCCTTATCATCATCAACCCCATCAGCGGCGGCGAACATAGAGATAAGGCCACATTAGAGCGGGTGGCACGGATTAATTTTCCGCACGCAGACGGCGTATTTACCAAATATGCCGGACACGCTACGGAGTTGGCCGCCAAAGCCGTACAAGAAGGGTATGATGCGGTAATTGCCGCCGGTGGAGACGGCACCATTAACGAAACGGCTAAAGCTTTGGTGGGTACGAAAACCGCCTTGGGCATTGTGCCCAAAGGCTCCGGCAACGGCCTGGCGCGTGAAATAGGTATGCCGATGATGTATGAAGAAGCCTGGGTGGCTTTGCAAAAAGCAACGCCTACGGCTTGTGATGTAGGGGTAGCCAACGGAGAATATTTTTTCAATATGGCCGGTGTAGGAATAGAAGCACAAATTGCCCAAGATTTTGCCGAATACGGAAAAATCGGCAAACGCGGTAAATGGCCTTATTTTAAATTAGCCGCTAAAGATATTTTTTCGTACCGGGCGCAAACGTTGCAAGTGTCTTACAACGGCAAAGAAGAAATTGTCACCCCGCTGACTTTGGTGTTTGCCAACGGCACGCAATACGGCAGTAATTTTAATATTGCCCCCCGCGCGGATTTGACGGACGGCCTGTTGGATATGGTGCAAGTGCATAATACCGGCAAGTGGAAGCTTTTGCTTGCTTTGCCTACGTTTTTCAGTAAAACTTTTCGCCCTTTTGATGTGACCGACACCCGCAAAACGCCCCAAGCCGTTATCCGCGCAGAAGGAGATATTGTGTACCACTTGGACGGAGAGCCGAAAGTAGCCCGGCGGGAATTAACAATTTCCATGCGTCCTAAATCCTTAAATATATTAATTCCGCACCGCTTTTAATATGGCAAAGAAAAGAAGAAAATATACTAAAAAACAAGCTAAATTTTGGGCTTATATCCTTGTGGCTGTTTTAGGGTGGTTCATGCAACAGAACGGCAAACCCGTCAGCGACCAAGCCCCCATGCCTACCCAATCTTCTTTGCAAAATGTGTCCGTAGCATCGGTATACGATGGGGATACATTTAAGATTAATTTAAATTGCTCTTTAGCTTTTTATTGTGAAAAAGTGCCTGTGCGTGTGTTGGGGGTAGATACCCCAGAAATAAAAGGAAAAACCGAAAAAGAAAAACGCCTGGCTAAAAAAGCCAAGGCGTTTAGCAAAGATTTTTTAAATGACGGACCCATTTCTTTAAGTAACTGCAGCCGCGACAAATATTTCCGTCTTCTCTGCGATGTTACCAATGCCCGGGGGCAAAACTTAGCCCAAGAACTGATAAAAAATGACCTGGGTTATGAATATTGGGGCGGTACAAAATCCAATCAATACCAATAGTTACTTCATTTCGTAAGCTCTGTATTGGCTATTGATCCCTTTCGGCGTGCTGGAGAGTACCTTCGACCCTGATATTCCTTTACATAAATCATTGATACTGGTCGCTTGGCCATTGGCCAAACAATAGCTTTTTCCACGATATTGTTGCGAAGCATGATTTAATGCTGTTGCGTATCCGATACTGGTCATTCCCGGGAAGTACCTACTTGATTTAAGGGATATCCAAATAAATCCCGATTCTTCTGCCATGTATGCATGAGCAATGGTTAGTCCGTTTTTTGGGTCTTTTATATACAAACCGCTTCCAATAGGAAGAGAAGTTACGAATTCAAAATTAGTGGGATACTCTCCGTTAGCCATATAATAAATCTCTGCTTCTTTCTTTAGGGCATCCCCCCAAACAATGGCTTGTGTGAAGCGGCTTTTTATTACCGCTCTTTTGTACTGCGGCAATGCTACGGCTGACAAAATACCGATAATCAATACTACTACCAAAAGTTCAATAAGCGTAAAACCTTTGTGGTTTGAGTTATATATTTTTTTCATATTCTATCCTTTTTTGGTTTAATGGGTATACTCCCATTAAACCAAAATTAATTTTTTTTGTAAAACTTTATTTTTTTTCGCAAAAATTGCGATACATTAATAGCGCAATGAGTGTTTTAGCGTCTTGTATTTTGCCGCTCTTTATCATCTGATAGGCTTTTTTGAGCGGGATTTTTTTTACATTCACAAATTCGTCTTCGTCTAAATCTTGGCTTACTTTTTTCAGCCCTTGCGCCAAATAGATGTGTAAGTCTTCGTTGGAAAAAGCATTGCTGGGGTTAAAAACACACAATTTTTTCCAGCGGGACGCTTTCAACCCGGCTTCTTGCTCCAGCTCTGCTTTGGCGCAAGTCAAAAAAGTTTGGTAATCTTCGCGCTTGCCGGCGGGCAATTCCCACGTTACGCGCCCGATAGGGTAGCGAAACTGCTGCACTAAATAGACACAATCATCTTCAATAGGCAAAACGGCGCTGGCTCCTTTATGCACCAAATACACGCGCGAAGCGGTTTTTCCGTTGACCAATTTTACCTGGTCACAATTAAACCCCACTACTCCTGTATAGAGGGTTTGAGAAGAGAGCTTGATTTCTTTTAATTTACTATAATGTTTCATACCATTTATCTTATAAAAAAGCGCCTTGTATATGAAAGAATTTATCCATTTACATAACCATTCAGAGTACTCTTTATTAGACGGAATGCTCCGCTTGTCCGAAAAGCACAAGCCGTCACGTTTTTTACGCGGCTTGGCCGAAAGCGGCATCAAGGCCATGGCGCTGACCGATCATGGCAATATGTACGGCGCTTTGGATTTTTATGATGCTGCCAAAGGGGCTGGCCTTAAGCCTATTGTGGGGTGTGAAGTATATATCACCGAAGGCAAACATACCGACCGGGATAAAACTCAACGCCGCGGACACTTAACCTTGTTGGCCAAAAATTACCAAGGCTATTTGAATTTGATGAAGCTCAACTCTAAAGCCTGGGTGGACGGATTTTACGGCAAGCCCCGCATAGACAAAGAGCTGTTGGCCCAATATGCAGACGGATTGATTGCGCTGTCGGGCTGTTTGAAAGGTTTTTTGGCGCAAGATGTGTTGACCAAGTCTTTTGAGCAAGCCTGTGCTTTGGCTCAAGAATATCAAGACATCATGGACAAAGGCAACTATTATATTGAGTTAATGGACCATGGTATCCGCGAAGAACAGGAAGCCTTACCTATTTTAAAGGAAGTGGGCAAAAAATTGGGGATACCTGTGGTAGCCACCAACGATTGCCACTACGAGAAAAAAGAAGATTGGGAAGCGCATGACGTCAACTTATGTATTTCTACGCAAAAGACGTTGAAAGACGAAAACCGCATGAAGATGACCACCCATGAACTTTACTTTAAATCTCCCGAAGAAATGTATGCGCTGTTTTCCCACACGCCGGAAGCGTTAACCACCACTTTAGAAATTGCCGAGAAATGTAATTTGGAGTTTCCGAAACACGGCTTTATTTTGCCTAATTTTGATATTCCGCCCCAATTTGCCACCACAGCCGATTATTTTAAAGATTTGTGCCGTAAAGGGTTGGAAAAAAAGATGAACGGCCAGGTTCCGCCCGAATACATCAAGCAATTGGAATATGAATTTGACGTCATTATTACCATGGGGTTTGATTGCTATTTTTTAATTGTGCAAGATTTTATCAATTGGGCGCGGGCCAACGGCATTCCCATAGGGCCGGGCCGCGGCTCCGGCGCCGGCAGTATTGTGGCGTACAGCTTAGACATTACCCGCGTGGACCCTATCAAAAGCAAATTGCTGTTTGAGCGTTTCTTAAACCCGGACCGCGTCAGCATGCCCGACTTGGATATTGACATGTCCGACACCGGGCGCGAGCGCGTGATTGACTATGTGCGCAATAAGTACGGGCAAGATAAAGTTTCCCAAATTATTACTTTCGGTACAATGAAAGCCAAATTGGCAGTGCGCGATGTGGCCCGCGTGATGGGTATCAGCGTGGCGGAAACCAACCGCGTAGCCAAGATGATTCCCAATGACCCTAAAATTACTTTAGATGATGCTTTGGCCAATGTAAAAGAATTGCAAACGGAAATTCAAAACAATCCCGTATCCAAGCAGTTGTTTGAAATGTCTAAAAAAATTGAAGGGCTCAAACGTCATACCGGCATTCACGCCGCAGGCGTGCTGATCACGCGTGACCCGGTGGCAGACTATATTCCTTTAGCCCGCGCCAAAGACGGCTCCGTCACCACGCAGTTTGAAGGGGAGCCCTGTTCTAACTTAGGGTTGCTGAAAATGGACTTTTTGGGCTTGCGCACCTTAACGGTTATTGATAATGCCGAGAAGATGATTCGCGCCCGCCATAACCCCGATTTTGATATTAATACCATTGCTTTAGACGATAAGAAAACATACGATTTGTTATGCGCTTGCCAAACGTTGGGCATTTTCCAATTGGAAAGCGGCGGTATGCGGGACTTGATTAAAAAACTGCAACCGACCCAATTTAGTGATATTTCCGCTTTGGTGGCTCTCTACCGCCCGGGGCCGATGGAATCGGGCATGATGGATATGTTCGTGCGACGTAAAAACGGCCAAGAAGCCATCACTTACGAGACACCCCTTTTGGAAGACTTACTCAAAGATACCTATGGTTGTATGGTTTATCAGGAACAAATCATGCAAATATCCAAAACGTTGGGCGGTTTTACTCCCGGGGAAGCCGATACGTTGCGTAAAGCCATGGGTAAAAAGAAATTAGACGTCATGGAAGCCTTCGGTAAGAAATTTGTGGAAGGGGCAAAAATACATAAAATCCCGGAGAAAGTATCTTCGCACCTGTACGAGCAGATGAAAGCCTTTGCCGGATACGGGTTTAATAAATCCCACTCCTACGCCTATGCTTTGGTTTCGTATCAAACCGCTTACTTAAAGGCCAATTATCCCATAGAATTTATGTGCGCGGCCCTGACCAACGAAATCGGCCATAATGCTATCGGATCTGATGATAAAGAAAATAAAATTGCCACCTATTTGGAAGATGCCAAAAAAATGGGTTTTGAAATTTTGCCGCCGGATATTAATAAGTCCCAGCCGGAGTTTTCCGTAGAAGAAAAAGACGGCAAAGAATGTATCCGCTATGCGTTGGAAGCTGTCAAAAATGCCGGTACGGAAGGCTGCATTTCTATTGCGCAAGAAGCGGCGAAAGCGCCGTTTACTTCCTTGAAAGATTTATGCGCCCGGGTGGACCTTTTTCAGGCCAATAAGAAAACAATTGAAAGTTTAATCAAAGCCGGGGCATTGGATTGTTTAATGCCGCAAAAAGACCCGCATGAAGTACGTGCCGAATTATTGGCTGATTTAGACGATGCCGTTGATACGGCCCATGCTATTGCCAAAGAAAAAGAAGCCGGTGCGGTCAGCTTGTTCGGAGATGATTTTTCTGTCATTACCGCTTTTAAAAGAAAAAGTACGGCCCCTGTTTTGCCCCTACCGCACAGAGAGCTTTTAGCCAATGAAAAAGAAGTAATGGGTATTTACTTTAGCGGTCACCCCATTGCCCAATATCAAAAATATTTCCCGAAATTGGGTTGTGTGGCTATTGCGGATTTGTTTGACAAAAAAGAAAATCCACCCGCTGAAGAACTGCCACAAAATCCGCAAGACAAAAAAGCGGCCAACAAAGTAAAAGTAATCGGCATTGTTACCCGCCTAAAAAAACGCCAAAGCAAGCGTACCAAAGAAGAATGGGCTCAATTTGTGATAGAAGATTGCTCCGGCTCTATTATGGTTAATGCTTTTTCAAAAACTTGGAAAAAAGTTTTAGACAGGGTATCGCCGAATGCTATTTTGTGCTTTCAGGGCGAAGTGCGCGAAGATGACGATAGCGCACGGGTAGAAATTTCTTTAGACGATGTGTATAGCGTAACGGGTATGATTTCTGCTTTGGCTAGCAAATTGACCATTCGTTTAACGTCCAACTATTCGCAATCTCATTTACAAAAACTTAAAGCGCATTTAGATGCCGGTGTCGGCACCACCCGCGTATATCTGGAAGTGCCTTCTAAAGCAGACCCTACCAAAATACACCGCATACGTACCGGGAAATCTATCCAAGTACACCGCGCATTGCTAGATTATATAGAAAATACTTTGGGCAGCAATGCCTGGAGCTTTGAGTAAAGGGATAAATATGGCTTTTTACAAATACCAAACCATGGGCGTATGCTCACAGGAAATCCGTTTTGAAATAGACGAACAAGGAAGATTGCATCAGGTTTGTTTTATTGGCGGTTGCCCGGGGAATTTGTCGGCTATTTCTAAATTGACCGAAGGGGCCGATGCCGCTAAAATAGCGGCGCTTTTGTCCGGCAATGATTGCGGCGGCCGTGGCACTTCTTGTGCAGACCAATTGGCCCGCGCTATCGGGGCGGCCCTGGAAAAGGAAACGTCTAAATAGCTAATTGAAAAGATTAATTTTTTAATAGCTAAAAATGATTATTTTTCATCAAACTATAATTTTATAGCATATTCTTATACTATAAAAAGGAGTGTTTGATGAAGAAATTATTGCTTGCCCTAACGGCTCTTTTGGTTTGTGGTATTGGTGTAAATGCCCAAACCGCCGAAAAAACTAATCCCGCCGTCCATTCCGGCGCTTCTGCTTTTCAAATCAGCGGAGTACAAAGAACCCAGCTTTCGTTCGGTGAAAGTAAATTGGTTTTTCCTAAAAATTTAAAAGCAACCATTGAGCAGTATAAGGATAAAAAATTAACCATTCTAGGGGATTCTTTTTCCAACGTAAGATTAAACGCTTATACTTTCCAATCCAAAGGGAAAACGAAAGTTTCCATTGATACGCAAAAAAATACGATTACGTTGTTGGAAGGGAAAAAAGCCTTTTTGACCAGAGATGACGGAAAGAAAATTTCTCTTAAAAAAGGAAAGGCATTTTCTTTTGCGCAACCAAACAATACCCCTACCCAAGACGCGCTCCAAGTTACGTTACAGGAAGAAGAACCTTTGCAAGTGCCTTCTTTTGTTATTTCTTCAGAAACTAATACCGCCACTCAACAGGCTATCCAAGACGTATTGAGCAACCCCGAGCCGTAATACAGGAGAAAACAAAATGAAAAAACTAAGCATTTTATTAATTTGTCTGTTAACGGCTTCTTTGGGCTATGGTAAAAATTTGACTTTTTCTGTTTGGGAAGATTTGATATATGATGACAATATTTATCTTTCCAATACGCAAGAAGAAAGTTCCGTCATTAACTCCACGCAAGTGGGTATGAAATATAAAACAGCGGTTCCTAATAGCGGACTTGTTTTTAATGCGACGGCTTTCGGCGGTTATAATGCCTATACCAAAGAAAATGGCCAAAACGGCTTTTGGAACGCGTTTGCCAATGTGGATTTGGCTAATGATTTGCTAAATATCGGTAATACCTTTGTGTATACGTCCGATTTGGCTAACTCCGAATTGACGGATATGGTAAGAAGATTTAATAATAATGTTTATCTTTCTGCCAGAACTTCCAGAGAAAAGACTTTCGGATTGGGCTTTTCTGCCAATGATTCTTATGACTATTACTATGATCACCCGTGGCAAACGGCCTTGGATTTAAACAGAATCAATGCCGCGGTGCAGGGGTTTTGGAATATTTCTTCTAAAACAAGTGCTTTTGTGGAATATATGTATAGCAATGTAAACTATAAATACAATGACGAACATAACTCCGACGGAAGCACCTTGGCTTTGGGGGTAGAAGGAAAAATCGCCCCGAAAGTGACCGGTATGGCTAAGGCCACTTATGCCATGCGCGATTATACGCATCATCTTTCCGGTTACAGCACTTACGAAGATTTATTCGGTTATGACCTTTCTTTAGAATATAGACCGACCGGCAGAAATGTAATCCGTTTGTCAGGAATAAGAAAGTTTGAAGAATCTACCTATGTGAACAATCGTTATTTTGCCGATACGTTGATTTCTTTGTATTTTTCTCATCAGCTTTCTAACCGCTTAAAAGCGGCGGTGACGCTGTCTTATGAAAATATGGATTACGAACATGCCAACAATCAAGGAGTTAAAAGATCCGACGATTTATACGGCGTCCGTCCCGAAGTGACGTATCAATTGAATAAATGGCTTTCGGCGGGAGCATGGTACCAGTTGCGCAGCAGACACTCTAACACATATGAGAATGAGTACAACAGCAATAAAGGGGGCCTGTTCTTAAAAGCCACTTTGTAAAATTTGTTTTTCAGCAAAATCCCCCGTTAAAACGGGGGATTTTTTTAGAGAATTTACAAAAAAATAAACCCCGCTTAAGCGGGGTTTAAATTTTGGTAGGGATAGGATTCGAACCTATGTAGGGCGTAGCCCGACGGTTTTACAGACCGTTGCTTTTGACCACTCAGCCACCCTACCGAACAAAGGGATTAAAAACGCTGCGTTTTCTACGCAGCCGGGTCAAAGATTTACTTTGGACATATTTATTATAACAAAAAAATCGGCTATTTGTCATTTTTTTACCGAAAAATCTCTTTTCTATTCAAAGCGAAAGCAAAAAAAAGCCCCAAAATTGCTAAAATACCCTTATGCAGAACACGACCCACAATACCCCTTTGATGAAGCAATATTACGACATCAAAAACCAAAACCCGGGCATTATTCTTTTTTTCCGGTTAGGGGATTTTTATGAAATGTTTGACGACCAAGCGCGTGAAGTAAGTGCTATTTTAAGCCTGACCCTTACCCAGCGCCACGGCGTGCCGATGTGCGGTATCCCTTTTCATGCCGCGGCCACCTATATTGCGCGTCTGCTCAAAGCCGGTAAAAAAATAGGCATTTGTGAGCAAGTTGGGGCTCCGTCGGACAGCAAAAGCAAACTTTTTGAACGGAAAGTCATTCGGATCATTACCCCCGGTACCATCATGGAAGATAATATGTTGGACGCCAACCAATCCAACTTTTTGGTGGCTTTGCGTTGCGAAAAAAAGGGTTGGGGTTTGGCCTGTGTAGAAGTTTCAACGGGGCAATTTTGGGTCACACAAAATACAGATGATGAACATTTAACCGCTTTAGCCGGGGCTTTGGCGTCGGTAAATCCGGCCGAAATTGTAGCCGACGGCGCCACCTTGCAACGTTTGCAAAATAAAATCATTTTGCCGCAACAGCTTCCGTTGACGGAAATCCCCGCTTTTGACGGAAATTTTGATTTGCCGGCTTCTTGGCCGTCTTTTGCGGATTGGCAAGAGCGGCAGTTGGCACTTTCTTGCGCGCTGGAAATTTTAAATTATGTATCTTCTACCGAGCCGGGCGTTAAAGATACATTGGTTCCTTTTTACAGGGAATTAAGCGAATTTTTACAAATTGATGAAAATGCCGTTAATTCATTGGAGTTGGTCAAAAGCCAGGAAGGGGGCCGCGTAGGAAGCCTGTGGCATTTATTGGACCATACCAAAACCTCTTTTGGAAGCCGCAAACTGAAAGAATGGATTTTACATCCGTCTTTATCGGTAGAAGAAATTACCCGCCGTCAAGACAGCGTGGAAGGCCTTATCAAAAACCAAGAAGCCCTAGCGGCGTTGGCGGCTATTTTGCAAAATATTTCCGACGTGGAACGTATCATGACGCGGGTAGCGGCGGGTAATGCTTCCCCGCGCGATTTGGGCGGCTTGCGCCAATCTTTGCTTCATAGCGAACCGCTTTGCCGTTGGTTGGAAAAATACGGCGCACAAATTACTCCGCAGTTGAAAGAACGCTTTGATTGTATTTATCCGGCTACTCAAGAGCTGGCGAAACTTTTGTATGAGTCTATCCAGCAAGAGCCGCCTTTGCGCATCGGCGACGGCAATATTATTCGTCCGGGCTATCATGCCGAGTTGGACGAACTGCGCAATTTAAGAAGCGGCAGCGGAAAAGCCTTGGAAGAGTTATGCCAACGCGAGCGGGAAAAAACAGGTATTGCCAACATGAAAGCAGGGTTTAACTCTGTGTATGGGTATTATTTGGAAGTAACCAAATCCCACATAGATAAAGTGCCTTATAACTATACCCGCCGCCAAACCTTAACCAATGCCGAGCGTTTTATTACCGAAGAATTAAAAGAATTGGAAAATAAAATCTTAAATGCCGACAGCCGCATTTTGCGTTTGGAAAGCATTTTGTTTGACGAAATCCGCAAAGCGGCCGCTTTGCAAATGAATGCCATGCGCGAATTTGCCCAAACCGCCGCGGAATTGGACGTTTTCCTATCTTTGGCTTTAGCGGCTATGAAATATCATTATGTGCGCCCGGTAGTAAATGACGGCATGGCCCTTTCTTACCAGGCGGGGCGGCACCCGATTGTGGAGTCTTTACTGCCGGCGGGCTCTTTTGTGCCGAATGATTTGGACGTGGACGGCCTAAACACGCAGCTTATGCTGATTACAGGGCCTAATATGGGCGGTAAAAGTGTATATTTGAAACAAACCGCCTTGATTGTTATTATGGCGCAAATCGGCAGTTTTGTGCCCGCCAAGCAAGCTTTAGTGGGTGTAGTAGATAAAATTATGACCCGCATCGGCGCACATGATGCCTTACAGCGCGGTAACTCTACTTTTATGGTGGAAATGAATGAAACGGCGCATATTTTGTCTTCGCAGACGTCGCGCAGTCTGATTTTGTTAGACGAAGTGGGCCGCGGTACTTCTACCTTTGACGGCATTTCCATCGCTTGGGCCATTGTGGAATATTTATACAAACCGCGCGGCGGGGCTAAAGTGTTGTTTGCCACGCATTATTTTGAATTGATAGATTTGGAAAATAAGTATCCCAGCGTAAAGAATTTTCATGTGGAAGCCAAAGAGTATAAAGATGTGAACGGCGAAAGCAAATTGGCCTTTTTGTACCAAATTTTGCCCGGTGCGGCGGATCAATCTTATGGTATTCACGTGGCAGAAATTGCCGGGTTGCCGGCGGCTGTTACCATACGGGCCCGCAAAGTGTTGAAAGATTTGGAAGCCAAAAAAGGTACTCGTATTTCCGCGAAGGAAAAAGACCCGGTACAGGATTTGTTTTCTGCCCCTATCGTACAAGAAATAAAAATGACTGACCCCGATAAACTGACCCCGATGGGTGCATTGCAACTGATTGCCGAGTGGAAAAAGAGAGTAGAAAATGAATAAAATTCACGTATTGGACGAAGCCACCGCCAGCCAAATTGCTGCCGGAGAAGTAATAGAGCGGCCCGCCGGTGTATTGAAAGAATTGTTGGAAAACTCCGTAGATGCGGGGGCCACCAGCATTAATATAGACATCAAAGGCGGGGGGCGGGAATTAATCCGCATTAACGATAACGGCTGTGGTATGACTGCCGAAGACTTGGCAACAAGTATTTTGCGCCATGCTACCAGCAAAATTAAAACATTTAACGATTTAAACACCTTGCGCAGTTTTGGGTTTCGCGGGGAAGCGTTATACTCGGTGGCGGCTGTGTCTAATATGACCTTAACCAGCTGTGTGCCGGGCGGTGTGGGTAGCCGGGTGGAAGTATCCGGCGGAAAGGTGCTGTCCCAAAGCCCCGCTCCGGCCATTGCGGGCACTACCATAGAAATCAAAGATTTATTTTTTAATGTACCCGCCCGCTTAAAATTCTTAAAAAGCGAAGCTTATGAGAATGCCTGTCTGTTAAAAGTGGTGGAAGAAAGCGCTTTGGCAAATTTACAAGTGGGGTATAGCGTATTTAGCAACGGACGCGAAAAATATCGTCTGCCCGCGCAAGACGGCCCCGTAGAAGAAGCCGTTATTACGCGCGCCAAAGAGATTTTGGGTACGGAAGTAGGCGGATCTTTATTAGCCAAAAGTTTTGAAAATTTAGGTCTTAAAATATTTGTTACTCCACCGGAAAAATTAGTAGCTACGCGGGATTTGCAGTTTGTGTTTGTTAATCGCCGTCCGGTGGAAAGCAAAACGATTCAACAGGCCATTTACAGAGCGTTTCAAAATGTCCGCTCTAAAGACCGCCACCCGGCTTTTATTATTTATTTAGAATTAGACCCCGCTTCTTTTGATGTGAATATTCACCCGCAAAAGCGCGATATCCGCTTTGCCGATGAACGCGCAATGTTTAATGCCGTGTTAAATGCCGTCAGCGAAACGATTTTTTATTCGGCTACTGCAGTGCCTATGTCGGTAAAAGAGTCTTCTGCTTCTGCCCAAACAACGGACGTAAAAGCCCCCTTGTCTGTGCTGAAAGAGCTAACTCCCGCTCCGAAAGAATCGGCTCCGCTTTTTGAAGAAAAACCTTCCGCTTTACCCTTATCTGTTCCGGCGCAAAAGCCTTCTGTTTTTACGCCTAAACCGACTTTTATGGTGCGCGAAACGGAAGAGCCGGTGCCTTATGGCTCCGGTGCCCCGGCAGAAAAAGCTCCGTCGGGCAATGCGCTGCCCGCGGGCCAAGAAAATTTGCCCGCTTGGTGGAAAGGCCCCTACCGCTATTTGGGGCAATTACAAAATACATATTTGGTGTTTGAAAATCCGGACGGCTTGATTTTAATAGACCAGCACGCGGCGCAAGAGCGTGTCTTGTACGAGCAATATTTAGATTCTTTTGAAAAACAAGATATTGCGGTGCAAGAGCTGATTTTTCCTATACATGTAGATTTGCCGCCCAGCAATGCCGAAAGTTTGATGAGTTGGGCCCCTTGGCTGAAAACAGCCGGGTTTGATATTAGTCTTTTTTCGGCCCGTACGATTTTGCTTAATAGTTTGCCGGCGGTCTTGCGCTTTAAAGAAAATGATATGAAAAATTTCGTGCAATCTTTGGCGCAAATTGTGGGAGACCCCGCTAAATCAGACGACAGCCTGAAGAAAAAGATGGTGGCGATGTTGGCCTGTAAAAAAGCGATTAAAGCGCATGATGTTATTTCTGCCGCCGAAGCGGAAGCCTTGCTGGATAGCATGAAGAAATGCAAAGACGGCATGCACTGCCCGCACGGACGGCCCTGTGTGGTGTCTTTAGCTATTAAAGACATTGCTAAATTATTTGGTAGATAAAAATTTAAAAAGAAGAGAACCCAATAAAACGCCCGCGAAAAGCGGGCGTTTTTTTATGAAATAATATCTTCACAGAACGCGTAAAAAAAGGTATCCTGTATTTATATAAATTCTATTGGAGGCTTTATGTCTGATACGCCGGTTTTACAGCGTGTTTTATTTTCTCAAGATCAATTGGCCGAAAGAGTGAATGAACTAGGCCGTGAAATTTCTGCCGATTACAGAGGCAAACAGCCTTTGTTCGTCGGTATTTTGCGTGGTTGTATAATGTTTTATGCAGATTTATTGCGTGCGGTAAGCGTAGATTGCAATATGGACTTTATGTGTTTGTCTTCTTATTGCGGCACCAGCTCCACCGGTGAAGTGCGCACCATGTTGGACTTGCGTGAAAGCATTAAAGGCCGCCATGTAATTATCGTAGAAGACATCGTAGATACCGGTTTAACGTTGGATTATCTGATGAAAAACTTACAAAGCCGCGGTGCCGCCAGCATAGAAATTTGCTGTTTGTTGGATAAACCCGCCAACCGCAAGGCGGAAGTCCACCCGAAATATATCGGCTTTCAAATTGAAAATGAATTTGTTATCGGTTATGGTTTAGACTACAATGAGCTTTACCGCAACTTGCCTTATATCGGAGTATTTAAGAAATAATGAATAACAAAAATAATAAGCGCCGTATTGTGTCCTTTCATCAAATTTTGATGTGGGTGGCTATTTTTGGCCTGGCCGTATTTTTCTTCAATCGTCCGGGTAATCAAGCCAAAACATTGGATTATTCTGCCTTTAAGCAAAAAGTAGCGTCGGCGGAAGTGTCTGATTTGACGATTGCTCCCACCCTTATCAGCGGGAAAGTAAAAGATGCCGACGGAAAAGAAAGCACTTTCAAAACCATTCGCATGGAAGACCCCGACTTGGTCAGAGAGCTGACGGCGAAGGATATTTCTTTTAAGGCGCAAGCGGATAATAGTTGGTTGAGCAGTATTTTCTTTAATGTTTTATGGATTTTTGTGCTTATCGGTTTGTGGTGGTTCGTTTTTATCCGTCCGCAAAGAAACGACGGAAAAAGCGCCATGAACTTTGCCCGCAGCAAAGCCAAAATGCAAGATCCTTCCAAACAAAACATTACGTTTAAAGACGTGGCCGGTGTGGAAGAAGCCAAAGAAGAACTGCAAGACGTTATTAAATTTTTGAAAAATCCGAAAAAATTCCAAAAACTTGGCGGTAAATTGCCCAAAGGTATTTTGCTTTACGGCGCTCCCGGTACAGGTAAGACTTTGCTGGCCAAAGCCGTAGCCGGAGAAGCCGGAGTGGCTTTCTTTAGTGCGTCTGCTTCTGAATTTGTGGAAATGTTTGTAGGGGTCGGTGCGGCCCGCGTGCGGGATTTGTTTGACCAAGCCAAGAAAAATTCCCCCGCCATCATTTTTATTGACGAATTAGATGCCGTAGGCCGCAGACGTTTTGCCGGTATCGGCGGCGGTCATGATGAACGCGAACAAACCTTAAACCAACTTTTAATTGAGTTGGACGGCTTTGAAAGCAAACAAGGCATTATTTTAATGGCTTCTACCAACCGCCCGGACGTATTGGACCCTGCCTTGGTGCGCCCCGGCCGCTTTGACAGACACGTTTCCGTCCCCGCGCCGGATTTGAAAGGACGGGAAGAAATCTTAAAAGTGCATGCCAAAAAAGTAAAATTGGCTCCGGAAGTGGATTTAAAAACCATTGCCAAAGGTACCCCCGGTTTTGTGGGGGCAGATTTGGCCAATGTTATTAACGAAGCGGCCATTTTAGCCGCCCGCGCCGATAAAGATGCCGTGGACAATGCCGACATGGACGAAGCTGTGGAACGGGTCATTGCCGGACCGCAGAAAAAGAGCCGTATCATTTCCGAAAAAGAAAAAAAGATTATTGCCGCGCATGAAGTGGGGCATACTTTGGTGGCCCGCTTGACCGATCATTCGGACCCGGTGCATAAAGTAACCATTATCCCGCGCGGACAGGCGTTGGGCTATACTTTGCAATTGCCGTTGGAAGATAAGTTCTTAACCAGCAAATCCGAAATTTTGGACCGCATTTGCATCTTTTTAGCCGGACGTGTAGCGGAAGAAATTTCTTTTGGGGAAATTACTTCCGGCGCCAGCGACGATTTAAACAAAGCCACCGCCTATGCTCGTAAGATGATTACGGAGTTGGGCATGAGCGACAAAATCGGCCCGATTGCTTTGCCGAGCGGGGAAGAAGGGGAAGTCTTCTTAGGAAGAGATTTCTCCCGCCATCGCCAATATTCCGAAGATTTGGCCCGCCGGATAGATGCGGAAATTTCCGATACTTTACAAGGGGCTTATGCCCGTGCAAAAGAAATTATTACTTCCCACCGCGCTCAATTTGATACGTTGGTGGAGCGGTTGTTGGAAAAAGAAGTAGTGGAAGCGGCCGAAATAGACGAAATTTTAGGTTTTGCTCCGGCTAAAAAAGAAGAAGAACCGGTGCAAACTCCTGATAAAGAAGAAACCGCTTCGCAAGAAAAAACAGAGCCGAAAAAAGAAGATAAAAACGAAGAAAACAAGGCTCCCGAACAACCCCAATTGTTTTAAGCTGTGCCCGCGCCCGGTGCGCGGGCCTATTTTCTATTGTAAGCTGAAAAGAGGAAAGTATGGGTAAGTATTTTGGTACAGACGGCGTTCGTGCCGTGGCAGGGCAATTTCCGTTGACGGAAGATTTTATTGTTAAATTGGGCTATTGCGCCTTGAAAGAATTAGCCGTCGTGGCGCAAGAGCAGCATTTGAAAAATCAGGTCATCATCGCGCGTGATACGCGCTTGTCCGGCCCGTCTATTTTAGAAAATTTATCGGCCGGTATTCGTGCCGCCGGGGCAGACGTGTTGGATATGGGGATTGCCCCTACTCCGGCAGTGGCTACTGCGGTCAAACAAACCGGCTCTTTATGTGGCATCGTTATTTCTGCCAGCCATAACCCGCCGGAGTTTAACGGCATTAAATTTTTCTCCCACCGCGGCACCAAACTGCCCGAAGAAATGGAAGACAGCATTGAAGCCGCTATTGAAAAATTAACCGAAGTACCCGCCGCGGTGGGGACTTACCGCCCCGCGCCGGAATTGGTGGAAGGGTATAAGAATTTCTTAAAAGCGACCATTGACCCGCGAGTTTTTAAAGATACCAAAGTAGTATTGGATTGTGCCAACGGCGCTGCTTATAAAATTGCCCCGGAAGTATTTAAATCTTTGGGTATGAAAGTAGTCGTGTTGGCAGATAAAAATGACGGCGCATTGATTAATGAAGGCGTGGGTGCTTTGCATACTTCCAAAATGCGCGCTTTGGTCAAACAAGAAAACGCCTATGCCGGCTTTAGTTTTGACGGCGATGCCGACCGCGTAATAGCTTCCGATGAAGAAGGACGTCCGTTGGACGGAGAATATATTATTGCCGCTTCTGCTTTGGCGCTAAAGCAAGAAGGGAAATTGCCACAAAACAAAGCCGTTATGACCATTATGGCCAATTTGGGCTGTATTAATTATTTGAAAGAAAACGGCGTAGAAATGGCCCTTACTCCGGTGGGGGATAAATATGTGGCACAAGCTTTGGAGAAGGACGGCTTGGCTATTGGGGGGGAAACTTCCGGCCATATTATTTTCCCGTATTATTCCAATACCGGCGACGGAATTTTATCGGCTTTGCAATTTTTGCAATTAGCCAAAAAATCCGGTCTTTCCATGAGTGAGTTTGCCTTGCGGTGGAAAAAATATCCCTGTGAGTTGCGCGCTATTGCCGTTGAGCAAAAGCCCGCCTTGGAAAGTTTACCCGGCTTTTTGGAAGGTATACAATTTTTGGAAAACCGCTTAGGCGGAAAAGGACGTATTTTTGTGCGTTACAGCGGCACTGAGCCGAAATTACGCATTTTAGTAGAAGGGGAAGATGAATCTTTGGTAAAACAAACCGCCGAAGAAGCCGAAACTCTTTACCGCAGCAAAACGGAGGGAAAATAATGGCATTAAAACTAGGTGTTAATATTGACCATGTGGCTACCCTGCGTCAAGCACGCAGAGCTTCTTATCCGGATCCGTTGGTGGCGGCGGAACTTTGTTTGTGTGTAGGGGCTGATTATATTGTCATTCACGTCCGCGGTGATGAACGCCACATGAATGAAAAAGATTTGGCTCGTTTATGCAAAGCTTACCGCAAGCAAATCCATTTGGAATGTAACTCTTCCCTGGAAATGCAAAAAATGGTTTTAAAACATAAACCCGGCTCTGTTTGTATCGTGCCGGAGTTGCCGGGAGAAATCACCACGACCGGCGGGCTTAAATTTACCCCTAAAAATTTTGACCGCATTCGCCAAATGACACAAGCTTTACAGGATAAAGGCATTTTGGTCAGTTTGTTTGTGGACCCGACAGCTGACTCCATACGTGCCGCGGCTAAGTGCGGGGCTGACATCGTGGAGCTTTGCACCCGTGATTACAGCGAAGCCAAAAACAAAAAAGAACAAGCCAAACTTTTAAGTGAGTTGGCGTTGGCTTCTTTGTTGGCTAAAGAATTGGGGTTGGAAGTGCACGCGGGGCATGGATTGGATTATGAAAATGTTCTGCCGGTGGCGGATTTGTGCGGTATAAGCTGTATGAATATTGGTTTTTCTATTATTTCCCGCGCTGTATTGGCGGGGTTGCCCAATGCTGTTTGTGCCATGAAAGAGCTGCTTTAGGAGAGTAAACTTATGTGCGGAATTATCGGCTATGTAGGGACGAAAAAATGCACTCCGGCTTTAATTGACGGACTAAAAAAGCTGGAATACCGCGGTTATGATTCTGCCGGTATTGCCGTGGTGCAAGACGGCCAAATCGTGCGTGTTCGTGCCGTAGGGAAAGTGGCAGAGCTTGAAAAAGCCGTCGCACAAGATAAACCGCAAGGCACTTGCGGCATCGGCCACACCCGTTGGGCGACGCACGGAAAACCGAGTGAAGAAAATTCCCACCCGCACACTGATTGCAGCGGTGAAATTGTGGTAGTGCATAACGGCATTATAGAAAACTACCTGACTTTAAAAGAAAAATTACAAACCTTGGGGCACAAATTTCAAAGCGAAACCGATACGGAAGTCATTGCCCATTTGATAGAAGAAAACTTAAAACATACCCGCAGCGGCAGTCATGAACAGCGCCTTTTCCGCGCCGTTATGAAAACCAGTGCTGAGTTGCACGGAGCCTTTGCCTATGGGGTGATGTGGGCCAAAACGCCGCGTCAAATTATCGGGGTGAAAAACCAAAGTCCTTTGGTGGTCGGTTTAGGAAAAAATGAAAACTTTTTAGCTTCCGATGTGCCTGCCTTTTTAAAATATACTTCTAAAGTTTTATTTTTAGAAGACGGCCAAACGGCTGTTTTAACTCCCGACGGAGTAAAACTTTATGGTATGGACGGACAGGAAACTAAGGTAAAAACTACCAAAATTTCTTGGGACGAAAAAACCGCCGAAAAAGGCGGCTATAAACATTTTATGCTCAAAGAAATCTATGAGCAACCCCAAGGCTTAGAAGACACCTTGCGTACCGCGCGGGAAGATTTCGGACGTATTTTAGGGTTAAAAACCACTGATTTGCGAAACATTAAAAATGTTTATTTGGTGGCGTGCGGTACTGCATACCATGCGGCTATGATCGGCAAATACTATTTGGAAAATTTTGCCGGAGTGACCGCTTCGGTAGATTTGGCCAGTGAGTTTAAATACCGCACTATTCCGCCGGCAGAAAATACGTTGTGTATTGCTGTTAGCCAATCCGGCGAAACGGCTGACACATTGGGCGCTGTTAAAAAGGCCAAAGAGCTGGGTTTTAAGCGGTTGGCTATCTGCAATGTGTTGGGGTCTGGTTTGACGCGCGCGTGTAACAGCGTATTTTTTACCCATTGCGGTCCGGAAATCAGCGTGGCTTCCACCAAGGCTTTTACCAGCCAGATTATTTCTTTATATGCTTTGGCTATTTTCTTGGGGCACGCTTCGGGCAATATCAGCCAAAAGGTATTCAATAAACTTTATAAAGAATTGATGGCCGTTCCCAAAGCGGTAGCGGATACGTTAAAAATTGAATATGACGTGCGCCATTTAACCAAGAAAATTTATAAATCCGATCGTTTTATTTTCTTAGGCCGCAATGTGGATTACCCGATTGCTTTGGAAGGAGCCTTAAAATTAAAAGAAATTTCTTATGTGTCGGCAGAAGGGTTTGCCGCCGGGGAGATTAAGCACGGCCCGATTTCTATTATAGATAAAGGTACGCCTGTTTTGATATTGATGCCTAAAAATCTTTTGTTTGATAAAATGTTGTCGGCCTGTGCGGAATGCCGTGCGCGCGGAGCTTTTGTTATCGCGTTGACGACCCCGGACGGAAAAGAGGAAGCGGCAGCGGTATCTGACAAGCAAATCATCGTGCCGCAAGCCAGCGAATATTTGCAACCGGTATTGGACATAGTAGCTTTGCAATTTTTTGCGTATTGGGTGGCCAAACGCTTGGGACGCGATATTGACCAACCGCGCAATTTGGCTAAAAGTGTAACCGTGGAGTAAACGCTTATGCGCCTGAGCCGCGCCAAAGTAAAATCCTTTTTACCGCATCGCCCGAAGAATGCCCATAAAGGCACCTTCGGGCGTGTGCTTATTGTGGCCGGCTCTGCCAATATGAGCGGGGCGGCTGTGCTGTGTGCGCGGGCGGCTTTGATGAGCGGGGCGGGAATGGTGGCGTTGGCCTTGCCAAGCAGCCGCCAATGTGTCGCCGCGGCGGCTCTGCCCGAAATGATAACGTTTGCTCTGCCGGAAAAAAACGGCGTGCTTTCTTTAACGGCGGCGGCTAAATTAAAAGCAGTTGCGCAAGAGTATAAACCGAATGTTTTGTTAATGGGCCCGGGCCTTGGCAAAACGGCTTGCGTAACGGCTTTTTTAAAGAAAAATAAAATTCCTTGTGTTTTAGATGCCGATGCCCTTAATCAATTAGCCGCAGATAAAAAATGGCACACTTGGTTGAAAGGCCGTTTCCCGCTGATTCTTACGCCGCACCCCGGCGAGATGAAAAGATTACTGCTTAAACCTATTTCTTCTGATTCGCAAATCCGCAGAGAATATGCCCAAGAGCTGGCCCAATTAAGCGGCGGGGTGGCGCTGTTGAAAGGCTCAAATAGCGTGATTAGCAACGGAGAAAAATTTTACATCAATCCTACCGGCGGCCCAGCTTTATCCAAAGCCGGAACAGGCGATGTGTTAGCGGGGCTGATGGCGGGGCTATGGGCGCAGATAGGCATAGCGGAAGGATTTGACGGAAAAAGTGCTTTCAAGGCCGCCGCTTGCGGGGCATATTTACATGGATTGTGTGCAGATATAGCGGCAGAAAAGTTGACGGATCGTTGCGTATTGGCAAGTGATGTTATCGCCGCGCTTGCTACGGCCTTTAAACAAATTTTACAGGAAAAAAAGAAATGAAAAAATTAGTGATATTTGATTTGGACGGCACTCTTTTAAACACCATTGCGGATTTAGCCCAATCCACCAACTACGCGTTGCAACAATTAGGCTTTGCCACGCATAAAGAAAAAGCGTATTATCAGTTTGTTGGCAGTGGCATCGCTAAACTCTTTGAGCGCGCCTTGCCCGAAAAGCACCGCACCGCTGAAAATGTGCAAAAAATGAAAGCCCTGTTCGTTCCGTATTATGACAAACATAATGCGGATTTGACGGCTCCTTATCCGGGTATCTCAAATCTATTGGCCCGCTTGCAAGAGCAGAAAATTGTGTTGGCGGTCGCTTCCAACAAATACCAAAGCGCTACCGAAAAATTGGTGCGTCATTATTTCCCGGAAATAAAATTTGCCAAAGTATTAGGCCAGCGGGAAGGTTTACCCGTCAAGCCGGACCCGTTATTGGTAAAAGAAATTTTACAACATACACAAATCTCTGCCGAAGACACCTTGTATGTAGGGGATAGCGATGTGGATATGCAAACCGCTATCAATAGCCGGGTAGATGCTTGTGCGGTTACATGGGGTTTCCACGCTTTGGAAGAATTGCAAAAATATCAGCCTGCGTTTGTGGCAAATCAAGCGGCGGATATTTTAGATTTTTTGGATTAAATACTTTTGGCGGCTAAACGTAAAAAGTGCGCCGCGTGCTTGATGCTTTCTTCAGCGCAAGTGGCAAAATCAGTTAGACAAAGAACGGACAAATCCAAGCCTTTGGGTAAATTTTTCAGGGCTTTTTCTTCACAAGTTCCGCAAATAAACAAAGCTTTTTTATGCTGTTTTGCCGCTGCTTGCAACGCGGCTAAAGGGGCTTTGCCGTACAAGGTTTGGCAGTCCAATTTCCCTTCGGTAGTAATCAGTAAATCGGCCCAACGGGTCCATTTTTGCAAAGGCAAATGTTTTTTTAAAAAATCCGACCCTAAAATAATTTCCGCTTGCAACAAGCCGTAAAGCCCGGCACACAAAGCTCCCGCCGCGGCGGTGGAGGGCACGCGGGAAATGTCTTTTTGCGTGGCTTTTTGGATATGCTTGGCATAAACGGATAATGCCTTTTCCAAGGTGCGTACTTGGGCCGGGGTAGCACCTTTTTGCGGGCCGAAAACCCGCGCGGAACCTTGCGGCCCTAAAAGCGGATTGGTAACATCAGCCACCGCGTAAATTCGGACGGATTTAAGGGATTTATTCAGAGAAGAAAAATCAATGCGGTTTAAGCGTAGCAAAGGCTCGGCTCCTTTGGGTAAGGGCTGATTTTTTTTATCTAAAAGTTGTATGCCCAAGGCTTGCGCAATTCCCGCGCCGCCGTCGTTGCATGCCACTCCGCCCAGGCCGATGAAAATCTTTTTAGCTCCCTTTTTTAAGGCATGCAGCATCACTTCCCCTACCCCGAAAGACGTAGCCCCTAAAGGGTCTAGCTCTTGTTTTTTTGCACTGCCTAAGCCACAGATGCGTGCTGTTTCCAAAACCGCCGTCTTGGTTGTGGCTAGCCACAAATAATGGGTATAGGTTTTTTTGCCGAAAGCATTTTGTGCGCGTACCCGCACTTTTTGCGCTTGCGGGTATAACGAAGCGAAGAAATCTATAAATCCGTCTCCGCCGTCAGATAAAAGAAATGTTTTAAGTGTGTGCTTTTTCCCCAACGCATTTTCTAAAATGCGCGCCGTTTGGCGCGCATTTAAAGAACCTTTTAAACTATTGGGCAAAAGCAAGATGTTCATTAAAATTTCCAATTGATTTTGGCTGAAACTACTAAATTGGCGGCAGAAGAATCTTTAAATTCGGAAGAATACGGGCTGAAAAATTCTTGTACTTCCAAGCCTAACATCATATCATCTACATAGGTTTCTACCCCGACCCCCACCGCACCTACAAATCCGTTTGAGTCCACGGAAGTAGATTCAATAACTCCGCGGTAATTCAGAGAAAGCATTCTGTATCCCGCTGCCCCGGTGAGATAAAAAGAAAATAAATCGTCGGGGTTAAAATAGTAATTGGCCTTTGCCATGAGATCTATCATTTGCCCGCTGGTGCTGACGTCCAAGTCATCGCCGGGGGGATAGGGTAAAGGGTCTCCTGTACTTTGTGCTTGGTCATTGGCCGCTTCAATAGCCGGGTCTAAATCTTTAAAAGAAGCATTGGGAATGTTGGCAATCGCCAAAGAAGGACCCATCCATAAATTACTGCTTTTCAAACGCCATAAAAACGTTGCTTCCGCACGCACCCCTGTTCCGCCCACTTCGTAGGTATCGGTACCGGCAAAGCCTTCTTTAGAAGAGTTATCCAATTCCAGTTCGCCGGTTTGGGCGCCGATGGTGATGGCAAAATATTTGTTGCTGTTGGCATCTTTGGGGCGTTTGGCTTTTTTGGCTTCGGCCTTTTTCATTTTTTCCAATTTTCCGCTTCGGGCCGCTTCGGCGGTTTGCTCAATTTTTGCTTCTTTTTGTGTGCCCTTTAAAAAAGCTTCTTCATCGGTTAAAGCATTGGCGCGTTGGGCGCGTATTTCGGCGGCGGATACTTCTTGAATAGTTTGTACTTGTCCGTTGACTACTTCGGCTTTTTTCACATCAAAAACTTTTTCAATGTCGGAATCAAACGTAAGTCCCCCGGCGGCAGGTACTTTTTCCGTCTCGGCTCCTGCCCCTTGAGCAGAACCGGTAGCCAAAGCCGCTTGTCTTTCGGCCATGGCCTGTTGGGCGGCTTGGTGTTGGGCTTGCTTTTGGGCAATGGTTTGTTGGGCCGTATCGCCTTGTTCATAGTCATAGACTTCCACCGATACGATTTGGGGCATATCAATATTGACGACGCCGTTATCGGTTTGTAACTTCATGTTAAATTCGTCTAAGTCTATAATTACCCCGACAATTTGCGTGCCGCCTTTTAAGAAGATGCGGTGCTTGTCCGGCATGATGGCTTCCACTTCGCGTTGGTTGAGCACCACCGGACCATAGGAAGTATTTAAATTTAAAGTATATTCCGTTTGGGATACGATAGATCCGTTGATAAAGGTACCATCTTTGAGTTTAATCGTTTCGGCAAAAGAAAACGTAAAAAGGAAAAGGGATAAAAAAAGGGCTGCGCTTTTTTTCATGCAATACTCCGTCAAAGTCAAAAAAAGGCGGCATGGTGTATGCCGCCTTTTAACAGATTATTTGTTTTGTTCTTCTTGAGTGGATACGACTACGACGGCTTCTTCTTTCATTTCACAGCAGCAGGGCGCTACCGCTTTTTTGATTTTAGCCACCGCTTGAATCAATTTGGCAATGGTAATAAAACCCAACATCAAGCTACCGGCGCTGAGCAAGAAACTAAACAACGTTTCCACATAGACGCGGCCCGTCAACATCGGGGTAGCGGTCATCGCATAAGCAATATAAATTGCATAAGCGAAGGTAAGATAGAACAATACAACAAATACCCAATACAGGCATTTGAGGCAGAACCAATTGTGCGGCCACCATTTATTTTTACAAGCCATGGTTATTTCTCCTTTATTTAAAATCCGGCAGGGAAACACCCCCACTGCCGCTTTCACTTTATATTGTATCAAAAGAAAACCCAAAAGAAAGGGTCAATAAATTATTATTTTCCGTGCGCGGCATCTATCATCTGTTGCGCATGAGAGAGTGCCACTGCGTCCGTATCGGACAAAGCACCCAGCATACGGGCTATTTCTTGCGGTATCTCTTTCGGGCTTAATTCTTTTAGCCCTACTTGCGTTGTTTTGCCGTCCGTCGTTTTTTCTATGAAAAAATGCGCATCGGCTCCCGCCGCGACCGATGCCAAATGCGTAACGCATAAAACTTGCCGCCCTTGCGCCACTTGGCGTAATTTTTGTCCGACCAATGTGGCCGTTCTTCCGCCGATGCCGGTATCTACTTCATCAAAAATCATAGTGCCTATTTCACCCGCCAAAATGGTTTTTAAGCCGAGCATCACGCGGGATAGCTCCCCGCCGGAAGCTGTTTGGCGCAGCGGTCTGGGTGTTTGGCCCGGGTTGGGCGAGAATAAAAATTCTACCTGATCCGCACCTGTCGGCCCGGGGGTTTGCGGGTCCATTTCTACGGCAATTTCAAAGCAAAGTCCGTCAAAGCCCAAGGGGGATATTTCTTTTTGCAAAAGGGCAGAAAGTTTTTGCGCCGCCCCACAGCGTTTTTCGTGTATTTCGTCACACAAGCTGTCTAGCTGTTGGCGGTATTTTTGTGCGGTTTTTTGTAATTCTTCTTCCAATAAATGAGCGTTTTGCAATCTTTCTATTTGCGCTTTCATTTCTGCCGCTGTTTTCAGCACGTCTTCTAGTTCGGGGCCGTATTTAAGCTTTAAGCGTTTTAATTTTTCGTGCCGCGTTAATATTTCATCTATGGTTTGCGGGTCTGCATCCAGGCCGTCGCGGTAATCGCTGATTTCGGCGCAAGCATCGGATATCAAACTTTCGGCTTGGGCCAACGCATCGGCTACACGCTCCAAACTTTCGTCCATTTGTGCCATATCTGCCACTTGGCGCGATGCGCGGCCCAAAAGGGCGGTGGCAGAGTTTTCATCTTCGTATAAAAATTGATAGGCTTGGGCGGCTAATTCCAATAATTTCCCCGCGTGTTTGATTTGGGGGAGTTTTTGGTCTAGCTCTAAATCTTCTCCCGGTTTGGGGTGGACGGACTCAATTTCTTTTAACTGAAAAGCACAGAGATCCAATTGCCGTTGTTTTTCCTGTTCGCTCATTTGGGCCGCTTGCAGTTGGGCTGAGGCTTCTTGCCATTTTTTCCAAGCGGAAAAAACTTGGCTTTTCAAGGTTTGCAATCGGGCATAATGGTCCAATAAATTAAGTTGCACGTCGGCGTGCAGTAAACTTTGGTGCTCGTGCTGTCCGTGGAAATCTACCAACTCTTTACCTATTTCCGCCAAAGCTGTTACCGGTACCGGCATTTTGTTAATAAAAGCTTTTCCTTTTCCTTTGCGGTCCAAGGTGCGGGTTAAACAAAACGTGCCTTGTAAATTGTATTTTTGGCAGATTTCCCGGGGCAAAGAAGACGTGTCAAAAACGGCTTGCACTTCTAATTTATCCGCTCCGTCTTTGATTAAAGAAACAGAACCTCTGCTGCCTAAGGCAAAGCTTAGCGCGGAAATGGCAACGGATTTGCCGGCTCCCGTTTCTCCGGTGAAGACGTTTAACCCGGGTTTCGGGGAAAATTCTACCGATGAGATGACGGCAAAGTTTTTCACACAAAGAGATTTAAGCATTGCGGTTCCCCCATTCTAATTTTTGACGGAGTCTGCCAAAAAAATCATAAGTTCCCGCGCTGATAAGCCGGGCTTGGTGCGGGCAACGTTGCAGGCAAACTTTATCGCCGGGTTGCAAAGAGTAGCTGTGTTGTCCGTCAAAACTGACAACGGCATTATCTTGGTGATTTTTAAATACCGGTTCAAAATTCAACACGCCGTCTGCGCGTAAAACCAAAGGTCTTTCGGTCAGGCTGTGCGGGCAAATGGGAGTAATGACCCACGCATCTAAATCCGGCGCGAGAATCGGCCCGCCGGCCGCTAAAGAATACGCGGTAGAGCCCGCCGGGGTGGATATGATGACGCCGTCTCCGTAAAAATGTTTCAGTTCTTTGCCGTTCCAATCGGCCCGCAAAGTAAAAGCCAACGGAGAAGTGGTTTTAATGACACAATCGTTAAAAGCCAATAAATTTTCTATTTTGTCGGCATTTTGCCGCCGGATAGTGCCTTGCAAAAGTGCGCGGTGGGTGGTGCTGTAATTGCCGTCTAAAATTTGTGCTAAATAGTGTTGCGCTTCTTGCGCTTCACAGGCTGACAAGAAACCCAAACTGCCACAATTGATGGCTAGTAGCGGCAAGCCCAAAGGGGCCGTCTGACGGGCGCAACGCAAGGCCGTGCCGTCGCCGCCCAAGCTGATGCATAAATCGGCTTGCGGAATTTGTGGCAAAAGGCGGTAATCGTTTAAAATTTCGCTTTGCACCCCTTTTGGGTGCAAGAAACGCGCCAAGTCACCGGCCAATTGCGCGGCCAGCGGTTGAGAAGGGTTGCATACTAAAACAATTTTATGAAAAGGCATATTAAAATTATTTTAGCAAAAAGAGAAAACTTCCCGCATAAACGGCTGTTAATAGGAAAGTAAATAATGATAGCCTTCTGTCATTTCCGGGTCCAGCGGTCCGAAGGACTTGCATAAATCACGGGCTTTTTGGATTTCGCTTTCACTTGCGCCATTATTGACCAGGCGTTGTACCATACACCAATGTTTACCGCTGCGGACGTCTTGGCCGGTGCCGATGTTTTGTAAGTGAAACTCAAAAACAGGGTAACCGGCCTGTTTGGGAGAAGCCTGACAGGTGCGCCCTTCTTTGCAAGCGTAGGAAAAATAATTTCCTTCGGGACGAACTTGAATATCTAACGCTTCCAAATCTTCTGCGTAAGCGCCGTTTGCCATATAATAAATTTCCTGTGCGTCTGTAAGCGCTTTTAAAATCGCAAGCGCTTCGGTGGCACGGCTTTTGGCTACGGCTTTTTGGTATTGGGGCAATGCAACGGCAGATAAAATACCAATGATTAACACAACGACTAATAATTCAATCAGGGTAAAACCTTTTTTCATAGAAACTCCTTTGTTTTCTGAACAACTCATTATAACAAATAACCCTCTTTTAGGGCTGTTTGTGCAGTATATAAATTGTATAATATATCCAGAGACAGATAAGGAGTTTTTATGTGGGATTATACCGATAAAGTAATGGAACATTTCCGCCACCCGCGCAATGTGGGGGCTATTGAAAATGCCGATGCCACCGGCCAAGTGGGCAGTTTGGTTTGCGGCGATGCTTTGAAATTGACGTTGAAAATCAATAAAGAAACCGAAGTAATTGAAGATGCTAAATTTGAAACTTTCGGTTGTGCCAGCGCGATTGCGTCTTCTTCCGTATTAACGGAAATGATTAAAGGAAAAACGCTGAGTGAAGCGGCAAAAATTACCAACCAGGATATTGCCGATGAGCTAGGCTCTCTGCCGGCTGAAAAAATGCACTGCTCCGTTATGGGTATGGAAGCTTTGGAAGCGGCTATTGAAAGTTATCGCCAAGGCGGCAAACCTGTGGTGTTTGAGCAAGAGTCGGAAAACATTGTCTGTCATTGTTTTAATGTGTCTGAAGAAGCGATTATTAAAGCCATTCGCACCAATCATTTAACATCTGTGGAAGATGTGACCTACTTTACCAAAGCCGGCGGTGCGTGCGGACGTTGCAAAGGGGAAATTCAAAAGATTTTAGATAAGGTCAATTCCTGTGCAGTGCCCCAACCAGCCGACACCGAAGAGAAACCCTTTGAAAGTTTGACCATTGTGGAAAAAATCAAACGCATTGAAAAAGTGTTGGAAGAAGACGTCCGCCCCCAGCTGAATATGGACGGCGGAAACGTAGAGTTAATAGACGTAAGCGGTGCTGTGGTAAAAGTGCGTTTGTTGGGTATGTGCAGCGGTTGCTTGGCGGCTGATGCCACCTTGAAGGGTTTTATTGAAAAAACTTTAAAAGAAAAGTTAGACGATTCCATCAGTGTAGAAAGAGCTTAAGGAGTTTGTGTGAAAACGATTTATCTGGATAACAATGCCACCACCCAAGTAGCCCCCGCCGTAACGGAAGCTATGTTGCCTTATTTTACGCAAAAATACGGCAATGCTTCCAGCATGTATCCGATGGCGGCAGAGGCGCATCACGCTATGGAGCGTGCGCGTGCGCAAGTGGCTGCTTTAATCGGGGCGGCGTATCCGGACGAAATCATTTTCACTTCTTGTGCCACCGAAAGCGACAATACGGCTATATTTTCTGCCGTACGTGCCTATGCGCAGAAAAAACATATCATTACTTCCAAAGTAGAGCACCCCGCCGTACTACACCCTTATAAATTTTTGGAAAGCCAAGGCTATAAAGTAGATTATATCGGCGTGGACGCAAACGGCCGCTTTGATATGGACCAATACAAAGCCGCTTTGGACGCCAACACCGCTTTGGTATCTGTGATGTGGGCCAATAGTGAAACAGGCACCATTTTTCCGATTGCCGAAATTGCCGCTTTGGCCAAAGAACACGGCGCTTTATTTCATACCGATGCGGTGCAAGTCATCGGTAAAATGCCTGTGAATGTGCAGGAAACAAAAATAGATATGCTTTCTTTGTCCGGTCATAAATTCCACGCACCCAAAGGGGTGGGGGCCTTGTACGTCAAACGCGGTACCCGCTTTACAGAATTTATGATGGGGGGCCATCAGGAAAAAGGCCGCCGCGGCGGTACGGAAAATATCCCTTATATCGTGGGTTTGGGCGTAGCGGCTGAATTGGCACAAAAAAGAGTGTCAGACGGGTCTTTGGCCCGTATAGCTGCGTTGCGGGACCGACTGCAAGCGGGGCTGTTGTCTTCTATTGCCGATGCTAAATTAAACGGAGACCCGGACAACCGCGTACCCAATACTGCCAATATCAGCTTTGGGTATGTGGAAGGGGAAGCGATTTTAATGCACCTAAACGAGTATGGCATTTGTGCTTCTTCCGGCTCGGCCTGTACGTCTGGCTCTTTGGAGCCTTCTCACGTTTTGCGCGCGATGGGGGTGGATTTTAAGTTTGCCCATGGTTCGGTGCGCTTTTCGCTGTCTGAACAAACCACCGGTGAGGACGTGGATAAAGTATTGGAAGTCATGCCGGGCATTATAGAAAACTTACGCAAAATATCGCCGTTTTCCCGAATGAAGTAAATGCTGTTTTTCTTAAAACACCCGCTCTTGAAGCGGGTGTTTGGTTTTTGTTAGGATAAAATAGACGCAATTTGCACCGAAACAACCCCAAAACCCAGGAGAAAATATGAAGAAATTTCTTTTACTGCTGTTGTTGCCTTTTGTAGCCGTAGGTTTGTTTGCCAAAACTGCGGTCCTGTATCATACAAGCGATATACATGGTTTTTATTATCCCAAAGGCGGACAAGGCGGCGTGGCGGCCTTGGCGGAAGTATTGGACGAAGAAGACGAAGATTATTTGTTGTTGGACTCGGGTGACTTTTCCAACGGAACGGCAGAAGCCAAACGCTCCAAAGGTTTAAAAAGTGTGGATTTGATGAATAAGCTGGGTTATGACGGCGCCACCATCGGCAATCATGAATTTGACTTCAAAGACCCCGGTGTGGAACCTATTCTTAAAAAAGCAGAATTTCCGTTTTTGGCGGCTAACTTATTTGAAAAACAAAGCGGCAAACACCCTGTTAATGTAAAACCCTACCAAATCTATGAAGTGGACGATATTAAAATAGCGGTGATCGGTATTGCCAACCAACACCCGACCAATAAAGGCAAACTTTATAAAATTACCAAACCTTTAGCGGCATTGGAAAGAAATTTAAAAGAAGTGGAATCCCAAAAAGCAGACGTAGTGGTGGTGTTGGTGCATGATTCTTTGCAAGACGATAAACACGGCGTGATGGCTTACGTGGGGGACATCGGCCGCAAATACAGCGGGCGGGTGCATATCGTGTTGGGCGGTCATGCGCATAAAATTTTCCAAAACGAATATGTAAATAAAGTTTTATTTGTGGAAAGCGGCTGTTACTTGAAAAATGTCAGCAAGGTAACCATTGAAACCGATGATAAAACAGGCAAATTTGTTTCCGCTAAATCTGAGCTGATTGCTTTGGACGTGGAAAAAGTAGGCCAAGATGAAGAAATGGCGGCCTATGCCGAATCTATCAAAGAGCCGGGCATGGACGAAGTCTTTGGGGAAGCGGCCGAAAAAATCAGCCGCAATTCTTCCGTTAAAGAACACAAAGACGGCCCGCTTAACAATTGGATTGCGGACTTAGGCCGCGCCTATGCCGGTACGCAGATTTTTGTGCATAATAACGGCGGTACCCGCGTGGATATGGAGCAAGGCCCCGTTACCAAACGCGAAACGGTGGATATGCACCCCTTTGAAAACACCATCGTTAAGATGGAAGTGGACGGAAAGTTTTTGAAATTTTTAGTCAAAAGTCTCTTTTGCCGCGCAGTTTGTTTACTTATTCCGGTATGAGTGTTACTTACCGCAATAAAAACGGCAAAGTAAAAGATTTGCAAATTTTGGTGGACGGCAAGCCGGTAGAAAATAAAAAAATCTATACTTTGGCTACCAATGAGTATATTGCTTTCGGCGGTAGCGAAGGCTGGCCGTTTAAGCGCATTGATGATGCAAAAAAACAAGCCGTAGGCAAAGGCAATGTCCGTACTATTTTGGAAAACGGCATCAAACAATATTCCCCGGTTAAACCCTTGCCGACCGGGCGCATCGTAGAATTTAAGTAATGAAAAAGACCGCTTGTTTACTTGCTTTGCTGTTAGGTTGGGTGTGGGGGTGTGCTCCTGCCCAACAGCCGACGCTGAACTTGTTTTTCACTTCGGATATAGAAGGCGTTTTTTGGCCCCGTCCGGAGCCGCGCTACGGCAATGAAGTAACAGGCGGTCTTTCTGTTTTGAAATCCTTTTTAGACAAACAAACGTTGCCTTTCATTTTATTGGAAGGGGGCAATTGGTACGCCCAAACCCCGGAAGGAACACTGACCAAAGGGGAATATTTTAATGAAACGGCATCTTCTTTGCCTTATTCCGCGCGCTTGTTTACCGAAAAAGACTTGCTCTACGGCTGGGGGGCTTTGAGCCATATTGTCAAAGATTCTCCCGCTCCGTTTGTGTTGGCAAATGTTACGCTTTCCAACGGAAAATTGCCCGCCGGAATGCGTGCCTGGCTGTTGGAAGAAACCGCCGGTATAAAAGTAGGTGTTTTTGGCTTGGTAAGCCGCCATGGCATGAAAGGCAAACAACGTTTGGGCGGTCTGAAAATCCATGATGAAATAGAATCTGCCCAAAAAGCGGTCCAGCTGTTGCGCGAAAAAGGGGCCCAAGTAGTGGTGCTTATCAGTGCATTAGGTACCCCTGATGACAAAGAAGCCATTACAGATAGCCGCTTAGCCGAAGAAGTGCCGGGTATTGATATTATTGTAAGTGCCAATTTGGGCCGCCAAGAAGCCGAAAGCATACGCGTGGGGAAAACGTGGATTGTTTATCCCGGTTCTAAGTTGGACAGCGTCGGTCAAATGCGTTTGTTTTTTAACAAAAATAAAGAGCTTTCCAAAGCGGAATTTGAAGATGTTGTTTTGTACCGCCGCGATTTCGGCGAAGATGCCCACGTGGCGGATTTAACCGCTAATTTGCGCCGTAGTACCCGCGGGCAGATGAATCGTTTTGTAGGAAAAATGGACCAAGCTTTGCAAGGGGATTTAAATGCGGAATCTGCTTTGGGCAATTTTGCCGCGGATTGCTTGCGTAAATGGGCCAAAACTGACGTGGCCATTCTTAATTCCGATTCTTTGCGCGAAGCATTACCCGCGGGGGAAATCACCCAATATGATTTATACCGCCTGTATCCGTATGCAGACCATGTAACTTATTTAACGATGAAAGGCGACATCCTGCTTTCTGCCTTGGAAGCGGGGTTGGACGAAAAGGACCATTTTCCGCAAATATCCGGTTTGAAAGTACGCTATAACCCTAATGCCGCAACGGGGAAAAAGATTTTGGCTGTTTCCGTAAACGGCGTGCCTTTGTCCCCTAAAGCCACCTATAAAGTGGCGGTAACCGACTATATGTTAGCCGGCGGTGCGGGGCATGACGGATTTATAGATTCGTTGGAGTTTAAAAATACGCAAGTGGAAATGCGTACGATTTTGCGTTTGTGTTTATCCGGTAAAAATACCACCCCTAAGCCGGAAATAAACCGATGGAGAACTGCCAAATGAGCCCTTTAATCCGCCCGCTACAAATAGGTGCCTTTACGGCTCCTAATAATGTGTGGTTGGCCCCGATGGCGGGTATTACCGACGGCCCTTTCCGTGCGCTTTGTTTGCGTGGCGGTGCGGGGGTAGTCTGTGCGGAAATGGTATCGGCACACGCCTTGCATTACGAAAACCCGCGCAGTTTGCGTATGCTTTCTATCAGCGAGCGGGAAAAGCCTGTTTCTATGCAGATTTTTGGTTCTGATGAGCAGACCATTGCCGAAGCGGCCCGCGCCGCACAGGCACGCGGAGCCGATATTATTGATATAAATGCCGGGTGTCCCGTTAAAAAAATCAATCGCGCCGGAGCAGGTTGCGTGCTGATGAAAGACCCCGCTCATTTAGGACGTTTGGTGGCGGCGGCGGTAAAAGCGGTGCAAGTACCGGTAACTTTGAAAACGCGGATTTCTTTGAAAAGGGGTAAATTGTTGGGCGATGAAATTGCCCGCATTGCCGAAAGTGAAGGCGCGGCGGCGGTGCTGATGCACGCCCGTGCGGCAGAAGATGTGCACGCCGGGGAGCCTGATTTGGAAGCATTAGCCAAAGTGTGCGCAAGTGTCAAAATCCCCATATTAGGCAATGGCGGCATAGACGGAGCCGAAAAAGCCGAGCAATTTTTTCAGGCGGGTTGTGCGGGCCTTTTAATCGGGCGCGCGGCGGTGGGTAACCCCTATATTTTCCGCGATATTGCCCAAGAAACGGCGGGCGAGAAAGTGCAACCTTTAGATAGCCGCCGCCGGGTGGAAATCTATTTGGCCCTTATTGAAGAAAACATTGCCCACTATGGCGAAAAAATAGGCGTAGGCCGCAGTAAAAAAACAGCCGGCTATTGGTTGCGCGGCTTTCCCAACGCGGCCGAAGTGCGCGGAAAATTTGTCCGTATGGAAAATTTAAGCGACATTCAAGCCCTTTTTGCTAGTCTTACTTTTTAAATTTCCCTATACAAGAGCTTTTTGTTTTGGTATAATATCTAGGAAACCACGAGTCATTAACATGCAGTGGCCACCACTCCGCTGCGCTTTAATAACAAAAGGTAAACAGAAAATTATGACGAAAACTTTTTTACCTTCCGTCAAGGAAGTAGAAACCACCCGTGCCTGGCATCACATTGATGCTACGGGTCAAACCCTGGGCAGATTGGCTACCCGTATAGCCGTGCTCTTGATGGGTAAACACAAAAGAACCTTCACCCCGCACATGGATTGTGGTGATTTTGTAGTTGTTACCAACACCAATAAAATTAAAGTGACCGGTAACAAAATGGAAGAAAAAGTTTATTTCTCCCACTCCGGCTATGCCAAAGGCGCCAAAGAAACCCCGCTCAAACGTCAGTTTGAAAAGGATTCCACCAAAGTATTGGAATTGGCCGTCAAACGCATGTTGGACGTCAACCGCTTGCGCGCTCCGCGCATGAAACGCCTCCGCCTTTTCAGCGGCGAAGAGCATGAATTTGCCGGCAGATTTGCCAAATAAGAGGAATAGATTTTTATGAACAATACCAAAGAAATCAAAACCGGCCGCCGCAAAACTTCTGTTGCGCAAGCCAAATTGGTAAAAGGTACCGGTGTTATCACCATCAACGCCAAAGCCT
>JAFVWP010000136.1 GCA_017501565.1 Elusimicrobiaceae bacterium | reverse complement strand
CACCAAAGCAGCCGCCGGCACTTCCGGAAAAAGCTCTTTTTTTCCTCTCCCAAGCGGAGCCAAAACGGCATTTTCCGGTATATCTCCGGCAAAGGAGAGCTTAAATCTATCCCAATATAAATCTTTGCCTTCCATTATCGATAAAGGCATAGGCGGGGGAAGTTTTCCCACTTCCCGCACGATTAAAAGCTGAGTATCTTTTTCCCGTAAAATGACTTTACAACCGGCAAGAGTATGACCGGATTTTTGTTTTCCTTCCCGCAAAGACTCCCATAAATGAAGCACCTTCTCTCGCCGAGGCGGATACTTTTCCCCGCCGATAGTCATCAAGATATGGCTTAACAAGCGGCAAGCCGTTTCTTCCTGTAAATCCAAAGCGGCCTGCCAAGCAATTTCCGCATATCCAAGCGGAGAAATCTTAACCGAACTTGCGGCAAAATCGGCAATCATATTTGCCAGAACATCTTTCACTTCAGCTTGTTTAGCCACCGCCAGAGCAACACTGTCCGCCGTAATTCCCAACGGCTTTAAAGCAGGCATAAACTTCCGCCACTTCACCCGTTGAAAAACTTCGCTTTGATTCGAGGGGTCTTCCACCCACTCTTGCCCATACGCATGATTAGTCGCAATTATTCTTTCCCGAGAGAAAGAGAGCAAAGGACGCAAAACCTCAACTTCCCTTCGGAAGCTTTGCGCCGGCATAGCCGCCAACCCGTCAACCCCGCTTGACTTTGCCAAGCGCAAAAGGAATGTTTCGGCTTGGTCTCCTTGATTATGAGCCAGCAAAAGATGCAAACAACCGTTATCCCGACACCAAGAAAGCAACAGATTATAGCGGGCATCTCTGGCGATTTCTTCAATACGGGAAGTGGGCTTTTCGCCTTCCCAAACTAAAATATGATGGGCGATATTTAAATCTTTCAGCCATTTCCCGACTTGCAAAGCTTCCGCCGCAGACTCCGGCCTCAACCCATGGTCAACGGTCAAAGCCACGACTTTTCCCCCGACCTGCTCGGCATAATCAGCCGCCAAGCGGCATAAGGCGATACTGTCCGCACCGCCGGATACTGCCACCGCGAATAAAGGCTTATCTTCCCACGGAGCAAAAGCTTCCATAGCTTCAGCAAACTCTTCTGTCGTTATAGGCTTTACTTGCACCCGATTTTTCCTGCTTCTTTTTCGGCTCTTTGCCGGAAAGCCACCGGAGCTTCGGGATATTCTTTCGCATAGTTTTTAAAGACGGCGCACGCTTCGTCTTTTTTCCCAAGCTCTTGCATAGACAGCCCAAGCTTTAAAAAATTATCGGGAGCCTTATAATTTTGGGGATAATTCTTATACGCTTCGGCGAAAGCAACCGCCGCCTTGTCATAATTTTTCCTGACATAATAGGTTTCGCCCAACCAATACTGAGCATTTCCGGCAAGTTTTTCTTTCGGATATTTTTTCACAAAAGCGGCAAAAGCTTTTTCCGCATTAGCAAAATCATTCTTTTTCAACAAATCATAAGCGGCATCATATTCCTGTTTTGGCGTCAAACCCGAAGT
>JAFVWP010000135.1 GCA_017501565.1 Elusimicrobiaceae bacterium | reverse complement strand
ATAAATTCGGGTACTGCAGGCCTTAACGGCCGCCTGGGCGCATTAAGACCGGATACATCTAACTACATTACAAATCTATCAGCGTATATCCAAAAGCCAACTCTTGTTTTCTTCAGTAACCGGGAAGAACTCCTCACTGCCGACAGAAGTATCTCCTTCTGCCCCTAAATTAAAGGTATTAAATACTTCGCCTTCTGTCAACTGCTCTACAATTTCTTTTTGCTCTGCAAGCAACTGCTGTACTTTTTCTTTTTTGGCCGGTTGTACTGCTTGCGCCGCGGCCAGGCTTTCACACACTTGCCCCAATTGCTCAACGTAGCTGTTTAAGCGGTACGCCTCACAAGTGCCGGGGCGATAAATCTGCATACCGCATTGGCCCGAAATAGGCTGTACGATCTTTTGAATATCTTGGCAATAGGCAGTAACTTTGCCTAAATATCCTTTCCAAAGGTCCCATCGGTCATTACAGCTTTTCGGCACGCTTTGGTAAATGGTTTGCACAATCAAGCGCGATTGCTCCAACTTATGCGCCACTTCTGCATTTACTTTTTTGCTTAATGCTTCACACTGCTTATCGGATAAATCTTTTTTAGCTTGCGGATCTTGATAAGTTACTTTTTCCTTTCCGCTTAATATAACCCCGCTTACAACGCCCCCTACTTCATAATCACTCGGTGCAGTACTGCCCGCCAAATAAGCCGCAGTGGCAAGCTGTTGCTTGCGCATCGGGTGCAAGGCTTTTTCGGCAGAGCGGCTTAATAAATATGCTTCAGCCAAATCTTCTTTAGCTTGCGCGTAGGCAAGCATCTGTTGGACGGCTTGCGTTTTGCTTGCCTGTTTCCCGGTTTTCGGCAATTCTACCCCTTGGGCTTCATCAGCTTTATAGGCCAAATCCGCCACCCAATCTTGCGGCCCGACGACGCCCACAATTGCCGCTTTGGGCAACAGGGCAATCGTATCGGAAGAGCCTTGATTAGGTTCAGCCACATCTAAAGAAGAAGCATCTTGTAAAAAGTACACTTCCTGTTGTTTCTGTGCCTGGGTAGCAAAAGAAAGCGCTTCTTTACTCCACCCTTTCACCGCATGATTTAATGCCGGCAAAGGCTTTTCCGTTTCGGGCCCGTTATAAATGCCGTCAATATTTTCTGCCTTTAAGCCACGTTTGCGGCGGGAAGCATTGAGCGCTTTTAAATCAAACAAGGCAGATTCCCCTTTTGCATGGGGGGCAGCATACGGGTCTATTTTATCAAAGAGCAAAATTTCATCTTCGGCAGAGCCGAAATGTTTAAATCCGCTACGCACCCAACTCCACAAAACTCTACCGGTGCTTATCTGTTGGGCATCTGTTTGCGAAACGCCTATCTTCCACGCCAGGTTTCGCAACCCCGGCACACGACCTACCGGTATTATAAATATAAAGCAAAACAGGAAAAAAACAAGTGTTAATCCTACCCAAAAGCGTTTTTGCTTTAAGCGTTTCTGCAAAGACTTTTCTTGATGGACCGGGTTTTCGCCGTGGCGCAAGTTCACTTCTTGCACTTGTGGCTCTTGCCGGACACTTGTTTTTTCCTGTTTCATCACAAACTCCCTACGTCCGATTAAGGCTCTTGCTTCACCAAAAGCGCACTATCCTGAAAAGCCTTTTCGGCGCGTTCGCGCTCTAAACGGCGCAAGTATTCATTTTTGCGGGCTTCGCGGTCCTTTTTTACTTGCATTAGAGCCTTGCGGTAAATCACTTCCCGCTGGGCTTGGCGGTGCTGACTTTGAAAATGTGCAATTACTACAATGAACACCGCCACTATACTCACCAGCACCGCCCAAGCAAACACCTTTCTTAAAGTTCTGTCTATTTTAGCCATAAGTCAGTCCCATTATTTCCCAGCATTTTCGGCATTTTCGGCGCCGGTATTGGTTAAAGAGCCGTCGCTGGTGGTGTTTACCACGTCCATAAATTGGTTAACCCCGGCTTTGCCACCTTTCAAGAGTTGATTACCGCCTACCCCCAAGGCTGCGCCAGAAACCGCTTTGGCTCCTTTTTCGCCAATACCGCCTTCCAGCCATTCCATAACGCTTTCAATAGCTTTATTAACTTTCTTTTGGAATCCTTGACCCACGGCCGCCAAGGTAATACCAGCTATCATAGCCGCTACACCGACCCAAGAGCCGATGACCCAGCCATCATTGGCAGCTTTCCATTTGACGGCATACAAAATAGAGCTAACCAAAAGTGCCGCGATGCACGCATACATAACACCGGCCAAAGCCCAACCGACCGCCTTGCCCCAAGGTTCTGGGCTTTGCATACAAGCGGAAATAGCAACCATCGAGACCAAGGTAGCACCTAATAAGCTTAACAATGCCGTTCTCAGCCCGTTCCTTTCTTTTTTACGTTCTGCTTCTTGCAAGCCCAAATCTTCCGTTCCTTCCATTAAATCTTCTTCCATTTCGTCCAATCCGTCCGGGGTGCTCGGGTCCGGGGTGCCCTCGCCAGACGACTTGGTAGGCACAATAGACCCATCGGCAAAGCCGTCTTCGGCAAAAGTAAGATTTTTTGAGTTCATATAGACCTTTTGCGGACCACCCAAGGTAGTACGTCCTTGCATGGCGGCTAATTTAATCGTACCCATATCTTTGGCAATGCCTCTTAAGTCATTGCTGAGCCCCACATCTACCAAGCGGCCTTTTTGCGGTTTCGGTTTTTGAACGGATTTAGACGGCTTATAAGAAGCGGCGGTCGTACCCTTTAAAGAATCAGATACTTGCAAGAAGGTGCTTCCTTCGCGCATTGCACCGCTGATAGATTTGGCTCCCACATTGGTATTGGCTTTATTACCCGCACCGCCGTTGGAAGAAGTATTCGTACCGCCAAACATCGTACCGCTACCCAAATTGCTACCGCTGGCGCGTGCAATGGTGGCTCTGCTCAAAGTCGGCCCATTCGCGGCATTTCCCGCGGTTCCGCCTTCGGCGCCGTTTTCAGCTCCGGCTTTGGTAGCGGCGGCTCCCGCTCTGGCGGCTGCGGCCACAGCGGCCGGGTCTGCATTGGCTCCCCCATCAACAGGGGTGCCGTCTGCATTGACACGCAAGGCTTTATTGGCTCCCAGGCCCAAGCCTTCGCCGCCTTCGGTAAACACCTGCCCCTTCACACCGGGGCCGCCAAAGGCATTAATAGCATCTACTGCGGCATTGCCGCCGTCTAAAAAAGTGCCTTCGCGTTTGGCAATTTCTTCCGCGGTGGCAAATTCCACGCCGTCGGCAGAAATGTTAATGCCTGTGTATTCCGCCGGGATATCCCCGCCCGAAGCCATAATTTGGCTTAATGAACGGACCGCTTTTTCTTCCACAGCGGGTCTGTCCATGACAAAGTTATATACATTCAAGCCCACCAAACCCAAAGTGGCGGTTAAACCCAACGCGCCGGCTTTGCTGATGGCTCCTGTGCAACTTTTCAAATAGTTCCAGACTTTCATAAGTCCCTCCGACCTTAGTAAAATAAAACGACTTTTTCCTTCTTCTGCCCTTGCGCGGGTGTCCCCGCGCAAGAACGATTACACATTCAAATCACCTTTGTGTCTGCTACCGCCGTGAATATTTTGCGGTTCTCTGTTGGAAGAAGATCCACCTTGATTTTTCTTTTCTTCTTCTTCATTTTCTTGCCACAGCTGTTTTTTCATACGTTTATACACATACCATGGTTGACCGCTACCACCAATAGCGCGGTAAGCATTATAAGCCATATCTCTAATGTCTGTACCAAAGTTATGATCTTCTTGTACGTTCATCGTTTGACCTACATACTGGGCATAATACGCTTTTTCTTTCGGAGTATTATAACCCCATTTTTCCTGGAATTGTTCTACCTGTTTATACAAATCATTTCTTTGTTTAAGCATCGTAAGATAACCGACATAGTTTAATCCCGGAATCAAAGAAGACCAGCCGCATTTATTGACAAAAGTTTTCAAAGCATCGCGCAAGGCTTGTTGATCGGCTTCAAATTCTTCCGTTTTGTCAATGGCCGCATCAAAAGCATCTGCGGGAATAGAATTGTTTTCCCCAAAGTCCATAGAGCTGGAATTACCACCCGTAGTAGCTCTTGTGCCATTGATAGAAGCCGCTTTCTTTTGGATTGTTCCGGCCATAAATACGTCCGTGGCCTTATCCCCCATTCTGGTGGTATCAGCAGACATTTTAGCATACGCTTGCAAGGTGTCCACTTTCATTTTTCCGTTTCCGAATACCCCATCGCGCCCCCCGGCATACAGCGGATTTCTTTCATCTATCTGAGAAACACCGCCCACGCGCATTTTTTCGGCGTGAGAAACAGAATGACCTTCTTTGGTATTAATATTGGTGCCGCCAAACTCAAGCGTATTCAAGTTCGTACCGCCACTGCGGACAATGCCCTCATTCATAGCCCATTTGCCGCCTTGGGCTTTTTGCATAGCGGCTACGGCCGCGGAAGTAGCATCGCCATTAGCGCCTTCGGCCCCTGCTCTTGCTCCGGCCGCCGCGGCGGCTTGGGCCGTTTGTTGGGCTTCGGCTAATTTAGCTTGAAATCCGGCCATCTGTGCTTGTATTTCAGCGGAAGAGCCCGTATTGCCAAAATCCCCCATGGAAGTAGCAGACGCACCTTGTACGCCTAACCCGCCGGAAGCGCCGTCCATTTTATAGGCTTGTATCTTACCTTCGGCGGCATCTAATTCGCTTTGGGCAAGTTGGCTCTTTTCAAATTCGGCATTCATCATGCGTTGGCTATGGGAAAGTCTGGCACGAATGGTAGATTGCACCTCTCCCCCTTCGCCATAACTGACACCGCTGTATGCACCGCGGCCGGCATTCCCCGCCACATAGACCACATCGGCATCAGAAGAAGAAAAGGCCATTTCCGGGCTGATTTCTTCGGGAGAGCCCGTTATTTGCCAGGCCGCAATGCCCGCCACACCCAAGGCAGCGGCGGCGCCTACTACGCGCAAGGTGGAAACGGACGTCTTGCCCCACCGGCTGTTTAAAATAGTTCTAAGCATTTTCATAAAACTCTCCTTTTAAAACTAAAATTATTCTTGTACCCATTTTCCGTTTTGTACTACCCAATAGCGCCCTTGATAATACTGGCGGTGCCCATCCTGGAAAGAAGAAGCCGGCGGCAAACGACCCGAGCTAGAATCATAAGAATTATTGGCCCGTCCTTCGGCTTTGGCACGTTCAATATTATTGAGCATCGCTGCCCCTTCTTCGCCTTGCGTTTTAGCCCATGTATCAAAGTTTTTTCTGTTTAATTCTGCCGCTTCTTTTTTACCCAAAGTATATTCTTCTTCATATCCTTTACTCCAATTGGTTTTTCCGTCGGCTCCTTGAGTAGCCACTTCAGTCCCTTTTTTATTGTATAAAGATGTGGGGTTTTGCCCCTTGCTAGCGTCCCCCGGGGTAAGGTCTAAGGCGTCTTGCAAGTCTTTATTACCGGCTACCTGATCGGCAGTGGGTGTTTCGGTAATAGGCTCATAATTATATTGAGATTGTGCATTGTTCATCTCAATAGCATACTGCGTATTTTCGGCCTGTCGGGTGGCGATGGCATCATCTATACTGCTTTGCACATAAGAAGTACCGATCTGTATGGCGGCATTGGCTATTGTTTCTAAAACATTACCCCACCATTCTCTCCAAAATTGGTCTTCTTCTTCCGCTTGCGCTTCTTGTTTGGCGGCCTCGTTGGCCTCTTTGACGGCATCGTTAAAGCCGCTCATATCAGCACTGCTGACGGGAGCATTGGTATCTAATGCCAAACCTTTGGCCGCGTCTAAGTTAACCGCGCCGCTATCGTCCATAAAAGCGCCGCTTCCTTTAATATCGCCGCCCATCATGGCTTTTTTGGCATTGAGCAACTTGGCATTTTTAAGCCCCGCGGCGGCACGGCTGCCTTGAGCGGTCTGACGCAAGGCGGTGCGGGCGTCGCCTTTTCCGGCAGTTTGCGGTAACGCTTTTCCTTTCGCTTGGCCTTTAAAAGGAGAAAAATCTCCCGTAGGGCCGAAGGTACTTTTGATACCGGAGCCGCCGGCACTTTTCAAACCGGCGCTGTTTAATTTGCCTACTTGCGTAGGTGTTCCTTTGGCGCCTGCCCCGCCACCGCCATAATAACGGCCCGGCACATAGGCAGAACCGCCGGAAGTAGCTCCGCCAAAATCCGTATTGGCGGCGGCTTCTTCGGCCGCGGCTAAATCTTCTGCTTGGCGTTCAGCCTTTTCTTCAGGCGAATAAAGACCGATTTGGTCTTTCCCTTTTACGTCTTGGTAGCGGGAAGCCAGCAAATATTTTTCGGCTTCATCGGTAGAAAAGGGCATATTGGCCAAATCGTACCCGCGGGTTTCAAAATCGGAAAAGTCTTCTTCCGGGGCACTAGCCAACGCACCGCCTAATGTAAGAAGAGCCACAAATACCGCCAAGCCGATTGCCCCAAAAGTATAGGCTTGCTTGCGGTCCATTTTGTTAAACTTATCAAAAATGTTCGCCAGCGGCGTAGCCTGTTTTTTGGCGGCAGAAGCAGATTTATTTTTACCAAAAAGAGCAAAAGGCTTTTTAGCGTTGTCTTTTGTCTCTTTGCCCTTAATTACCTTCGGGCCTTTATTAAACATTTTTAACATAAGACGCTCCCTGTATACATATATAAAAATTCACTCTTGCTGACCCATAAAAGACAAGGCTTTTATGCTCAAACACAGAGTTTAAAATGGTGCGCAATACCTTGCGCTACTATCAGTATAAATGGTTTTGGCGGTGTTGTCAAGCCCTTTTTTACAAAACCATTATTTTCCTTCGGGGCGGATATAGGGCAACACACGTTCGTTGGGGCCTATATATTTGATGACTTGAATTTCTCCGCCGGTTTCACACAAAAAATTATACCCTGTTAAGCAGTCAGCATTATCTTCACACACTTTCATCTTATCGTATCTGCATAAAAAATTGATGCGCGGAGGAGCAGTTTTGGCCGTCAATGTAACGTGCGTCCATATTTCATCGTCGGGCTGGGAAATTTTTAAATCCAAAGAGCGCAAACTTAAAAAGCGCACCATGGCGGGGTTGTTAAACCCTACATAATCTTCTACTTTTTTCTTAATATCTTTCTGCAAATAGCGGCGGTCCCAACGTTGCAAATAAGCCGTTGTGTGGGATTGCAATTGGTAGCGGCGCGCGGCATAAAAAGCGGCAATTTCCATTTTTTGGGCCAAAACCATGACCCCGAAAATTTTGATGATAAAAACAATAAAAATAACCATAATCGGAAACAGCAACACCGTTTCCGTAGTAGCCTGGCCTTTTCGGGAAAAGAAAATATTTCTCATAAACCCACCTTTACGCTATATTTGGGCAATGGATTGGGCCATACGCAGTTGTTGCTGCTGCGCGGACAAGAAATAGTTACGCTGTTAGTAACATAAGGTTTATAGCGTTGGGTAATATTAATATTAAAGCGGTTGGACGGCACTTGAAATTTTTGTTTCAACGATACGCCGCGTTGCAAACGACGCAAGCGGGTGCGGCTTTGCGGAGTTAAATACGCAAATTGAAACAATTTGGTTTTGATAACTTCGGACAATTTAATAGGCAACTCATAATAACCGGCGTGACTATTGGAAGAACCGAAATCGTTGGTAATATTCATAATAATATCATCAATTTCAAAAGGCTCTGTTTCCAATTCAAAACGCTCCAATGTTTCCGCTGCCTGACGGCCGCATTCACGTTTTTTGCATGAACCTTTGGTGTTTAAATAATAACTTTCGCGGAATACTTTGGACTTTTCTATCATATCTTTATACACATAATCTTGAGACAGATAAATGGATTGCGTACGGATATAAATGGTCGCCCATTCTCTCAAAGCCGCCTGCCCAATAGCATTAAACCCAAAGAAATAATTATCCGCAATATGTTCGCTGGTGATAATTACTTTTCCGTCTTTATCGGCGGTTAATTTGGGGTCTTCTTTATTCCAATCGGCGCGCATTCCTTTGTAATATTGAAAGTTCCAATCCGTAGACTCAGCCGCCGGCGGCGGGTTGGCCACGGCGCCGTTAGGCCCCATTTCATGGTTAGGGCCCATCGCCGGAAAAGCACCGGCCGTATAAAACACGTCAAAAACGGTCACCTTTTCCCCTTTATTGGCATAAGAAGATTTGGCCACCAATTCCGTACTCATCGTCTTCATTACGCGGTACGGGAGCACGGCATTGACCTGAGCCATACCATTTAAATAACCGCTGGTAGCAGACATTTGAGTATAAGCCCCATTGTCCAGGGCGAATTGGTTTTCCACTTTTACCATGGAAAGTTTAGCCGTTTCAAACAACAAATACACCACCAAGATAAAAATAGGCGCAAGCATTACCGCCGGGAGCAAAATTTGTGCCCGGTTATTATGCAAGCTCTTCTTTATCAAAGTAAGTGTCTGACGCATTTTATTTACTCAGCGCATAACCGATGAACGTAAAAAACCAACGGGCAATATCTGTATGAAAGGTGGTCAAAAAAGCAGACAAAATCACCAACACGCTCCCCAACATCAGCACGTATTCAATCGTCACTTGCCCTTGGGTGCGCTTAGTATACAAACGTAATATTGCCTTTAGTTTACGCATATTCGGTTTATTCGTCGTCGCTAAATTTGGTCCCTTCGGAAGAAATAAGCCCTTTTTCAATAGCTTTTACTACCGCTTCGGTACGGCTGCTGACCCCTAATTTATGAAAGGCGCTGTTTAAGTGATTTTTAATGGTTTTTACACTACAGCCCAATTCTTTGGCCAACTCTTTATTGCTCATACCTTTGCCCAACAAGTCCATGACCTTAATTTCGGTCTTGGTTAAGGTAGCTTGCGTAGGCATACCGCCTTCGCCCATACGGCGCAACCCGTGCAAGAGTTTGCCCATCAGCTGTTGCGGAATCATCAGCCCTTCCGTTGTAAAAGTTTTAATAGAATTGACCAATTCCGCCGCCGGTAACATTTTAGATAAATATCCGTTAGCTCCGGCTTGAATAGCATCTAACACGTGTGCTTCGTCTTCAAAAGAAGAAAGCATCAGTACATTTACTTCCGGTGCTAATTGGCGAATTTGGCGCGTGGCGGAAATGCCGTCCAATTTCGGCAATTTAATATCCATCAGCACCACATCCGGTTTAAGTTTTTTAGCCAAAGCCACCGCTTCCATGCCGTCGGCCGCTTCGCCTACGACCTCAATCCATTTTTCCCCGGTCAATACGTCTTTGATACCTTCGCGGAAAAGGGTTTGGTCATCTGCAATGAGCACTTTCACTTTTTTCTTTTTATTCATGTAGTTCGCTCCCGTAGAATTTCAAATTAATTTTTGCCGATGGGCAAAGTAAAATTAAACGCTGCCCCTTGGCCTAAGCCTTTGCTTTCGGCCCAAATACGGCCCCCATGATTGGTCACAATATCTTTGGCGATAGACAACCCCAACCCCAAGCGCCCTACGCGTCCTTTTTCGCCTACTTGCGTAAAGCTGGAGAACAAAGAAGGGGCCTGCTGGGGATCTATGCCGTCTCCAGAGTCCTTTACGGACACTTTAGCATTTTTTTCATCTAGTTTGCTCACGATTACGTCTATTTTTCCGTAGTCCGGCGTATGACGTACCGCATTTTCTAAAATATTGGAAATAACCTGACGGATACGTTTTTCGTCGGCAAATACAGGGATTTCCCCCACACTTTCAAACGTTACGGCAATATTTCTTTTGCCGGCTTTATCCTTGAAAATTTCGGCGGTTTTCTTCATGCTTGCCGTCAATTCAAACGGCGCCTTTTCAATGCGTAATTTTCCTTTTTCAATAGCCGCCCAATCCACCAAATCTTTAATCAAATGTTCAATTTGACCGATACTTTCGTCCATGTAAGACATTTTTTTGGCTTGGTCTTCGTCCGGGGTCAGGCGTTTTTTCAACATATCAAAGCTCATCTTCAGCGTCATTAAAGAATTAGACAAGTCATGCGACACAATGGAGAAAAATTTAGATTTCATATTATTGAGTCTGTCTAAATCTTCGTTTCTTTGTTTTAATTGGGCCAGCAAAGCTTTGTTGCTTTGTTCCAAGAAATATTTATCCAAAGCGCGGTTAATGGTGCGTTTTAAATAATCAAAATCCACCGGCTTAATTAAAAAGTCATACACAGACTCTTTCATCGCTTCCATAATAGAGTTTAAAGAAGCGTAGGCGGTGATCATTAAAATTTGCGAATCTTGGTTAAAACCGCGGATTTTGCGAATCAAATCCAAGCCTGTTTCATCGGGCAAATTATAATCCATCAAAATAACATTAAAAAACTCCGTAGAAACCAAATCCAGACATTCCTGTCCGTTGCCGGCTTGGTAAACGCGGTACCCTTCAATTTCCAACAAATCCGCCATCGTTTCACGCAGGTTATTATCGTCATCTACTACCAAAATTTTCACTTACTCAGTCATACTTTGTATCTCCGGTTTTCTTGTAAACTCTTAAATAAATAGCAAAGCAAGTGCCTTTGCCTTCTTCGCTATGAATAAAAATTTTGCCTTTATGTCTTTTGACCGCCTTATGCACAACGGCCAACCCAAGCCCCGTACCGCGGGCTTTGGTAGTAAAAAATGGAGAGAATATTTTTTCTTTCATTTCAGGGCTAATGCCGGGGCCTTCGTCTTCTATATAAATACATACCGCTTTTTTGCCCACCAACGTTCCCACCCGCACACTGCCGTGGCTGGGGGTGGCTTCGCAAGCGTTGGACAGCAAGTTGCGCAAGGCTTGTTTGATTTCTTCGGCATCAATTTTTAAGCGCACACTTTCTTGGTCCAATTCTTCCACCAGGCGCACTTCGGGGCCGGCAGGATAAGAAGCCACAATGTCATGCACATAGCTGTTTAAATCAATCATACTCAGCATCAGTTCGCGGCTACGGGCAAAGCCCAACACTTCACTGATGATGCTGTTGGCCTGTTTGATTTCCGCTTCAATGATGGAAAATTGCTTGATTAATTTCGGGTCGGTCGGCGGGGTAATGGTCTTAATCAGGCGCGTGGCATTGCTGATAACCGCAAGCGGATTACGGATTTCGTGGCTGATGATAGAGGCCATTTGACCGATAGCGGCCAATTGCTCGGACTTTACCAACTCGTCCGTAGCCGCTTTTAATTCGGCCGTACGTTCTTGCACGCGCAATTCCAAATCTTTATTCATCAGACCCAATTCTTTCTGTGCGGCTAAAATCTCATTTTTTTGCTCCACCAAAGAACGCGCCATGTGCAAAAACACCCGTTGCAATTCGCCGATTTCATTATTGGGAATAATCAATTCAGACTCAGTAGGCAAATATCCCTTTTCCCGCTCAAATTTTACGGCTACTTCCGTTAAACGCTGTACCGGACGCACGATGGGGCGAATAACCAAATAGGCCACCAAAACAACAAACCCCGCCAGCGCTGACATAATCCACAACATATCCCAACGGGAATGAAAGGTACTTTCCATAAACAGCTTATGACCGGTGTTGGCTTGCTGATAAACATAAACAAACCACCCCAAAGAGGGCACCTTCACGCGGCTGACCAACAGCTCGTCTTGATCGGGCAAAGAAATAATCGCGCTATCTTTACCCGCTAAAAGTTTTTCTATTTCGTCTATTTTTGCCTTTAATAAATTGTTATCTTGCAAAGCCAAACCGCCCGGCACGCCGGAATAAGAAATCAATCCGTTATCGCCGGATAAAATAGCTACTGAAAAATCTTCATTATAAACTTTGCTTAAATCTTTACCGAGTTGGGCCAAATCCATTTCCGCCAATAAAACACCGCTTACTTTTTGGGGATCTGTTGCCTCACGGATAGGAAAGGCCATTAAAGCCAATAAGCGGCCTCTGTTGCGGCTGACAGAGCCTACATATTCTTTGCCTTGTCCGACGCAAGTTTTCAAGATATTGGCCAACTCCGGCGCGTATGTAAAACGGCTGTTTTGATCGCTGGAATGAAAAAGCTGACGGCCTTTATTATTTAAAACGGAAATATGGGTAATGGAAGGGTTTTTAAGACGTAAATATTCAATATCCTGTTGGTTGATATAGTGATGGTCCGTAAAATCGTTATGCAAATCCGTAAATACCGAAAAAAATTGTACTTCCCGCTCCACCACATCAGCCACAATACTGCCTATTTGGTCTGCCATGATGCGCTGGCGGTCTAAGATTTCACTTTGCAAGACACGGCTATCCGCCCGCATCACGTGCCACACAATTAAAAGCACCGGCACAAGTGATACAAAGGTCAAAGCAAGCAAGGCTTGGGTGAATAATCCGTTCTTTCTTAATTTCATAAATTTTTTTCTTAAAAGCGGGGGCCCAGATTTGCTCTTAGCCCCCGCCCTGTTTTGAGTAGAAATTTTGGTGTTAGCAGCTACCGACAGGGGCCGCTTGGCCGCCGCCGCGGTTGGCATTGGAAGGATTCATAAATTCAAATCCCGGTTTTTGGGATACAGAACCGAAATCCAATTTTTCTTTTCCTTCATACAAGAAAGAAGGAGAAGCATTAATGCCGTATTCATCGCTGTAAGCGGCTTCTTTTTTCAAGAGTTCAATACCTTCGGTATCAAATTTTTTCGTGATTTTTTTGACGTTGATACCGGCTTCTTCCATCGCTTTATCCCAGCGGCTGGAGCGGTAATCTTTGTTGCGGATTTCCAAATATTTCCACAATTTGGCGGGATAGTATTTGGCAATCAAAAGTTGGCGTACGTTTTCTTCCCATTCGCCGGAACCATGCAAGCTTTGGAAACCATTTTGTTCGTTGTAGCTTACGATGTAGCGCAATTTGATAACTTTGTCAGCCGGCAATTTGCCCGCTTTCATCGCATCAATTACCAAGTTTTCGGCCATCGCGCCAAACGGACATTGGGACATAACAAAAATTTCCAATACGCCCGGATTGGCTACTTTATCTTGGTAAACACCGGTATTAGACAAATGCGGGAAAACCAAATATTCCCCTCTTTCCAAAACTTGACCGACAGAAATATGTTGGGTCAATTTTTCGCGGTATTGCGGGGTAGATTTCAAAAGATACAAAGGCAAATAGCTCATATCCATATTTGCATACGCCGGGTTCTGTTTGGCTTGTTGGTAAGAAACCGGGGTTACGTTGGCATCACCACCCAAAAAGTTGGCTACCGCATTGGCCATCGGCATATCCACTTTACCGGCGGCATAGTCGTCAGACTCAATGACAATAAATTCTACGCTGGGTCTGGCGGGGGTTTTAGCGGCAGTTTTCGCCTTATTGGCGGCAAAAGCCGGATAGGCCAATACAAAGGCCATAGCAACAGCTAATAATTTTTTCATTAGGTATATCTCTCCTTTAACAAACTACTCTTTGTCTTCCAATTCTACGCGCACACCGCGAATACCGATGCCGCTCAAAACGTTATAAACAAACAAGAAAGCCGCCGTATACACCAAGAACAACAAAGTGTTCAAAATGGCGGACATAATCATATTCATTAAAAACGAAAGATTAAAAGCAATGTCCGGGCTGAACATTCCCAAAATACCGCTCAACAACATAATGACAAAAACGGCCACCGGGAATACGGAAAAAATTACATCCATAATACCAATTTTTTTGATTTCTACTTTCATATAACGCTCCTAAGGGAACACCCTTTTATTCATTATAAAGTTTTTTCCGGCTCTAAGACAAGTATTGCTCTGTTTTTACCGGCATCATCGGGCAATTGCACTGCTTTTACAACACAATTGACGTTTTTGTTTACTACATTACCCCGCAATACTTTTGTCGGGTTTTCCAACGCTTCGCCCACTACTTGAATAATGCTTTGTTGGCGGCCGTCAAAAATATCCAACAAATGGACCGGGCCTTTTTTACTGATATTTAACTCAAAATTGGTGTAGAGAATATTGTTGTTTTCATCAATTACCAATGCACGCGAACCGCGCGGCACCGTTACGGCCAAAATAGTTTTCCACCATTTTTGTTCTTTTTCCAAAGACATAATCTCTACATTTTCCATGCCTTTGATTTCTTCTTTGATTTTGGCCAACAGGGCAGAGACGGACGTGGCCACTTCGCCAATTTCATCAGAGCGCGAATCGTAGTTCAACTCCAGATGATTTAAAGATACGGCATCTACGCTGTCTCTCAGGGTTTCCAAGGGCGAATGACTTTTAACAACAAGAACAGGTACAACACCACCCCAATCAATAAAATCATGATGAAAGCACCGATGGCGTAACGCACCATGGCCTGGCGAATCAAAGATTTGACCCCTTCGCGCGATACAACCACTTGCACCACACCCGCTACTACGTCTTGAGCTTTAAGGGGAATAGCCATATCATAATAGTTGCCGTCGTCAAACATAACCATTTGCGGAATGGCTTTCTTGCGGGCCAAGTAAATGGCATTGGTATCTAAGACCACTTCATTGTTGTAATCGGTGTGAGACATCATGAAGAATCGCGTGTCTTCGTGCCAACGAATGGTTAAGTTATCGTTCCAATAAATCAAACTTCTGATGCGTTCATCATTTTGTTTCCAGCTCTTCATGATGTCCACTTCAGGAAATTGGGCATGCGAACGCGGGCTGGAAGCCAAATCAGAAACCAAGGTGTTTGCTTTGTTACGCACCATCTCTATCATTTCATTTTGCAGCTTTTGGTCAAACACAAAACGGAACATGTTGTAATAGAACAATCCGCCGATGACAGCTGCGTACATCGCCACCAACACAAACCATACAATCCACCTAGAAGTCAGTTTCATAATCCACCTTCACTTACCGGAGCCCGGTCAGTTCCTCCACCTTTTTCAAACCGGCGGCCGCATCGTTGTTGCCGGGGTCTAACTGCTTGGCCACAATCCAAGCATCGCGGGCGCGCTGATAATCGTTTTGATGGTAGGCGTCCAAGCCTTCAATGTATTTTTGATGAGAAGCTTCGCTTGCTTCTTTGGAAACACGCCCCGCAGCCTCACCGATACCCAACGTTGTATTATTGGCATCGGGGCCTAAGGTTTCTCCGGCGACAGGAGTCAATGTAGCCGGGCCGTTCTCTACCATAATGGTTTCCATTTCTTCTTTTTCTTCTAAAGCTTTTTCTTCCGCTGCGGCGGCTTCTTCCGCTTTGCGTCTGGCATCTTCGGCAGCTTTACGGGCGGCTTCTTGTTTGCGCTTAATGGCATTTTCTTTGGCATTGCGCGCATTTTTAATCAAGCGGTCAATGGTAGGGCCGTCAGCGCCCCATTTTTTGGCATTGGTCCAATAGCTGATAGCCGTATCGTATTTTTCTTGTTTAAAGGACTTGTTTCCGGCCGTATAATAGCCGTCGGCTATTTCCCCTTTGAGCTGATACATATACTTTTGTACGCGTTGGTCGCCCGGTTGGATTTTGGTAATCCGTTCAAAAACCGCATAAGATTCTACAAATTTACCTTGGTTGTAGTAGGCCATAGCTTCTTCCATAGCGTCTTTTACCCTGTTGTTTGCGCAACAAATTTTCCGTTTGGGCAATTTTGTTGACCAAAGACGGATCATCTTTGCGAATCAACAGCGCATTGTACCAATTGTCTAAGGCTTCCTGATAATTTACCTTATCATAGGCCACATCACCGCGGCGGGCATATTCTTGGGCAATCTCGCGGTTGATGCGGTTTTGCCAAGCCATTGCCTTGGAGTTGTGCGGCTGAATGGTTAAAATTTCGTCCAATTTATCTTGTGCTTCCACCAAGCGGCCCGAATCATACATACGATTGGCTTCTTGGAATTTGGCTTCAATCACTTCATCTTCGGAGATGGTGCCATAGGCTCCCATATGGGCGGCCTGTTGGGCCAACGTGGAAGCTTTGGTAAAGTTCGGGTCAATGCTTAAAATGGTTTGGGCCATTTCTTGGGCGCGTTGAAAATCCCCCCGGCGATACAGCGTATAGGCATTCTCATACACTTGGCGCAACATATAGTTTTGAATACGTTGTTTTTCCAATTGAACGGTGGAAAGATATTGTTTCTTTTCTTCCACATCGTTTAAGGTACCCAAAGAAACTTTGTTTAAATCCAACATCATGCCCGCTTCTTTGCCGTGTTGGCGAATGGGGTTGGGCTGGCGCAACGGCGCAGCGGTAGCGGCGGAAACCACCGATAAAACAAGTATACTCAAAAGATATTTTTTCATATAGTATAATCCTCTCTAAAAACTGAGCCCCTGCGAAAGCAGCCCTTTGATCATCGGCGACAATATGAGAATGAAAATTGTCGGGAAAATAAATATAAACAAAGGAAACAACATTTTGGTAGATGCCTGTGCGGCCAGCTTTTCGGCCTTGCTCATACGGCGGCTGCGCAAATCGGTAGAGAAATTGCGCAACAAGTCCACCAAACTTGTACCCAATTCATCAGATTGGATAATCAACCCCACCAAAGAGCGCACTTCTTGTACTCCGGTGCGATTGGCAAAGCGTTCCAACGCCTCGCGGCGGGAATAACCCAATTTGATTTCATTGAGCATTTTTTCTAATTCTTCTTCCAAAATCGTTTTATGCTTGGCAATGCTGATAATTCTTTCAAAAGCCGTTAAATAGTCCAACCCGGACTCAATAATCAACGCGGCCAAGTCCACCGTTGCGGAGAAATTGCCCATAATTTCACCTTGTCTTTTTTGAATACGGCTCTTAAATACAAGGTCCGGCAAAATAAAACCGAAAGGCAAGGTAATAATCCAAAAGACAGATTGGGTAATCAACATCAAGCCGGCCGGGATTACCAAAGCAAAAATAACTTTATAATACAGAATATCCACCGGTTGGGGCTCTTGCGGGCTACCCAACTGCATGTGCATAGATTCTAAAGGTTTTTCTAAATTAAACGTATTTAAGCAGAAAACGGCCAAGCGGTCCACCCATTTGGTTTCCGGTTGTAAGCGGGCAAAGCTGGAAGAAGACTTGAAACGTTGGGCCGCTACGTCCACAATGCGGTTTTCGTCTTTTTTAGGCATAAACAAATGAAGCACTGCCACAAAGACACTGATGCCGCCGATAAACAAGCAAAAAGCCAATACAAGTTCGCCTATCATTTGGTTCATAAATTACACCTTTACCTCGCCCATCTTTTGAATGAGCATCATACCGATACCTACCCATATCGCACAGCAGAAAAGTACGATTATACCCAAAAGAGAACAATAGAAAGACAACATTTCGTCCGGACGGAACATAAACATAACGCCTAACATAATAATCGGCATAATCCCCACCACGCGGGCTTGAATTTTCTGTTGGGCGGTCATGGCGTCTAATTTTTCTTCCAATTTACTTTCTTCGCGGATATTTTCCACCAAGCGGGAGAAAATAACCGTCAAATTACCCCCCACCTGACGTTGAATCACAATAGCCTTGATGGTATAAGAAAGCATACGGCTGTCCACACGCTCGTCCAAGCCTTCCAAGGCTTTTTCAAAAGGGGTACCCAAGCGATAGTTTTTAACCACCAAGCCAAACTCGTCCGAAATAGGCGGTTGCAAATCGTGCGCGACCAATTCAAAACCTTGCACAATATCCATACCGGAGCGCAAGGAGTTAGAAAGCAAAATCAAAGAGTCCATCAGCTGGGCATTAATTTTGCGGCCGCGGCTCTTTTTCAAGTGTTCCAATACCACTTTTGGCATACGCACAGAAACGACAATCCCAAAAGCCAAAAAGAGAATGAACAGGAATATTCCTGTAAATCCGCCGGCACTAAAGCCCATAAACAACCCAAACAACCCAAAGGCCGCCAAAGTACCAAATACAATGTATTTTACGTCAATGGTTAAAAATTGGCGGTTAAAATCGTCGGCCCAAGCCACGCTTTTTTCGCGGTAGCGGTTCCACGCATCTAAGGCTTCTTCTCTCTTTTGATCCAAAAATAAATATACAGCCGCACCGATTAAGCCTGCGCCCAACATCAATAAAAGAGTACTGAACAATCTTTCCCCTTCCGTTGTTTTATATTTATCGGCAGAGGGCATTTTGTTGGGCAAAGGAGCAGCGCGGAACTCATTCCACAGCTGGTTAGACAATGTAACCACCGCCATAACGGATTTGCGATATTTGTCTTCTCTTTGCTTCACCGGGCTGGCAAAAGATTCCACCGTGCTGAAAAATTCCTGGTTGATAACTTCCAAAGTAGCCAACATCGCACGCGCACGGCCTTGCATGCTGTCTTTCATATTATAATGTTCCGTACCGCGGACCAATTCTTTATTCAAGCGGTCCAAATTGGAAACCAAGGCAATGCGGTTGCCGACGTAGTTGCGGGAAAGCTGCTGCATAACCACCGGTTGGTCCGGGTCCAAGGCGTTATTGGCGCGGTCTAAGTAGGCATACACGTTGGCAAAAGTGCGGTACCACAAGGTTGCTTCGCTTAAAGTGCCTTCTTTGGGAATATAAACCACTTTAAGATTATTCATTTCTTCCAATTCTTTGGGAAGCCACTCCGGCACCTTAATTTTTTTATTTTCTAACGCAGGGCCGCATTGGCGGGGATAAACGAATTTTGATTTATCTTCCCATGATTGGTTCACATCAAAAAAGCTGGATAAAACATACATTTTAAATTTGGCGCATTCTATTTTTTCTTTATCTTGGCGGTTCAATGCGCGCGCAAAAACAGCTTGCGGAGCCATCAGACCCAACAAGAAAATAAAAGCCATAATCAAAAATGATGTTTTTTTCATATCCATTCCTTAAAACACAACGCTTATGCTCCCGTAAATCCGTCCAAAATGGGCTCTCCGTTTTCATCTAACTTTACAGCCCCTTTGGTAAATACATCTTCCGGCACGGGAACGCCTTTGGCTTTAAAATCATTAAAGAAAGTAGGCAAATTGCCCGTCGGCGCAAAAATACCTTGTACTTTTCCGTTTTCATCTACCCCGGTCTGCACGTAGCGGAACAAGTCCGTAGATTGGATTTTATTATCCTTTTGTCCGTGCATTTCGGTAATATAGGTCACCTTTCTGGAACCATCGGAAAAACGGGATAATTGCACAATCATATTCACCGCCGAAGAAATCATTTCGCGGATAGCAAACACCGGCAATTCCGCGCTGGCTTGCATACACATCGCTTCCAAGCGGGACAGACCATCACGTGGCGTATTGGCGTGGATAGTGGTCAAGGACCCTTCGTGGCCGGTATTCATCGCTTGCAACATGTCTAATGCTTCGCCGCCGCGGCATTCCCCTACTACAATGCGGTCCGGACGCATACGCAAGCAGTTTTTTACCAAATCTTGAATGGTTATTTCCCCTTTTCCTTCCACGTTGGGGGGACGGCTTTCCAAGGAAACCCAGTGCGGCTGTTGCAACCGCAATTCCGCCGTATCTTCCACCGTGATAATACGTTCATTATTGGAAATATAGCTGGAAAGCGCGTTTAAAAAGGTGGTTTTACCGGTACCGGTACCGCCGCAAACAATAATATTTTTACGAATGCGGACGCACTTTTCCAAAAACTCCATACATTCCGGGCTGATAGTACCAAAGCGGAAATAATCCGCCGGGCCAAACGGCTTTTGAGAGAAACGACGAATGGTAAGCGTCGGGCCGGAAACGGCTAACGGCGCAATAATGGCGTTTACACGAGAGCCGTCTTTCAAACGAGCGTCCACCAAGGGCACAGATTCGTCAATACGACGGCCCAACGGAGAAACGATACGTTTAATCACCTGTACTACCTGTTCATTATTTCTAAATTTATATTTGGTCAGGGTCAATTTACCTTTTTGCTCAATAAAGATGCGGTCAAAGGCATTGACCATAATTTCTGTAACGCTGGGGTCTCTCATCAATGTTTCCAAAGGCCCCAAACCTAAAATTTCGTCTAATAATTCCGAAGCGAAACGCGTTCTTTGGTCGCGGGAGAATTGCAAATTGGGTTGTTTTTGCAAAATATCGTCCACGATAGCGGCCACACGTTTGCGGGTTTGCGCGCTGGCGGAGCTTTCATCGCTAATCACGATACGCTCAATTTCCAAGGTGCGCACCACGTCTTTATGTACTTTTTGTTTTAAATCGTCCCAGAAAGAAAGTTTCGTTTTTCCGGCTTCGCCTTCTTCTTCCACAACGGCTAAATGGCTTTCTTCACCGGGCCCGCCGCCGGAAGCACCCACAATCGGGTTCCAAATTTCTTTGGCCGCTTGTGTAAATTCTTCATCGCTCACGGAAGCCGTCCAATCTTTAGCTGCCGGAGTTAAATCGCGGATTTTGGCCAATACCAAACGCAACCCTTTAATCCACTCGGATTGGGGATTGGTAATAATCTCCACTTCTTTGCGGTTAGAAGTGGCCATAATGCTTTCGTCCCAAGGCAAGAAAACGTCTATATCGCGGCCTAAGGAGCTGTAAAATTTCTCCACTTCTTCGTAAGGAATGGAGCCGGGCATATCGTATTGGTTACAAATAACGCTCACGCGGTCCATCGGGTAGCGTTGCTCTTTATAATCATTGAACAACTGAACCGTAGAGTTCAAATGAGTGCGGGTAGCATTGGAAACCCAAAACACTTTGTCTGCCAAGTCAAAGGCAAAGGCTTGCATCGGAAAGCTGGAGTCCACATCTAAGAAAATATCAAAAGTTTGGGAAAGACGGGACAGAATGGGAATTAAAATTTTAGGGCTGATAGAAGCCACTTGCGCGCGGGTATTCCCTAACGGCAAAACACCCACCCCCCATTGGGACATGGATATTTTTCCGCGCAACAGCCCCCCTACCACAGCGATATTGGTATTGCCCAACGTGCGCAAAATATCTGCCACGCTAACAGGTTTTTTAATATCCAAATAAAAGCTGTGTTCTTGGCGGGCCAACGGATCCAAGGGCACAATCAGCACCGGTCGTTTTTGAATACCGGCCCAACCCAAGGCCAAGTTTAAGGTCAGGGTCGTTTTGCCAGCACCTTCTTTGGGGCTGCTAAGCGCAATAATTTTGGCTTCCGTTTTTTGGGTTTCAATTTCAGCCATAAGAGTTCGTTATTCCACCACTTCAACCGTAATAAATAAGAAGAGAGAGCGTTGTTCTTCCGTAATATCTTTATATTTAAACAACAGACCGATCAAAGGCAATTTGCCCAAGAAAGGAACGCGGTTTTCGCTGACGTTGCGATAGCTGCTTTTTAAACCGCCGATTACCAACGTTTCACCGCTGTTTAATTCTACGTGGGTTTCCACATCGCGGTTGGTAAAAGACGGAGCCGTCGCCGTACCCACGGATACCGTGCGGGAATAGTCCACCGTAGAAACGGAAAGCTGTACTTGCAAGTCAATAATATTGCCTCTTTCCGGAATAATCGTAGGCAAAACGTTAAGCAAAATACCATATTCTTCCAATTGAGAGCCGACGCCTTGGTTATTCACCACCGGTATAGGTACTTTACCGCCTACCGTAATTTTAGCCGCATTACCGGAGCTGGTAACAATCTTCGGGTTGGAAAGCACCTGTGCGCGGCCTTCCGTTTCAGACAAGCGCAAGCGGGTTACCACGGCGGTTTTACGTTCAAACTCACCCAAGGATAAAATACCGGGGATATTGGCTTCTTCAAAGTCAAAAATCTGGTTCCACTCAAACCCCTTGGCAGAGGTCAAAGTACCGCCGATTTCCACCACATCGGCACTGACGGCCACCAGGCGCGTCTTTTTGGCAAAGGCGGCAGGGCACGCCAAAGCCAGCAATAAAACGAATAAAGTTATTTTTGCAGTAGATTTCATATTTTTTACGTTCCTTTATTGGAATAATTTTTCAAATGTTGCAATGTCCATCATAAACCGCGTCAAATCACCCGGAGAACGCAAGGTTACGGTTAAGGTGCCTTCTTCTTTGGCCAAAGCCAAATACTGCGCATCACGCGTAGATAAAGCCAAACTCAAGGCGCTGGTGTCGGTATAGGCAGAGGCATTTTCTTCTTCGTTTCTCATAGCAGCAGCCGCCTTGGCATCTAAGCCTTGTCCCAAGTTGGAGCCTACGCCCAATACTTTTACGTTTTGTAACAGGGTCACCGTTACTTTTTGGCGGGCGCCGCTTTTCATATTTGCTTCAAAAGTAAGCAAAACGTCTACGTTATCATCGGGTTTTACCATGCTGGCCACGTTGGAGTCTACCGTAATGATAAAACCTCTCATATCCACCGGGATTTTGCTGGACAAACCCGCTTCAGGAGAAAGAGATGTAATCGCATATTTGGAGAGTTGGTTTCCTTTAGGAATCTGTACGCGGGCAATGGCATTGTCCACTTTGGCAAAATCAGATTCAGAATTCCAAATAAAAGCATCTTTTTGGATATAAGCGGCCGGAATGGCAACACGTTTTAAATACTCGCGTTTAATGACGTCGCGTTCTTTAATATCACGATCGGCCACCAAAACCATTTTGGTAGTTTTGGAATCTTTAATCTTTTTTTGTTCCCCGTTGAGCAACCACATATATACCGCCGCTGCCAACAGAGCAAATACAACGGGCAGAAGTATTCCTTTTTTCATCATCTCTCCTTAATGTAAATCCAAGTTTAATTAAAGCAAATTTTGATTTGTATCGGCCACTTATTTCGGGTCCGAACTTGCGTAAATCTTTTCTACCGGCATACGGGTTACTGCTTTGATTTTACGCATACCTTCACTTTTGGGGTCACTGGCCAAGAGCCAGCTCGTCCCCGGGAACACCAAACGTACCGGGTAAATGACCGTTACCACCACATCGTCGTGATGATGACGGGAATACATCGGGTCGCGTCCGGTGGACTCTATTTTTACACCTACGGTAATTCTTCCTGCATCTGCCCCAAAAACTTTTGTCTTAGCGGCATTAATTTTGTTTTTGGCCCGGGAAGAGTTAGAATTTCCGCTGGGTTTGGTAGCGGCTACTAAAGCTCCGATTCGGGCAAATTCATAGGAAGCGTGATTGGCTATAATTGTGTGATAGGCGATGTTGCCGTATTCCAAGATAAAGAACACCATCAACATCAATACCGGTAAAATAAGCATCAATTCTACCGTTATCTGCCCGTCACGCTCCCTACGAAAGATTTTCATGTCGGCAAAACTCCGGCCTATTATTCAGCAGTGCTGTTTACACCGCCAATGATTTTGGCTTTTACGTTTTCGAATACTTCAGGCATCATGCTCTTTACCAAACCGCCCACTAACAAGGCGATACCTACTACTACACCCAACATGATGATGTATTCAATGGTGTTTTGGCCTTCTTTTTTTCTTACGCAATTAAAAGCCACATCTTTCATGGCGTTTAATTTGGTTTGCATTGCAATAATAAACTTCATAGACTCCTCCTAATTTTTAAAAACTAATTTGCATTGTATTCCGTCAAAATGAGTTTGGCTCCTTGGTCAAACTGCTGGGGAACCAAGTTTGAGTATAAAGCATAGAAAGCCAAAAAAGCACCGAATAACATAAACGCCGTGATAATATATTCCACAGCCGTTTGACCTTTGCGGTCTTTTAAGAGCTTATAAACTTTAGACTCTTTTCTCATATACGTCCCGGACTTTAAAGCCCTGTAATAACTAAAATTGTACCGATACGGCAATCTGTTGGGAAGTACCCAACGCCCCAAACGGCGTAACAGCATAGTCAATGCTGGCACCATAACCGAACAATTCAGAGCTGTAAATACCAAAACCGAAGGATACTTTGGAAGTGGCATCTAAGCCTAAGCTCTTCAAGTTTTCGCTCTCGCTGTAACCGGTGCTTTCGCGGTCATACCAACCCACACGTAAATCAAATTGGGCCACTTGCAAGATGTCTTCCGGAATATGGACTTCCAAACCGACGCCAAAACGTCCGTCGTCATCTACATATTTCATATATTCGGTGGACAAGGTCCAATATTTGGTGTTAATATCACCGCCGACGCGCCAACCGCGCGGCATTTCTTCTTTATCACCGATGTTTACAATAGCACCGCCCAAACCCAACCATTGCCAAGGGCGCGCTTTGGCACCTACGTCAAAACCTACGTTGGTATAGCGATAGGTGTCCAATTTTTCATTGATATATTTAGCCGTAGCACCGATTTGTAAACCTTGGTTGAAGAACCCGCGGGCCAAAGACAAACTGCCCACAAAGTTCTGCACCGGCTTATCTACTACCGGTTGTTGATGACCATAAGAGTCACGATAATCAAAGCCGTCCATATCCATATAATTGAACGTCACCCCGATAATGGTTTTTCCCATCGGTTGCAAGTAGGCCAATGTGCGGGCTTTGTAACCTTGCAAATAGTCCAAGTAGGAAAATTCAATCTCACGCGTGGTGGCAGAAGCGGCACCGGCAGGGTTCCAGAACAAGGCTTCCGGGCCGTCAGCTACGGATACGTAGGCATTACCCAATGCTTGGGCACGCGGGGAACCGGCGTCAATTTTCAAGAATGCGCTGGCGCTGGTACCGGCATCGGCATTGGTGGAGGCCATGGCGGCAGGAGCCGCCAAAGCCAAGGCTAAACAAGCTATTAAAACTCTATATTTGATGTTCATAAATTACCTATTTATCTGGGAATCAAGATTTTTACGACCTTTTGGCAGTGTTGTCTGCCGTTTTGCGCTCTGAAATCTACCAATCCAAAGTACACGCCACGGGCTACTTTTTTGCCATGGTCGTTGGTTCTATCCCAGAAGCATCTCAAAGCTGCGTTGCGTACAGAGGGCATGTTGCCGGTGTAAACATTGTTGCTGACGCTGTTGTCGGGGCGCAAATCTAAGGAGCCGTTCATAACAACGCTCATATTATTAGCATCTACACAGGTAAAGCCTTTTTCTCTGACCAAGTCCCCGGCTAAGTTATAAAGCTTAATGCTCATTTTTCCGGGTACCGGGAGTTTGGTAACTTCCAAGGTACCGGTCGGGGTCTTGAACGGATTGGGATAGAAGAATACGGTCTTTTCCCAATCTTCGCACACAAATTGTCCGTCACCGATAGCCACCGTGGCATTATGCAGGTTGACATATTGATAGGTATCGGCCACCCGTTGGATTTTCCAATCCGCAGGGGTAGCGGACTTATCATCGCCCGGGATAATTTCCCCGGTAATGGTGTCTATATCGGCGGTGTTCAACGCCGTGACGAAGCGGAACGGATAGGTGCCGTCCGGTACGTCTTGTTGGGCATAGTCGGTGCCGTCCCACAATTCTTCAATCAAGGTCGTGGACGGGCGGATACCGACAATGGTTTTCACCAACACATCACGTATATCTTGCACTTCTTTTCCGGTGGCCGGATCGCGCAAGGTACCCTTTTGATAGTCATAAATGGTGGTACCCGGTTTGAAGATTTGAATGGCCACTTTCATCGGTACAGAGATTTGGTAAGACACTTTCATATCCGTACCGCGTACGTTGATGGCATAAGATTCCGTTTCCGGCAAGTCAAACACTTTCAACAAATCTACGTTCAAAGTCAGCTGTTTGATGGTCGGCTGGTACAATCCGGCATCGGGGTAGTTAATCGCGGTTAAGCGCACTTCATAATTGCCGTTGCGGACGTATTTGCCGTTATTGTCAGTGCCGTCCCAATAGATTTTGCGAATGATATTAGGGTCAAAGTTCGGCGTATTGACAATGGTCATCGTGCTTAAGTATTTGCAGACATCACCTGCTTTGGCACTATATACGTTTGTGCCGTTAGCCATGGTGGTGCCTTGCGTGGTGCATAAGCCGTCTTCCAACGCTACCACTGCCACTTGCACGGTAGCCGCGCGGCTGATGGCAAAGTTGATTTCATACGGCGGTACAAAAACCGGGCCGGAAGAAGTATTGAACAACTGCGGCGCATTGGGGTACACCGCCACAGAGCCGTCCAAGAAATACACGGGGCCGCGGGTTACGTTTAAGCGGTAGACCGGTTTTTCCGTAGCATACAGGCCGGTTTGCGCAACAGCACCATCCGTATTCGGCACAGCCGTTTGTTTGTCATAGTACAGGTTGACAGGTTCTTCCGTTTTAGCAGAAATGTAGAACGGATAGGTGCCGTCCGGTACCATTTCATAAGGACATTGGGTCAAATCCGTTTGATTGGCACACTCGTTGACCGCTTCTACGCTGTTCTTACCGCCGTCCAATACGCTGACCGGGGTCGGGTTGTAGAAGTATTGCGCGTCCCATTCTTCGGTAATCTTTACGCCGTCTCCGGCTTTGGTGGCAGAGCGGTTGAAGGTTTTGATCGGTTGCAAACGAACGTCTAAGGTTTGTTGGGCCCCTTCGGTATAGTTGTATTTAGCCGCTTGCGCATTGGCCGGGTAGTTGGTAAACGTGGTATCGTTTACATAAATACAAGACGGATTTTTAGCCGGGTCAACATAGCCGTTGGTAAATACAGCAGCATCGCTTTGTTTATCGCAGATGCGCGGCGGCCAAGCCACTACTTTTACGTTGTAGAGCAAGATTTCCGTTACCTGATAGGTTTCGGTATTGTTGGTCTCGTTCACAGCAGTTACGTTTTTGGTCACGCGGTAGTAGCTGTAAGTATCACCGGTTAACGTCGGTTGGGTATATACATATTTATAGCCCACGGCATTTCCGGCCGTATTGGTTCCGGTAGTAGCCGTATTTAAGGCGGTCAAGTTCGCAAGTTCCGCCACCGCCGTTACCTGAGCCGGAATGGTGGTAATATTTTGGGTAGTGGTCGTGCCGGTTTGATTTTGGGCGGGAATGACAACGTCCTTATTATACACATCAATTTGGACGTTCATCGCCTTAGATAAATAGTAGTTGATGGTGGCACGGGCTTCGCTATCGCCGTAAACGTCGGTAGTGGTAACGTCCACCACGCGGTACAAGTCCACCGGGAAGATAGCGCTCGCTTGCGTTTGTACGCTTAAGGGGAACATCGGGTCTCTGGTTTCCACTACAAACATGTAGGTACCGGGGCCCACCATACGTCCGGCATTATCACGTCCGTCCCAAGACAAAGTATTCATTTGTTGGGCTACGTTGGTATTGCCGCCTTCGTCGGTCAAAGTCTTCACGATGACACCGGCAGTGTTCTTTACATAAGCGTTTACATTGGCTTCACGGGCAATAGAATATTTAAAGATGAAAGGATCTAAGCCGTAAGCCGTCGGGCTGGAGCCGATGGTGGAATAGCTGACCGGCTGAATGGTAATATCCACCAACCCGCGTTCCACAGAGATCAAGCCCATTTTATATTTCAAAGTTTTTACACCGGTGTAAACCTTTCCGGCGGCATTGGTGTATGTATCGGTGTACGGAATTTCCGCCCACAATACATATACATAATCGCCGTCCGGCAACGGAGCGCCGTTGGCATAAGTTACCACACAATTGTTTCCGCTTAAGGTGCCTTCCCCTGCCGTACAAGAAGCAGCGGTTCCGTCAAAAACGTCTCCGGAGAAGGGCAACTTGGTCCCTTTGGCATACGGAATAGCACAGCCGTCTGCATTGTGGCACAAGCCGTCCCATTTATCAGGGTAGCTCAAGCCGCGGGAACGCTGTTGTTGGCTTTGGTAAATCAAGCTGCCGCTATTATTAGTAATAGTCGGAGCCGTACCGGTGGGGGCAGAGCCAAGCGTATCTAAACTTTCAAAGGTTGTTCCCGGGGAATAGACATTAAAGTAAACATTGGAGTTTTCCGTAGGAACATAGTGAATGGTAGCATAAGCGGTAGAGCGCTTATTCAATCCTTCCACTTGAATATCCGTCAATTTCAACGGGTCCACAGAAATCTGACGTGTTACAGCGCGGGAGAAGTCGGTCCCCGGCCATTCGTCTTGGCTCTTGGCTTGAATAGAAACCAAATAGTTGTTGGCGGGCAATAAGCGGCCGGAATCATCGCGTCCGTCCCAATCTTCGCTTTCGGTGATAAGCTTGTCGCTTTCGGAGCCTTTGATGCCTTCGCCTAAGCGCGGTTTCCAATCCACCAAAGTGCGTACGACATTATCTTGGGTCAAGACCAATTCGGCATCATTATCGCTGATATTGGTGTCGCCTTGGTTAGTAGTCGGTACGACGGCAGAAGCGTCAAAAATTTGCATTTTGACATCCGCATCTTTACTCAAGCGATAGCGGATATTATACGGCAAAGCGGCTACGGCTTCCATACCGCCCACCACACTGGGCGTACTGCGTACGGTATGTACGTTGGTTACGTCAACCTGAATAGGATATTGGTTATTGCCCGGATAAGTAAAGGTTTGGTCAATGGTGATTTGTTCTACGGCAATGCCGTCGCCGGGGTAGTCCGTATGCACGGTACCGCGTACACCGTATTGGCCGTTAGTTTTGCCAAATTCACCTAAAATTTCGTATGAGCCGTCCCACGGAGCGCAGAAACGAATGGGGTCATTATAGCCTTTACCGGTGCCTTCAGCGCGGATAATACACAAGCTTTCGCGGCCGTTGGCACAATCGTCGCTGGTGCCGTCTTCTTTACAAGAAGTGGAAAATCCGCAATAGACCCAATCTTCATTTTCTTTTGCACCATCGGTTCCAATATTTTTTCCGTCTAATTGGCCTTTCAACTTGGAATTTGACATCGCAGATGCAGTATAAACACTTGGAGTAATATTATATTGCCCTTCAGAGTCAGCTAAACGGCGGCAACAATAGCCTTGGTCGGCGTCGGTATCAATTCGCTCTACAATCTGTCCCCACCATTCAGCATCCCACATATCAAGATTTCCAGGATTAACAGTTAATTCCTTACAAAGATCTGCTTCATCATACCCACTTTTTATCAAAGAAGCTCTCGATACACATTCATATTGCGGGTTGGGGCAAGATTGGGTATTCACAAATTGGGAAGCAGACCCCCAACAGGAATAGGCCGCGCACATATAGTTGGACAAATCTACATTTTCAGTGACAGCTGCCCCATCAATATAAATTTTATTTTTCATCACGCTCATGTCAATTGTGCGCACAGCGGGAGCGGTGTCGGGATTATTAATATCCTTAGAGCCATAGTATTTGGCGATTTCAAAGCGGATATTTTGAATCGGGAACGAGATAGAATAGGTAGCCGCGCCGTTGGGCTTGTTGGTACAATACACGTCCATACACATTCCCAAGCAGTGGTTCGGGTAATTGTTGGCAGATTTCGGATCGGGGTAAGGTTGATCATATTCAATCAAAGCCGACGTTTGCCAAGGATCTAACGTTTCTTTATCGCCAACGTTGACGATTCCACCTTTATAAGCATTGGCAATTTGCGTATCGGTTTTGGAGGCTAAATCCCAGTTACAATAAACATCATTGATGTTCGTAGAGCCGTCCACGTAATACACACCCATGGAGCGCACTTCGGCAGATTGGGCAAAGACGGGCTGAGCCGCCAAACACAACAACGGCAAAACTGCCCCCAGGGCCGCTTTGCCAATGATCACTTTGAAGATTTGATGAAATGTCATATCTCGTTTTATATCCTATTCTCGTCTTAATTTTGCAAATCTTTGTACGACTAAAAACCGCCGGGGCCTTTTATTTTTAATTATTTTAAAAAGGCGCGCGACGTACTTACTCTTAAATTTTTACAACTTTTGCGCAACTTGTCAACTCTTTTTCATTCTTTTTTTACGTCAACAACTATTTTAAAAAAGAAATCATCTGAAAAAATGTTTTTTTCTCTATACAAAAAGCTCTACGGCTCTACTTCTTCCGCCACTTCGCGATAAACGGCAAAAGTACCGCGGCGGCCGTCTTTAACCCAATACAAAGCTTTATCAGCCTTTTCAAACAATTCCGTTGCATTAGCGCCGTCTTGCGGAAAGGAAGCAATGCCCTGGCTGATGCTCAAGGTAATGCGTTCTCCGTCGGTATAACGGCTGGGAATGGCAATATCATTAATGCGCTCTTTTAAGCGTTTGGCAATAATTTTGGCTTCTTCGTCATTGGTGCGGGGCAACATAATCACCATTTCGTCCCCCCCGTACCGGCAAGGGAAATCCGTCTGGCGCAAGCTGGTGCGGATCACGCGGCTGACTTCTTTCAAGGCCCAATCCCCGATTTGGTGCCCGTAGGTATCATTGATTTGTTTAAACAAGTCAATATCCAGCACAATGATAGACAAAATCAAATCAAAACGTTTGGAACGATAAATTTCTTCGGCAAACTTTTCGCTGAAGAAACGGCGTACCGGCAGTTTGGTCAGCTCATCGTAATTGGACAATTCCTGTACGCGCTCAAACAAAGAAGCATTATCTATGGCCAAAGCAATCTGGCTGGAAAATTGTTTCAAAGAAACAAAGTCCAAATAATCAATACGTCGCCGAGAAAGTAAATTGTCAAACGTTAAAAAACCCACTTTATTGCGCTGTACTTTTAACGGAATATAGACCACATTATTGATGGTACGATAGGTGGCCCCGCTGTTAAAAATTTCTTTTAGCAAGCTGCGCTCGTCTTCGGGCAAATCTTCACCGGTTTGGCGGGCTACTTGACCGGAAATGTCAATACCTAAAATACTTTTAATTTTGGTGCCGTCGTAATTGGTCTGATACAGGCGCACGCGGTCAAAGCGGAAATATTTTTGCACTCCTTTCAAAATCAGCTCCAAGCCGTCCGTCAAGCGCAAGGAAGAAGCAAAAATGGTGGCCAAATCATTCAAAGCAGTAGAAATATTTAAGCGTTGGTTTTTGGCCTGGTCCACTTCGGTATTGGTCAAATTGTGAGAGATTTCCTCCGCCACGCGCTTAATCATTTTCTTTTCCGCTTCCGTAAACAAGCGGTTTTTGCGGAAACGTTCTAAGCGCAACACCCCCACGCTGTTTTTCATCACGTGGCGCACTTCGTCCCCTTCCAAAATCATATTGGGTTTTTTCCAACGTAAAAGCACATAAACGGCGGGATAGTTTAAGTCCGTAGAATCGGCAATGCCGTCACGCAATAAAGTTTTCAAAAAGTCCGGCTCGCTCAAGACGGATATATCTTCTTGCATATCCATACAATATTCTTTCTTGCACATCATATTCAAAGAAAGAAGTGCGCGCTCCTGCTGCCAATTGAAAAAATACACGCGGTCCAATTTAAACAAATCCCGCAAGGCCGGCAAAGCACAATCCAAAAGCTCGCGCCGGTTTTGGAAAGATTGGTTTAATTTTTTAGAAAATTTAAAAAGGGTAAACGCTTCTTTATCAAACATATATTATCCCTCGTAGAGCGAGAGCAAATATTGCACTTCTTTAGCGGCTCTGTCTAGCTCTATATCCAAGCTTGCTTGCGTAAAACGCCCTTCCACAATTTGGGTGGCACTGACGGCGAAAATTTTATTTAAAATTTCAATCACGGTCCCCGTAATGGTAATATTGGGTAAGGTGCGGGCCGAAGCCAAAATGCCGGAATAGGTTTGCAAGCGTTGCGAAGAAGAAAAAATAAATTGCTCAAAGCTGTCTTCAAACGCGGGGAACACGTCCATCATCGTGGCATAAAGCACCTGATTATCTGCCCTTGCGCTCCATTTGATAAATTCCAAGGCGGTTTCTTTGTCTTTTCCGGCGGCATTAATCACCAAGTTCATACCTGAAAGATAAGCCTGGGGTTGATCGCCGGTGCGGGGGACCGGCAAGGTTTTTACGCGGGCACCGCCGCGCCCTTCAAAACTGCTGATGCCTTGCTTGCGGGAAAGCAACATACTTGCTTTACCGGTCAACATCGTACCCAAACTGCCGCGTTCGCGCAAAATGGGCATATACTCTTTTAATGCTAACTCAATATAATCTTTCACGCCCTGTTTAAACGGCGCCGTGTGAATAAGCGTATCCGTCAAATCCGGGGTAAACAAATCCGCTCCGCGGCCCCACACTTCCATAAACGTACTGCGGGTGGACAGAGAACCGCGCCAATCTCCGTTTTGCATCGGGTAGTATCCTTCCACATCTTTAAAATGCCCGGCTAAACGTTCGCACACGTCCAACAATCCTTGCCAAGTGGAAAGCTCTTCTTGCGGATTTTTGGTTACAAATTTTAAGTGGTCGGCGCGATAGTGCAAAGCACTCATGTCAAACCACCAGGGATAAGAATATAAATCTTTGGTGCCCGGTTTATAACAATGCGGACGAAGCGGATACAACGTAGAAGAAAGGGAAAGACCGGGGTCTAATTTAGACAGATTTTCAGCCACGCCGGCGCGGGTCATCAAAGCCGTCCAATAATGCGGGATTTGCAATAAATCCGGTATGGTTTCCCCGGCGGCGGGATTGCGCATCATAAAGATTTTTTTCCACAAAACGTTACGCGTCAACACTTGCACTTGCACTTGCGCTTTGGGATACTCTTTTTGAAATCGTTCCACCAGCTTTTGATAATTGGCTTTGGTCTTTGCGCCGCTATCCGGCATTACCCACAAAATCATTTAATCATTTCCCCCAATTTTTTACTTTTAAGTTCGGGTTGATATTAATATTCCACTTTTTTTCCGAGGCTTTTTCCCCGGCGTGTTCTAACTTTTTCCAAGCCGCCAGCGCAATCATGGCCGCATTGTCCGAAGACATATTCCGCGGTACAAAATGCGTGGTAATCCCGCGTTTCTGCGCGGCTTGGTTCATCAGTTCGCGTAAGAGCGTATTGGCAGCCACTCCGCCGCCGACGGCAATATGTTTTACTTTATATTTATCAGCGGCTAACATCGTCTTTTTCACCAATGTTTCGCAAACCGCCTGCTCAAAGCTGGCACACACGTCCGGTACGTTCACGTTCGGGTGGTCTTTTAAATAATAACTGACCGACGTCTTAATCCCGCTAAATGAAAATTCCCACGTTCCCGGCAGTAAAGGGCGCGGAAAATCAATAGCATCTCTTTTCCCTTTTAAAGCCTGCGCCGAAACTTGCGGCCCGCCCGGATAAGGCAAGCCCAAAAGTTTGGCTACTTTGTCAAAAGCTTCCCCGGCGGCATCATCGCGCGTGCGGCCTAATACTTTATAATCGCCGTAACCTTTCACATACCAAAGCTCGGTATGCCCGCCGGATACAATCAACGCCACCAGAGGAAACGATAACGGCTTTTTCACTTCGCCGTCTTCAAACTCGCAAGCGAACAAATGCCCTTCCAAATGATTAATACCTATTATAGGGGTATTGGTAAAATTTGCAAGGGTCTCTGCCGCCACACGCCCTACCATCAACCCGCCCGGCAAACCGGGCCCATGGGCAAATGCCACACAATCAATCTGTTTTCCGTCCAAAGCCTGTGCAATGACAGCCGCAATTTTAGCCGCGTGCGCACGGCTGGCCAACTCCGGCACAACCCCATGATATTTTTTATGTTCTTCAATTTGTGAATAGACCACATTGCTCAGCAATTTCTTCCCCCCCACCAACAAAGCGGCGGAAGTTTCATCACAAGTGCTTTCAATGCCTAAAATCGTAAAATCTTTTTTCATACTTATTTATCGTTTTTTTGACCTTCGCTTTCAGTTTGCTGTGTTTCGTTCTTTTGGGCTGCTGCTTTTTGAGCCATTATTTTTTCCGGTCCTTCTTTGATAATTTCCAAAGCTTTATCCAACACCGGGTCTTTTTCCGTAAATTCCATTTTAGGCGCATCTTGACCGGGTGTGTATATTACATTATTATACTGCATAAATACCTTGGCTTCCTCTTTCGGCTCTACTTTTACTTCTACGTCCGGCACGATACCGCCTTCGTCTGCCTTGGATTTATCGCGGTAATCGCGGTGAATCAGACGCCCATTAGGGGTGTAATATTTGGCAATGGTTAAACGCAAGCCGGCGCCGCCTTCCAACGGCATCACCTGTTGTACGCTGGCTTTGCCAAAGCTGCGTTGGCCCACCACAACGGCCCTGTTATTATCTTGCAAAGCGCCCGCCACAATTTCGCTGGCACTGGCAGAGCCCTGGTTAATCAACAGCAGCAAAGGCAAGTCCGGATAATCGGCCTTGAGCCCTGTTTTTAATTCCTGATAATATTCTTGTTTGCGGCCTTTGGTATATACAATCATCTTATGATCGCCCATAAAAATCTTGGCAATTTCCGCTGCGCCGTTTAACAAGCCGCCCGGATTAAAACGCAAATCCAAAATCAAAGATTTCATGCCCTGCTTGTTTAATTCTTTCAATGCTTTTTTGACTTCTTCGGTGCTGTGGCCTGAGAAATCCACCAAATAAATGTATCCCACTTTTTCGGGTAACATTCTGTAATAAACCACTTCCGGCACAATTCTTTCGCGCTTGAAATTAAAATCGGGCAAAGTCTTGTACTTACCTGTTTTCTCATCTTTGCGGCTCAGCGTTACTTTTACTTTACTGCCCACCGGACCGCGCATCAATTCCACCGCTTCGTCCAATTCCATACCTTTTAAATCTTGGTCATCTACAAATAGCACCCGGTCGCCCGGCATCACCATAGCCCGGTAGGCCGGCGTATTGGGCATGGGGCTCATAATGGTTACATAGCCGTCCACCTTAGCCAAACGAATCCCCAATCCGCCAAAATGCCCCTGTGTATCATTTTGCAAAGCCTTGTATTCTTTGGGGGCCAAATATTGCGAAAAATCGTCCAACTCATTCACCACGCCGCGAATAGCCCCTTCTACCAATTTATCGGTATCGGTCGTTTCTACATAATTTTCTTTAACATATTCTATCACCGTAACCAATGTGCGCAATTGTTTCAGCCCATTATCTACCGCGGCATACGCATACGGGAATAAAGTGCCCACAAAAAATATAACCGCAAACCAAGCGGCTATCTTCGTTGATTTATTTTTCTTCATAAATATCCCTCTTTATCCAACACAAAAATATTAAATTTTTTGCAGCCAATTCATCGGGTTAACAGCGGTAGCCCCTTGGCGCGTTTCAAAATAAACGGCATAACGCCCGGTGCCGGATTTTTGTTGTGTATCTAAGCCCGCCTTACCCAAAGGAGCGCCTTGCGTCAGCTTTGTACCGACAGCAGCGGTAATTTCGCTTAAAAATCCGTAAATACTGAAGAAACCTTTGCCATGGTCCACAATCACGACGTTTCCGTAAGAGCGGAAAGGCCCGGCATAAATCACGTCACCTGCCGCCACCACTTTTACGTCTTCGCCGGCTTTGGCCGCAATTTTAATACCATCGCGGAAAATCCATGTATTTAAATCTTGGCGGTATTCTTTGCCAAATTTGCTGATGACCTTGCCTTGCACCGGCCACGGCAAAGAATTTTTCGGCAAATCAATTTTGGCAATAGACGTCGTCTCTTTGGCGCCCGCACCCTTTTTGGCCTTATTCTGGGCTTGGGCTTGTTTTTTGGCCGCTTCTTTACGTTTGCGCTCAAACTTGGCCAACAAATCGTCCAACGCTTTGGCGGATTTGTTCAATTCGTTGATTTCTTTGCGAATGGCATCGGCTTTGCGTTTGGTTAATTTTAAATCCTGTTGTTTTTTTAAAAAATTGGTCGTAATGACTTTTTCGCGTTGCTCTATCTGCGAACTTTGCGCCATTAATTTTTTATTTCTTTTTTCAAAATCATATATTTTTTGCTTGGCGGCGTGGTTTTCTTCTTGCAAAGCTACGGCAAAGGCTGCTTTTTGCATCAAAGCGCGTTCGGCAAAAATTTCTTCTTCCAAAGACACGCCCCCCGGGCAAGTCCCACAATTTCCGGTCAAATAATAATAGGCAATTTCTTCCGCCAATACCCCGCGCCACATAGGCATACTGCGCTCTAAGGCTTCGCGTTTGTCTTCCGTAGATAAAATGGTTTTTTCCACATAATCTATGTCTGACTCCAATTTATTTTTTTCACGGATTACTTGTGCTTTTCGGTTTTGCAAAGCGGAAACTTCCTTGGAAATGGCTTTTTCCTGGTCGCGGTATTTTTTTAATTCCGCTTGTTTCTGCGCCGTCTGTTTTTTTAATTTTTCCAGCTCCTGTTTGCGTGCCGCTTCCGATTCGGCCTGTGCATACAGAGCCGAACACGAAAACAAACACACCAAACAAAATGCTAGAATTTTTGCCATTTTCCTAAAGTCCAACCCAAAAGTCCGCTAAAAATTAAAATAGAAAGTTGCCGCTCTATCGTCGTAAAATGCTGTAAAGCCGGCACCAAAAACCCCGTAGGATAGGCCAATACCAGGAAAAATACAAAAGACAATCCCCCCGCCAACAAACTAGATACCACCGCACCGCCGACGTGAGTTTTGCCCCGCATGGGATAAGCCTCTACCATAAACATAAAAGCAAAAAATAAAACCAAAGCAAAAATAAGTGCCAGATTCAAAATACGCACACACAATCCGCTTAAAAAGGCCATTTCCGCCTGAATAGCGGAATATTTGACGGAAAGTTGTGGATATTCAGCCGATAAATTCTGCGCAAAAGAACGGACATTATTAAGCGCCTGATGCGCCAATGTCAATTCAAAATAAGCCGGCATTTGTTCATGCCCCAACGCTACCAAAGACTCTGCCAAGCGCGGATTTTTTTTCTTCAAAACGGCAAGGCCGTCTTGCGGCGCAAACAATTTTACCGAAGAAACATCTTCTTTTTGGTTCAAGCTTTCGCCTAATTCTTTCAAGGCTGCATTATTCAAAACACCTTTTACCGCCAAAACAACTTTAAATTCCTTCACCAGCTGTTTATGGTAAGAGGACAGCTGCAATTGCAAAAAGCTGACCGCCTGCCACAAAACCGCAATAGCAAACACCAATGCAAACAATCGGCGGTAGCCGTGAAACACCGCCCCGGCCGCCTTTTTTTTCTTAGGTTTTTCTTGTAAAAAATCGTCCATATCCTTTCCTTTTTGGTTTATAAATCCAAGGCTTTTTCAAATTTTTCTTTTAAATCGGAATTGTGATAGACCCCTTCAAACAGCCCGCTTCCCGGCCCGTAAGCAACCCCCAACAAAACGGCGCCCGAATGGTTGGTGGTGGCCCAAACCATGCCATAAGCATCATTCACTTTTTTCATCAGGGTCGCATAATCCGGGATTTCTCCGTTTAAGTTCAAATCCATCTCTTCGCCCAAAACTTTATTGCAAATTTCTTGTAATTTTTCGGCGGTTTGCTCTTTGGCGGGCAAAGCCTTAAAATTGCCGTAAGAGAAATACAACATTTCTTTGTGTTTGAGCATTTTTTGATAATATTGGAAATTTACATAATCCATACGTCCGTTATATAAACGCTCCCCGGCATCATTTTTTAATTTTACTTTATCGGCGTCTAAAGAGCGGTAATGAAAAACCGGAGTGCCCGTGTCATGATCTGCATTTAAATAAACCAAAGTTTTGCCGTCTTTTTTGGCAAAATCCCACACATAGGCCAAGGTTTCGTCCAAATTAAGCATTTCCCACAAAGTAGGCCCGGCTTCGTTGTTGTGCGCGGCCCAATCAATTTTTCCCGCTTCTACCATCAATATAAAACCTTTTTCATTTTGGCTTAAAAGCTCAATGGCTTTTTGGGTCATTTCTTTCAAGGTCGGCACTTGCGGATATTTGTCTTTTTCTCCGT
>JAFVWP010000134.1 GCA_017501565.1 Elusimicrobiaceae bacterium | reverse complement strand
GCAAAAACCGCGAGCCCGGCCTGCAGGCGTTTTGGGTCAACAAAACGACCGGAAGGCAAGTCCCGGTGGGCGCAGTAAAATTTGGCCTATCCCTTGCGGATAGGCTAATTTTTTGCCCATAGCAGTTGAATTTTAAGGTGAAGTTCTTTATCATTCTACCCTGTTCTCTTTCTTGCGCCTTTTAGGCGGAAATGCTAAAATATGTATGTATAGATCCGGGATGGTGTAATGGTAACACGAATGTCTCTGGAACATTAATTCTAGGTTCGAATCCTAGTCCCGGAAAAATTTAAAAATGTTTTTAGGACAGCAAGCAAACTGCTTTGCTTGCGTTAGGATAAGAAAGGCGTAGCGATGTTTTTGTTTGAGCCGATATTCGTTACTTTCGGCGAAAGGCAAAAACCGCGAGCCCGGCCTGCAGGCGTTTTGGGTCAACAAAACGACCGGAAGGCGAATCCTAGTCCCGGAACCAGATTTATTAAAGCCGCCGCCCAGCTTGCGGCGGCTTTTTCATAGAGGCCTTTATGACAACAAAACCTGTTACAGCATTAGACGGCATTATTGCCCAACGCTATACCGAAGCGGAAGAATTAAAAGCCGCCGGCATCAACCCGTATCCCAATCATTGCGAAAAGACTCACGCTTGTGCCGAAACCAAAGAATTGCCTGAAGAGACCGAAGTCAGCACTGCCGGTCGTTTGGTTCAACTTCGCTTAATGGGAAAAGCCGCCTTTGCCCATATTCGTGATTTTTCCGGCAAAGTCCAGCTTTATATCGCCAAAGACAATTTGGGTGAAGAAGCCTACACTTTTTTCAAAAAACACATGGCGGTGGGTGACTTTGTAGGCGTCAAGGGACACATGTTCGTTACCAAAACGGGCGAAAAAACCATCAAAGCCAGCTCTTTGGATTTAATTTCCAAAGCCATTCGCCCTATGCCCGAAAAATTCCACGGCTTGCAAGATACGGAAGTACGCTTCCGCAAACGCCATTTGGATTTAATCGCTAACGAAGACGTCAAAGATATTTTCGTGAAACGTGCCAAAATTATTTCTTCCATTCGTCGCACCTTAGAAGATAAAGGCTATTTGGAAGTGGAAACCCCTATTTTAACGCCGGATTCCGGCGGCGCGGTGGCTCGTCCGTTTCAAACCTACCACAACGCGCTGAAAATGCCGCTTCGCTTGCGTATAGCGTTGGAGCTCTATCACAAGCGGTTGATCGTAGGCGGATTTGACCGCATTTACGAAATCGGACATATGTTTCGCAACGAAGGGATAGACACTACCCACAACCCCGAATTTACCATGATGGAACTTTACCAAGCTTACGGCGATGTGAATACCATGGCTGATTTGTTTGAAGAAATCGTGGGAAATGCCGCCAAAGCTATTGGGGTAGAAAAGGTAATGTACCGCGGACAGGAAATCAATCTGGTCCCGCCGTTTAAACGTCTGTATATCCCCGAAGCTTGGAAAGAAACTTTTGGACAAGACATTCATGAAGTGTTGGACGGCCGCCAATTTAAGCGCGAACCTTTGGCCAAACTTGCCAAAGAACAAGGCATTTCTTTCTCTGCCGCGGACCCGGACAGCAAACTTTTTGATGAGCTTTTTGAAACGAAATTATTAGCCGGTTTTAATTGCCCGGTGATTGCGTTGGATTATCCCACTGCCGTCAGCCCGTTCAGCAAAACCAAACCCGGCGATCCGGAACTTGTAGAACGCTTTGAAGCCTTTGTTTGCGGCGGAGAATTAGGCAATGCTTACACCGAGCTTAACGACCCTGCCGACCAATTTCAGCGTTTGAAAGACCAAGCTGCCGCCAAAGCCAAGGCCCAAGGCGAAGATGCCGAAAATGCCGATATTTTAGACGGCGATTATATTGAAGCGTTAGAATCGGGCATGCCCCCGACAGGTGGTATGGGGATTGGGATTGACCGCTTGGTGATGTTGCTGACCGGACAAGATTCTATCCGCGAGATTATATTCTTCCCGACCTTAAAATCTCTCTCTACAGAAAAAGGAGGATAAGAAGAGGAAGAAGAATAAGAAAAATTATAAAAAGTTTCACTTAATAACCCCCGCCAAAAGCGGGGGTTTTCTTTTTTCTCTTTGACTACCTTGTCTGTTTCAGACTTATTTGCTATACTGGTGCTAACCCCTTGACTGCCTTTTGTGGCGTCGCCCGCCGCTTGGCCAGTAGTTACTGATATGGCACCAGAGTTATCAGTAACGTTCAGGGGTCTTTTTTTTGCTTTTTTATACGTTTTTTCCACTTTTACATAAGAATATCCACAAAACCTTTCCTTACCCAAAGATACTTCATAATTAAGTACAATATATCTATGAAATTTCAAAGATTCGTAGCGCTTCGCTACATGCTCAAACGCAAAGGTCTTTTTGCTATCATCACCACACTTATCGGCGTAGCCGGAGTAAGCGTAGGGGTGGCGGCACTCATCACTACTTTAGCCGTAATGACCGGCTTTCAAACCGATATTAAAGAAAAAATCGTCGGGGCGCAAAGCCATATTTTGATTTTCGGCCGCATGGCCGCCGACGTTTACCCGGAAAAGATAAAACAAGTAGAAGCCTTGCCCGAAGTAACCGCGGCCGCACCCAACATATACGGCCAAGCCATTATTTCCCACCGCGGGCAAAGCATCGGCGTGGTAATACGCGGCTTACTGCCGGAAGCGGAAGCTAAAATTAATAATTTAAACGATTCCATTGTGGAAGGGACTTTTCAGCCGACGGATTGGTCTGAAGATGCTCCCCCTCCTTTAGTCCTGGGTACAGAGCTAGCCACCAACATCAATGCTTTTGTAGGTGATGAAGTGGTGCTTATTTCTCCGCAATCCATTTCCACCGGGGCGGGAATGTTCCCTAAAATGAAACGTTTTCGTATCAGCGGGCTGTTGCGCACCGGTTATTACGAATTTGACAATACCATTGCCTATGCGCCTTTGGCTGACGCCAGCGACTTTTTGGGCCTGAAACAAGGCATCACAGGGATTGCCGTACATTTAAAAGATATGAATAAGGCCGAAGACGTAGCCAACCAAATCCAACAGGAAATCGGCTTTGGCTACGCCGTACGCACGTTTGCCCAAATGAACAGCACGCTCTATGCGGCGTTAAAATTGGAAAAAGCAGTTATGTTTATTATTCTTTTCTTGATTATTTTGGTGGCTTCTTTAAATATCGCTTCCAATTTGATTTTGCTCGGCACCGAAAAACTGCGTGACATCGGCATTATGCGCGCATTAGGCGCCAGCCCAAAAATGATACGCGGTATTTTTATGTGGGAAGCTATGATGACTGCCACCATCGGTATCGTCTTGGGGGTAGGGCTTGCCTTGCTTTTATGTTGGATTATCGCCACGTTTAACATTGTAGAATTGCCCGGCGATATTTATTATTTAACCAAAGTACCCGTACGCATTGAAACCATGGACGTATTGTCCGTCATTGTCGGCAGTTACTTGGTTTGTTTCTTTGCGGGGTTATACCCGGCCGTTAAGGCTTCCCGCGTAAATCCTACGGATGCGATACGTTATGGCTGATATGATTGAAATTAAAAATTTGACCAAAATCTACGGACAGGGAAAAGAAAACCTGTGCGTATTGGAAGATGTATCCCTTTCTTTACAAGCGGGTACTTTTGTGGTTTTGTTAGGCCCCAGCGGAAGCGGAAAAAGCACCTTACTCAATTTAATCGGTATGTTAGACCAACCGACCCAAGGACAAATCTTTTTTGACGGACAAGAATTAACCGCCATTAAGAGCGAGTCTAAACGCTCTGCCGTTCGCTTAAACAAAATGGGTTTTGTATTTCAATTTGACGGCTTGCTCCCGGAGTTTACTTTGTTGGAAAATGTCGCTATGCCGGGGCTGATGCACGGAAAAGATAAGCAAAAACGCGCCCAAGAATTGCTAGACACTTTAGGCATCGGGCAAATCAGCCACAAAATGCCGTCTGATTTAAGCGGAGGAGAAAAACAACGCGCCGCCATCGCGCGTGCTTTGTGCAATGAGCCGTCCTTGTTATTAGCCGACGAGCCCACCGGCAATTTGGACGTGGCCCGCAAAGAACAGGTATTTAAAGATTTTGCCGCGCTTGCCCGGCAAGGTTTAACTATTTTGATGGTAACGCACGATGTGCACGCGGCTAATTTTGCCGACGTGGTTTATACATTGCAGGACCGCAAACTCATTAAAACCAAATAATATGAATAACCTTTCTGCCATCATTTTATTGCTTGCCATCAGCTTGGCGGCCGCCATTTATTTCATACGCCTGGCGGCGCGGGCCCGGCTGCAGAAAAAACTGCAAAAAGCCCAACAGGGTGACCCGCAAATGCAATATGAAGCCGCCGTGCTATACTACCACGGGAAAGCTATTAAAAAAGATTGGCCCAAAGCCTTTGAATATATGGCGGCCGCTGCTGCAAACGGACACATTAAAGCTACCAATGCTTTAGCGGCTCTTTATATGGCAGGGCACGGCACTGAAAAAGACGAAACCAAAGCCTTAAAATGCTATAAAAAAACGGCCCAACAAAACGATTTTGAAGGTATGATTAATTTAGCGGTCATGTACCGCCAAGCTTTGGGCACGCAACAAAATGACGCACAGGCCTTTGCCTGGTTGAAAAAAGCCGCCGACGGCGGTAGTCCGTTGGGGCAGCGAATGTTGGCTGAGTTTTATTATGCGGGTATCGGCACCGAAATAGACAAACAACAGGGCCTTAAATACTACGCATTAGCGGCGGCACAAAAAGAGCCGATAGCCGTTAAATTTTTAAAATATCGCGACCCGCGCCTTCAACACCATGGGCCGATGTAATTTAAAAAGCCGCGTTTTTCAACGCGGCTTTTTTTATTTATAACGCAATTTTTAACTTGCGGCACAGCGCTCTTAAAATACTTTTATCGCGTTTATCGGACGGCAGTTTATCAAACCCTTGGAACACCCATAACTGCGCTTGGGTAGTATCCGGCGTAAAGCCGAAAATTTCCAAATAATTCATAAACTCCACCAATTTTACCGCCGTATCCAACTGCTCCGGCGCGGCAAAAAAGTCCTTGGCATACGATAATAATTTTTGCTCCGCTACGGCATTAATTTGCAGGCGGTTTATGTCCAGACCCAAGGTACGCACATCTTCCATTAGTTCTTCCAAAGCATTGATGTCCACCGGGTCCCGCTCTAACTCAGCTTTTAAATCAGCGGTCAGCACATAATCGGCCACGATCATAAAAGCAGGCGGTAAAGGAGCCCCAATGTATTTTAAACCGCGTACGGAAGGATATTGTTTCTCAAAAATGCGGGAAAATTCTTCCCCGGTGGTTTGAGAAATGCCGCTTAATACCTGTTGAATTACATTTACTTGGGCATCTTTAAACAAAGAAGTAAACGGATAAATTTCTTTGAACTGCTCTTCAATTTCGTGGTGAATTTGCGGAATTTTATTTTCCGATGCCCACTTTTTAATCCGCTCAAAAACTTCTTCTTGGTTTATTTCAGAGGTAGCAGCCGCTGCGCACGTAAGCTTGGTTCCGTCGCTTTGGCAAATGCCGTAAGCCATGTGGTCTTCTTCCAACGTGATTCTGTTTTTCAGTTTCATACTGCCCAGACAAACAAGGCCATTTTTTGTTTTGATATGTTCGCGTTGGTAATCAGACACTTCGTAACAATAGGCTTTGGGCGGCGCCGGTTTTTTGGCGGGTAAATCTTGCAAAGCTACCTGCAAAGCCACTTTCCCCGCACCGACTACGGAAGGCTTCACAAATTTTTCATACACTACCGCGCCGTTTTTCAGGTCTTTAATATTGCTGGGCGCGGCTTGTAACATTTTCAAAAATTGTGCTTCCAATTCTGCCCCGCCGATTTGCTGATGCAATTGCAAAGCACGCGCGGCATATTGCAGAATTTGCACGCTTTCCAAACCGCTGATTTCATCAAAAAACCACCCACAGCTGGTATACATCAACATAGCGTGGCGTTGCATTTCCAGCAACATCAAAGCGCCGCTTCTGTCATTCCAGGCTTTTTCGGTGGCATGCTTTAAGAAAAAGCGATGTTGCGCATCTAAACTGCGGTCTAAAATTAAGTCAATATAATCATTACGCGCGGCCCAAGGCTCTTTGAAATATTCTTGGCCTTTGTGTTCAAAGGTTTTGGCCATTTCATCACGGATAAAATCCAACGCAGCCCGCAAAGGCCCGCGCCATTTTTGGTTCCACCCCGGTTTGCCGCCGGAATTACAACCGCAATCGGCCCGCCAACGTTCCACCCCGTGGAAACAACTCCAAGAAGTATTTTCAATAATCTGTGCTTCGTACTGCGGGGGATATTTTTCCAAAAATTCGCCATAAATAGTGATATTCACATCGGGCTTTTCTTGGACGTGTTTCAAACAATAAGCCAAAGCCATATCCGCAAAATGTTGGTGATGGCCATAGGTTTCCCCATCGGTGGCAATGTGCATCAATTGCGGCTCGGAGCTGTTGTTGTATGTGCTGAGCAAACGCCCGGCGAATTTCTCGCCGCTTTTTAAGGTATCGGAAAAAGCAATCCCTTGCGAAATCGGCCCGTCATAAAAGAAAAGCGCTATTTTCCGTCCGCTGGGCAAATGACAGATATAAGGACGTTTCGGGTCCACCTTGGCCCCGCTGACATCGGTCCAATTTTTATCCCCTATTTTGCGCACGCGGGCACATTGGCCCGGGGCCAAAATAACGTATTTCAATTGATGTTGCGCCAGCACTTCCAGCGTTTCGGTATTGCAGGCTGTTTCGGCTACCCACATAGCTTCGGCATCGCGCCCGAAACGCTTTTTAAAATCAGCCAAACCCCATTTGACTTGAGTTTCTTTATCGCGGGCATTGGCAAGCGGCATAATCATATGATTATACACTTGCGCAATGGCAGAGCCATGACCCGAAAAGTTTTTTTGGCTGGCTTTATCGGCCTCTAAAACAGCTTGATACACTTCCGGGGCATATTCTTCCATCCAAGACAAAAGAGTCGGCCCGAAATTAAAACTGATATAAGAATAGTTATCTACCAAATCGGTCAGTTCCCCTTTGGCATTGAGCACACGCGCCAAAGCATTCGGGCCGTAACATTCGGCCGTAATGCGCGCATTCCAATCATGAAAGGGGGCCGCGCTGTCCTGGCGTTCAATGGCTTCCAGCCAGGCATTTTCACGCGGAGGTTGATAAAAGTGTCCGTGAATACAAAGATATTTCATATATATAGTTATAGCAATTCTGCCTGCATTTTGCACCATTGTCCGCCGAAAAAAATACTTGATAAAATTTTGCGCAGGGCTTATACTATAAGTAACCTGTCGCAAAATTTAGGCGGCCCGAGGTGAATTATGAAAAAAACTTTTATTCTGGACACAAACGTCCTATTGCATGACGTGCAGTCTTTATATGCTTTTGCAGACAACCATGTGGTAATACCGATGGTCGTTATTGAAGAGTTAGATACTTTCAAAAGCGAAGCAGACAGCCGCGGCAAATGTGCCCGCATGGTATCGCGCGAACTAGATTCTTTGCGCTCCAAGGGCCGCTTGAATGAAGGAGTCCCGTTGCCCAACGGAGGCACTTTAAAAATTGAATTAGATAAACCGGGCATCTTACCGCAAGTTTTTTCTATTAATAAATCCGATAATTCTATTTTAAACATCGCTTACACGATGGCCAAAAAAGAAGGCTCTTACAAAAAGAATCAAGCCCCGGTCATTGTGGTAACCAAAGATATAAATATGCGCTTAAAAGCCGAAGCCTTGGGCCTGCAAGCGCAAGATTATACGTCTGATAAAGTAAACTTGGACGAACTTTACACCGGCGTAGCGGAAGTGGAAGTGGACAGCGCGCAAATAGACGCTTTCTACCGCGACAAAAAACTTCCGTTGCAAGAAGGGCTGTATTTCCCTAATGAATTTTTGATTTTAAAAGCCAATGACGGCAGTAAAAAATCAGCCATCGGGCGCGTATCCAACCATGGGGAATTTTGCTTGCGGCCTTTGTCTTCTCAAGAGCCGGTAGCTTGGGGCATTAAACCGCTAAACAAAGAACAGCGCTTTGCCATGGAGCTTTTATTAGATGACAGCTTAGATATTGTTACCTTGGTCGGCACCGCCGGCACCGGGAAAACCTTAATCACTTTGGCTACCGGGTTACAACGCACCATGGACGAAAATGCCTACCGCCGCATGGTGGTGTGCCGCTCTATTGTACCGGTAGGGAAAGATTTGGGTTTCTTGCCGGGCACCAAAGAAGAAAAATTGGAAGCCTGGATGGGGGCTATTTATGACAACTTAGCCTTCTTGGCCGACCGCAAAAACCCCGACGAAGGCGAAGAAAAAGCGCATTATTTATTGGATAGCGGAAAAATTGAAATTGCTTCCGTTACCCACATGCGCGGGCGTTCTTTGCCGGGCCAATACATGATTGTGGACGATGCGCAAAACTTAACACCGCATGAAATGAAAACCATTCTCACCCGTGCCGGAGAAGGCACCAAGATTGTGGTAACCGGGGACCCGTATCAAATTGATACGCCGTACTTGGACGTGGAATCCAACGGCTTAACCTACTTGGTGGACCGCTTGAAGGGTCAACCTTCCCACGGGCATATCACGTTCACGAAAACCGAACGCAGCCGCCTGGCAGACTTGGCGTCCAAACTGCTGTAAAAATCTACACAACCAAAAACACCCCGCTCAAAAAGCGGGGTGTTCCAAATCTAAAGCTCTTTAATGTAATCCTAATTTGCATTGATGATCTTTTTCGTAATGTTCTACGGCCGTTTTTTCCCGGTCTTTATATTCTCCCGTACGGCGGATAAGCTCATCAAAATCAATCGTGCGCGCGGGGAACATCGGTCCGTCCACGCAAGCAAAACGCACTTTGCCTTCTACACTTACGCGGCACCCGCCGCACATACCCGTCCCGTCCAACATAATGGGGTTTAAGCTGGCATAAGGCTCTATGCCTAAGTCCAACATTAATTTAGCGGTAAACTTCATCATGGGTATCGGGCCTATAATAAACCCGGCATTAATTTTTTCACCCGATTCCACCACCGATTTAAGTACATCGGTTACCATACCCTTTTGTCCGTGGGAGCCGTCATCAGTACAAGGTAAAATAAGATCCGATACGGCTTTCATTTCAGGTTCTAAAATAATCAAATCTTTCGTGCGGGCACCTAAAACAGAAATCACTTTATTGCCGGCTTCTTTTAAGGCTCTGGCAATAGGATATACTTCCGCAATCCCTACACCGCCGCCCACAACAGCCACAGCGCCATAATTTTTAATTTCCACCGGGGTTCCCAAAGGGCCCAAAATGTTTAAAAAGCTATCGCCTTGTTTGAGAGAATTAAACATAAAAGTAGACTTACCGATGGATTGGATAATGATGGTAATGGTCCCTTTTTGGGCGTCCCAATCCACCAAGGTTACGGGCACACGTTCCCCCCCTTCACGGCCACGAAGAATAACGAATTGTCCCGCCTTGGCAGATTTGGCGATGAGCGGCTTGTAAATGACAAACTTCATCACCACTTCGTTGAGTTGTTCTTTGAGTAAAATTTCATTTTCCTGCATTTTATTTATTCTCCAAATATTCTTTGATTTTTCCGGCCGCCACAATGCCGTCGTTCATCGCGAGCAGCACCGTTGCGCCTCCGCGGATAATGTCCCCGCCCGCAAAAACACCCGGCAAAGAAGTTTCGCCTTTTTCATTCAAGGCAATTACCCCGCGTTCGGTGGTTTTTAATTGCGGCGTGGTTTTGGTAATAGTGGGGTTAGGGCGCTGACCGATAGCCACAATCACATTATCGGCCGGCATCAAAAAATCAGATCCGGGGATTTCCACCGGACGGCGACGGCCTTTTTCATCAGGGGCCCCCAATTCGTTGCGGGTAAAACGCACGGCGGTAACATGCCCGCTTTCATCTTGCACAATTTCTTTGGGTGTTACTAAATATTCAAATTGTACGCCTTCTTCTTGGGCGTGTTCCACTTCTGCCACGCGCGCGGGCATTTCTTCGCGGCTGCGGCGATAGGCAATCGTCACACTCTGCGGAGCCAAGCGCATGGCACAGCGGGCGGCGTCCATAGCGCTGTTTCCGCCGCCTAAAACGATTACATGTTGCCCCACGCGAATGGGCGTATCCGTTTGCGGGAATTTATATGCTTGCATCAAGTTTACGCGGGTTAAAAATTCATTGGCACTATACACCCCTACGGCATTTTCGCCGGGGATACCCAACATCATCGGCAACCCGGCACCGGAGCCGATATAAACCGCATCGTATTCTGCTAAAAGCTCTTGGAGCGTAATTGTAGCCCCCACCAAAATATCGGTTTTAAATTCAACCCCCATTTCGGCCAAAGTTTCCACTTCTTTGTTAATTACTTCGCGCGGCAAGCGGAAAGAAGGAATGCCATAACGCAACACACCGCCATAAGCGTGCAAAGCTTCCATCACCACCACTTTATGCCCCGCACGGCGAAGCTCCGCCGCACAAGCCAAAGAAGACGGCCCCGAGCCGATACATACCACTTTTTTACCGGTTGCGGCGGCAGGGGTAGGCGCGTTTAATTTGCCTTGGGCCCGCGCGGTATCCGCCACGAAACGTTCCAAACCGCCGATATTGACCGCGCCAAATTTAGCTTTCAACACACAATGCCCTTCGCAGTGATGCTCTTGCGGGCAAACGCGTCCGCAAATGGCGGGCAATAAGCTCGTTTGCATAATTTCACTGGCCGCCGCGCCAATATCTCCTGCTTTTACTTTGGCAATAAAAGCAGGAATATGCACACCCACCGGGCATGCATTTTGGCAAGGGTGCGTAGGGCAATTCAAACAGCGGTCAGCTTCCAACAGGGCTTCTTCTTGGGTAAAAGTATGGGCAACTTCTTCAAAATTATTCTTGCGCACAGCCGGATCTTGTTGATGTCCGTTTTGGCGCGGGGCAGACGGATTGGGCATAAATAGAGTTCTCCTAATCTAAAAAAACAATGGGCAAAATACAAAAATTCCCTTATATTTATTATAGTATATTGAAAAAGCGAAGATTTGTTATACAATATTAAAAAAGGAAAAAAGGAGGGGTTATGTGCAATAAACATGGAGAAGGATTGGCTACTTTTGTATTGGGGGCTTTGATTGGTGCGGCAGTGGGGGTTTTGTTTGCGCCCGCCAAAGGGGAAACAACCCGCAAAAAACTCAAAAAATGGGCCGAAAACACCTATGAAGACGGCAAAGAAGAGTTCTTATCTCACACCAAAGATTTAAGAGAAAAAGTACTCGGTCATGCCGAAGATGTAAAAGGCAAAGTATCCAAAGCCAAAGAAGCTTTGGCCGAACGCGCCGGTGCTTTCAAGGAACGCTTTGGCGAAAAAGCAGAAGAGTTCAAACAAATCGCCGAAGAAAAAACCGAAGACTTACGCAACAAAGCCGCCGACGGCCTTGAAAAAGCCGCCAAAAAATTAAGATAACGGCCCTATTGTTTGCTTAAACAAAAAACACCCCGCCGATTGGCGGGGTGTTTTTTAGAATTTTACTTCACAAGGCGGTTGTCCATTTCTGTAAGAGCCTGATTGGCACAACATTTGACACACCCATTCATAATTGCTTGAAGCACCGCTAGTAGAAAAGCAACCAAATGTAGTCGGTTCCGTTTTTCCTGCTGAAAATTGCAAATGAAAAGCATAGGGTCTGCCTCCATTTGCATACAGATTAGCCCGCCAATAATAAGATGTTGCAGTAATTCCTTGCGGTTGACTATAATATTTCATAGTCATAGGAATCATCGTTTCATCAAATCCCTCGTAAGTGCCATTTGCCAGATAATATTCGCTGGATATTTGGCGGACAAAATTTACAAAAGCGAAAACTTCCGCCGTGCGGCTCTTCTCTACGGACTTTCTGTATTGCGGCAAAGCCACCGCTGACAAAATACCGATGATTAAAACTACTACGAGTAGTTCTATTAAAGTAAAACCTTTTTTCATTTTTCTTCTCCTTGCGGGCCGATACGGCACGGCAAACGGCATTTTATTTCGCCCGCCATGCCATTTCATACAAAGTATAGCAAAAAAAAATGAGTCAAGCTTTTTCTTTTCACCGACAAAAAAATAACTAAAAAAATACCGCATAAAACTTTAGGTTTTACGCGGTGATCAAAAAAAGCAACCAAAGAAGCTGTTTATTCCACTTCATTCTCCGTTTCCGGATTCTCTGCCGGCACAATGCCTAACGAAGACATCAACATTTCTACCAACCGAATATCGCTCGGGTATTGCACCAACTCGCGCGCTTTACTTAAAGACACCCAGCGAATGGAAATGATTTCCGAAGCATCGTGTTTACCGATGCGGCCTAATTTTTTCATCAAATACCATTGGACCATTTTTTTGATGTAATTGCCTTGAAAGGTAAACGCATATTTTACGCGAATCATCGGGCGCACGATAACCGCCTTATAGCCGGTTTCTTCCAACACTTCGCGCAATGCGGCCTGGCGGGGCGTTTCGCCGGGCTCAATATGCCCTTTGGGAAACGTCCAGATTTTTTTTCCTTTCATATTCTTGACTTGCACGAGCAATACTTTCCGCCCGTCCAAAATCACGCCGCCGCAAGAAAATTCCGAAACGATCATAATGCTTTCTCAAACTGATAAGCTACATTGAGTATTTTTTCTTCTTGCAAAATAGGTCCGTAAAATTGCAACCCAATCGGCAAGCCGAGTTTATCTTCGCCGCAAGGCACACTGATACCGGCCAAACCGCCGATATTACCTTGGCAAGTATAAAGGTCTGCCAAGTAAACCGCTAAAGGATTGTCCTTATGTTCCCCCAAGCGGAAAGCCGTCGTGGGAGATGTAGGCGTTAAGATTACATCTACCTGTTCAAAGGCTTTGGCAAAATCTTGTTTAATAAGTTCCCGCACTTTAGCCGCTTGTAAATAACATTCTTTGTAGTTCTCTGCTTTGAGTGCGGTCGCGCCGATGATAATGCGTTTTTTTACTTCTTCGCCGAACGGAGCGCGGTTTAACTCATAGCTGGCGTTCAAGTCCGTAGCAGAGGGGTTATTATACCCGTAGCGCAAGCCGTCAAAGCGGGCCAAATTGGAGCTGGCTTCCGCGCTGGTGATGATGTAATAGCAAGGCGCGGAATACTTGGCGTGTGGCACGTCCACTTCCACAATTTCTGCGCCTAAATTTTGCAATGTTTGCGCGGCAGACAAAATTTTCTCTTTTACTTCTTCGCCCAAATCGTCTAAAAATCCTTTTGGCATACCGACTTTCAACCCTTTAATATCCTGATGGATTTTATCGGTAAATGGCGGTACGGCATCTTCTAAAGAAGTAGAATCATTCTCATCACGTCCGCAAAGCACTTCCAAGGCCAAAGCCGCACTGCTGACGTCATTTGTCAACACACCCACCTGGTCTGCGCTGGAAGAAAAAGCCACTACTCCATAGCGGGAAATGCGTCCGTAGCCGGGCTTTATTCCTACTACCCCGCAGAAAGCGGCCGGCTGGCGTACAGAACCGCCGGTATCTGTGCCTAAGGCCAGCGGCACCATTCCTGCCGCCACTGCCGCGGCACTGCCACCGGAACTGCCGCCGGGAACGCGGTCAAAATCTACCGGATTATGCACCGGGCCGTACACCGAAGTTTGGTTACTGCTACCCATGGCAAATTCGTCCATATTGGTCCGCCCGACGATAACCGCATCGGCCGCCAAAAGTTTTTCCACTACCGAGGCACTATAAGGGGCCACATAGTTGGCTAACATTTTAGAACAGCAAGTAGCTTTATGGCCTTTATATAAAATATTGTCTTTAATCCCGACAGGTACCCCCGCCAAGGGGCCCAATTTTTCTCCGCGGTTGCGGCGGGCATCTATTTCGTCAGCCCGTTGCAAGGCTTCTTCGGACCAGGTTTCCACAAATGCATTGATTTGCGGGTTCAATTCTTTAATTCTGCGCAAACTTTCCAACACCACTTCACGCGCGGTGACAGAGCCGTCTTTTACGCTTTGGGTAATATCAAAAATCGTTTTCATAATTACAGCACCTTCTTTACTTTAGCACAGGTGCCTTCTTTATCGCTAAAAGCACCCACCAAGGTTTGCACCAAGGCTTCGTCCGTTACAGGTTCGTCGGGGCGCAAATAGGCTGCACGCACCGCCGCCGTTTCTTCCACGGCACTTACATCTACTGATGAAAGCTGTTTTACCCAAGCAAAAAGTTCTTGCAGTTGGGATTGGTATTTTTGGGCTTCGTTTTCGGTCAGTGCAATTTTGGCCGAACGAGCGCACGTCGTAGCATGGTCTTGATCTAATCTCATTTTGCAAAACTCCTTTGAAATTACATTTTATATAATAATTTTGCGGTTTACTATACCAAAGCAGGAGGTACCGATATGGGATGCGGTTGCGGTAAAGACAAAGACATCGGCAAAAAGAAATAACCCGCAAGGGGGTACGCTGAACATATACGGGGGCAAAAAATGAAAAAAGGTATTAACAAAACACAACCGGGCGTCTTGCCGGGAAACGACCAATCGCAGGGCAGAGCTTGCCACAAAACAAGCTCCGTCAATACGCACTTTACGCTGTCAGTAGTAGCGGTGTGTTTATCTTGTTTCACAGGTTTTTTTGCCATTCCGCTGGCGCTGGCGGGGCTGATTCTTTCCCTTCGCGCCCAAGATCAAGTTGCGCAAGGGTGGACGGAAGAAGCAGCACGCACGGCATTCTGGGCCGCGCTGTTCGGGTGGATAACGGTGGGTTTTGTGATTCTGCCCGTGCTCTTATTCATTTTCTTTGGGGGTGCAATACTAGCCGGCCTGGCTGCAATGCTTAGCGCTTTGTAAATTCTGATAGAATTTACCGAAAAACGTCCCGCTCTAAAAAGTGGGGCGTTTTTTATTAACTAAAAAAGCCATTCGCAACAACTGAAAAATAATTGCTCATAGCATGATTTTTCAGATTTATGATTTATTGGCTCCGCTAGTTGCCAAGGCAAGTACTGACAGGTACGGCGAAGGCAAGGCGGAGTCAAGAAACTTAAATATGGAAAATCGTTTGCCCAGAAATAGACTTGTAAATGAAAAAGCCGTACAAAAAACACCGCCTAAAACGTGAAGTTTTTGGCGGTGTACGAAATATCAACAACCGAAGATGCCGTTTATAATATCTCTAGCGGTGCAAACTTCAGCATAAACGTACGGCTCACTCTATTTGCAAACACCACCGTAATCTTACAGCTATCGCCCGAGCCTGCCACCGCAGTAATGGTCCCTTCGCCGAAGGCCCCATGCTTTACTTTACCGCCGACGGCTACTTTTTGGCCGTCTCCGGCGGTGGTACTTGTGCCGGCTTCCTGGCGGGGAGCAGATGCGGAAAAAGCATTGTTACCCGAAAAATTGCGGGAGCTTCCCCCCGATGCAAAACGGCTTGCCCCGCCGAAAGAGCCCGATGAGCGGGACCCGCCATACAAAGAACCCAAACCGGAAGAACCTTTGTAAGAAGAAGACGTATAATCCAAATCATTCTCTTCCACTTCATAGCCGTGTTCGTCGTATTTCTTTTGAAATTGGCTTCGGCTGACAAAGCCTTCAAATCCGTTATAGCTGTTACTGCTACGCCCGGTAGAGCCTTGATAGCCGCTTCTGTTTTTGGCACCGCCGTAAAAACCGCCGCCTTGCCCATACAGACCATATTTGGTTTTAAAATTGTCATAGCGGGGTTGCTCTTGGCTGTAACGCGCTCTTTCTTCTTCACTTAACAAACCGCTTTCAAATAAAAAGCGCGACGGCACATTGGTAAATGTCTTGCCGTATTTGCGGCGGCTGGCGGCAAACGTCATAAACAGCTTTTCGCGGGCGCGGGTCATCGCCACGTAGCACAAACGGCGTTCTTCTTCCATTTCGTCTTCATCGCTGCAGTTTAACGGAAAGAGTTCTTCTTCCAAACCGGTCACAAATACGGCGTTAAATTCCAATCCTTTCGCCAAGTGAATGGTCATCAAAGTAACGGCACCGCCTTCACCCACTTGGGTTTCATCGGTCCCCGTCAGCAAAGAAATTTCCTGTAAAAAATCCGACAAAGAAGGCTCTTTCTCGTCTTTATTACAGCGGTCTTCATACTCTTTAACCGCGTTAATCAACTCGTTCAAGTTTTGCAAACGGCTTTCGGCTTCCGGGTCTTTTTCTATTTCCGCCTTTACCATTTGCTCATAACCGGACGTTTTCAAAATTTTGTCCATCACGTCGGTAGGCGTAGAGATAAACATATCCGAGCGCCACCCTTCCACCAAGCGCACAAACTCCAAGGCACTGCGGCGGGCCGTGGGCGTTAAATCCGGCACCATCTGCACCGCTTGCAAAGCCGCATACAAAGAAATCCCTTTACTTTCGCCGTAAGCTAACAAGCGCTCTTGAGCTGTTTTACCCAAACCGCGCGTAGGCGTATTAATCACGCGCAACAGGCTGATATTATCATGGGGATTAATCAATAAACGCGCATAGCAAAGCATATCTTTAATTTCTTTGCGGTCATAAAAGCGCACCGTCCCCACCAAGCGGTACGGAATCTGCAAACGGCGGAACGTGTCTTCAAAATTACGGCTTTGGGCATTGGTACGATAAAAAACAGCTACTTCATTTAAAGAGTATCCGTCTTCATCTACCAAAGATTTAATATTTTGCCCCACCCACAGCGCTTCGCGCCCTTCGGTCATAGAAGGGTGTACTTCAATAGCGTCGCCGTGTTGTTTTTGGGTGAATAAACTTTTTTCTTTACGCTTGCTGTTTTTGGTGATGAGCTTATTGGAAGCGTCCAAAATTACTTTGGTAGAGCGATAGTTTTGCTCCAACGTGATAATTTTGGCATCTTTAAAATCTTTTTCAAACTCTAAAATATTACGGATATTCGCACCACGCCAAGAATAAATGCTTTGGTCCGGGTCCCCCACTACGCAAAGCTTGCGGTGTTTTTCAGCCAACAGACGCGTGATTAAATATTGGGTATGGTTGGTATCCTGATACTCGTCCACCAAAATATATTGAAAAAACTGCTGGTAATATTCGCGCACGTCTTGATGTTCGCGCAAAAGTTGCAGGGTTTTAATGAGCAAGTCGCCAAAGTCTAAAGCGCCGGCTTCTTTGAGCTTCTGTTCATAGCGTTTATATATTTCTGCGGCACGGATTTTATAATCTAAGCCGCTGTCCGTGGCGGACGTAGAGAACATTTCCGGCAAGATGCCGTCATCTTTGGCGCGGGAAATCAGGTTGACGATTTGGTTTACTTCTTTTTTAGGCTCTTTGACACCCATTTGCTCTAAAAGCATGGAAACCAATTTTTTTTGTTCGCCGTCATCATAGATAGCAAAATCACGCGTAAGGCCTATTTTTTCTGCATTTTGGCGCAGTAAACGCACCCCGAAAGAGTGGAAGGTATGGATCCACACATTGCGGCTTTGGCCGGGCACCAAAGTTTCCACACGATCGCGCATTTCTTGGGCGGCTTTATTGGTAAAAGTAACGGCTAAAATGCGGTACGGGGTATATCCGTCCGCAATTAGTTTGGCGATTTTGGTCGTCAATGTTTTGGTTTTACCCGTACCGGCCCCGGCCACGATTAAACACGGGCCTTCATTGTAATCTACGGCAGAAAGCTGCTGCGGGTTTAAGGATTTTAAAGCGTCTTGTATGGTCATAAATCAGATTCCGCCGCCTGAAAAGACGGCGGTTTTTACATAAATCATTTTATTTCAATTTCAGTTGGACCAGCGTTTCAATGTGGTCCGTATGCGGGAAGAAATCAAAGGCTTCCACATCTTTTACATCATAATACCGGGTCAAGATTTTCAAATCTTCCGCCAAGGTAACGGGATTGCAAGAAATATACAAGATATTTTTTACGCCCGATTCTGCCACCGCTTTGGCTGCTTTGGGGTGCATACCGGAGCGGGGCGGGTCTAAAATAATCAGTACGTCTTTGCGTTCCAGCGGTTGTTGTTTGACGAAATCTTCCACTTTGGCACAGAAAAACTGCACATTTTTTACATCATTTAATTTGGCGTTTTCAATCCCATTGTAAATAGCCGGAGCCACGCTTTCTACACAAAGGCTTTTCTCACACAAATCAGCACAGGAAAGTGAAAAACTGCCCGCACCGCCGTATAAATCATAAATTACTTTCGGGGAAATTTCTTTCACCAAAGCACGCACGCGCGAATACATCTTTTGGGCGGTTAAAGTATTGGTTTGAAAGAAAGATTGCGGCGAAAGTTTAAATACAATTTCACGTTCTTGCGTGCCTTGAGCATCGCAAAGAATAATTTTTTCGGTAATAAAATCTTTCCCTTTCAGCACGCGCAAACTTTCGGGTGCGGCTGTATCGGCTAGCCCGGTATTGACCGCCACCATAATATTGGCTTGCGGCCAAACACTTTCTACGGCACTTACAAAACTTTTTTCGGGCACGTCGTCCGTTACGAACAACACCACAATCGCTTCACCGGTGTTTTTGCCCACGCGCAACATAATATGGCGCAAAATACCCGTATGTTTGCGGTGGTCATAATACTCTAAATTTTCAGCTTTAGCCCAAGCACGCACCGCCGTTAAAAGCGGGATTAAATGTTCATCAAAAAGATAACATTCTTCAATATCCACCGCGCGGTCCCAACGGCCTTTGAGCTTAAAACCTAAGGTTTGCTCAAACTCTAAAGGAATGGTTTTATCGCGTTTTACTTTTTTATCAAAAGGCTCTTTCCAAACAGGCTGACGGCAAAAGCCAAGCTCTACTTTGTTGCGGAAAAAAACAGGATTATCCGTTTGGGTGGCGGGAATATCCGCGGACCAAAAATCTTTTAAAATTTCTTTCAGGCGTTCTTGCTTTTTGCTCACCTGGTCTTGATAGGCCAAGTCCAACATGGCGCAACCGCCGCATTGTTTAAAATGTTTACAGGTAATTTTAGGCATTGACTTTAAACAGGCAAACGTCGCCGTCCTTTACAATATATTCTTTCCCTTCGGAGCGAATCAAACCATGCTCCCGCAAGGCTTTTTCATCGCCGTATTTGGCCAAATCATCAAATGTGTAAACATCGGCGCGGATAAAGCCTTTTTCAAAATCGCTGTGAATTTTACCCGCCGCCTGCGGTGCGGTGCACCCTACGGGAATAAGCCAGCTGCGCACTTCCACTTCCGGCCCGGCCGTAAAATAGGTGCAGAGATTTAAAAGCTTCATACCTTCGCGCACGACCCGCTCCAACCCGGTATAATCATTGCCGGTTTCAGCCAAAAACGCCTTCTTTTCTTCTTCGGAAAATTCAGCAATGTCTGCTTCAAACTTAACGGATAATTCCACAAATCCGGCACCGGTTTCTTGGGCATATTTGGCTACTTTTTCGGCATTGGCCACGTTGCGCGTTTCGGAATTATTCCCCACGTACAAAACAGGTTTGGCGGTTAAAAATTGGTACTCGCGCAACACTTCCGGCTCTAAGCCCAAGGCTGCCACCGGTTTGCCGTCTTCCAACGCGGCTTTGATTTTTTTCATGGTTTCAAAGGCCGCGATGGCATCTTTTTTGCCGCTTTTGGCATTACTGCCCAGGCGGTCGCAAATTTTACTTGCCGATTCTAAATCTGCCAACATCAGCTCTGTGTTGATAATTTCAATATCGCGCAAAGGGTCTACGCTGTTCATCACGTGGGTTACATTGTCGTCTTCAAACAAACGCACCACATGGATAATTGCGTCCACTTCGCGGATATTGGCTAAAAATTTATTTCCCAAGCCTTCCCCTTGGCTGGCCCCTTTGACAATCCCGGCAATATCTACAAACTTAATAAACGCCGCGGTTTTCTTAGGCGGTTTAAACATATCAAACAATTGGTCCAAACGCTTGTCCGGAATAGCCACAATACCCACATTGGGCTCAATGGTACAAAAAGGATAATTGCTCGCTTCCGCACCGGCACAGGTCAGTGCGTTAAAAAGGGTGGATTTGCCGACGTTGGGCAAGCCTACGATACCGATTTCCATGGGAACACTCCTAAAAGGGGATATTTATCTTTTATATTTTAGCATTTTAACCTATAAAAAACCTTGCAGGGCGCAAGGGGGACAGAATTTGCTAGAATATTTATATAAAGTCCCGTTCGTCTAGTGGCCCAGGACGCCGCCCTCTCAAGGCGGAGATCACGAGTTCGAATCTCGTACGGGACGTTTTTTATTAGACCTATCGCAGTATCCCTTGTTTTCCCCAACCTATTGGTTTTAGTGTTGCCTTTATCTGTTCATAAAGTAGAAGAAAATCCGGAAGCCTTTCTCTCTGGCAAACAAGCCTAAAGTTAGCTATAATGGGGAAAACTAAAACAAATAGGAGAAAAAATGAAAAAGATAATTGCGTTCTTTCTTATTCTGTCTTGCTCTATGGCACTCTTGGCTGCTCCCGCCAAGCCCACGGCCCCCAAAACCAAAGCCCAAAAGGCAGTGCCGTCCATTCTTTTTGACGGAAAAAAATTTTATTTACAATACAGCTCCGGCAATAGCCAACAATGGCTCAACGAATATTTACCCAAAGGACAAAACTTTAACAACTATACGGAAATGCTGACCGCGCGCTCTTATGATGCCGTTACCGCCACGCCGGAGCAGATCGGACGTTCTATCATTGTAAATTTGTTAAAAACCTACCCTAAAACCTCTTATAATTTTGTCAAAGGTATTCACCCGGACGAAGTGGAAATTTCCTTTGCCATTCCCGGCCAATGGGTAGATGAATTTAACTTATTCCGCATTATCCCCGGAAAAAACGGCCACCCTATTGCCTTGCAATATGTACGCAGAGCCGTGTATAGTCCGTCCGATACCCAAGAGCAAATAGAACAGAAAAACAGCCAACTTACAACCGCTATGAGAAAAGATTTTGACCGGTGGTTAAAAGCATTGCGTACCTTACCTGTACCCAAAATGCAACGTACCCCCCAAAAATAGTATTTAGCTCTTTTTTTAAAAGCCCGCCTTTTGGTCGGGCTTTTTTATTTATACCATCTCACCAAATAACCCTTTTGCTTACTACCGAAACATCTCCAAATTTCATAGAATAAAGAAAAACATTTCTTAGGGGGAAAATACGATGGAACTATCTTTACTGCAAAATGTATTGCTATACGCACTGATCCTATTGGTTTTAGTGTTGCCTTTATCTGTTCATAAAGTAGAAGAAAATCTGGAAGCCTTTCTCTTTGGCTGTGGCATTTTGGCCGTCAGCATCACGCACAGCTGGAGCTGGCATTTGGTAACCACCGCATTAAAAGACCCGATTACCATTACCATTGCCGTTTTTGTAGCGGGGCTTTTGTTTAAATTTTGCCATAAAGGCTTAAAAACATTAACCCATAAAATGGTAGGGTCTTTGGGGTTGAGAATTACGTTGGGTGTGTTGGTTTTTACTTTGGGCATGACTTCCAGCTTGATTACCGCTATTATTGCGGCCTTGATTTTGGCAGAAATGGCCGTGCTTTTGCCTTTAAACCGCAAAAACCGCATTCGCTTGGTCGTTTACTCCTGTTATGCTATTGGTATGGGGGCCGTACTTACTTCTATTGGAGAACCTTTGGGCACGATTGTTTTATCCAAGCTCAAAGGCGAGCCGTACAATGCCGGCTTTTGGTTTTTAGTACAACACTTGGGTTGGTATGTATTGGCGGGAAATATCTTATTGGCGTTTTTGGCTTCGCGCATTAAACAAGACAATGCGCCCCAAACCCAAGAAACCAAAGAAGAAGAAAACCTGACCGAACATAGTCTGAAAAATATTTCTTTCCGTGCCGGAAAAGTGTATCTGTTTGTCATGGCTTTGGTGCTGTTGGGCGACGGGTTAAAACCTTTAGCCGAGAAAACTATTTCCCACTTATCAGCCAATGTGCTGTATTTTATCAATATGCTCTCTGCTATTTTAGACAATGCCACGTTGGCCGCCATAGAAATCACGCCCGATATTTCCATGCGCAATTTGATGTTCTTACTGATGAGCTTAATCATTTCCGGCGGAATGTTAATCCCCGGCAATATTCCCAACATTATTGCCGCGTCCAAACTCAAAATCAAAAGCAAAGAATGGGCCAAAGCGGCCTTGCCTTTGGGATTGGTATTGATGGTGGGATACTTTTTGGTATTGACCATCGTGATGTAATGTATCTCTTATTTTAATATAATATCTAGGAAATAAATTTTAAGGAGACTTTAATGAAAATTCACTCTTTCAACGTGCAACCTAATTTGCCCGACAATATCAAATTTTTAGAAGAACTTGCCAGCAATATGTGGTTTACGTGGAATTGGCCGGCCATTATGCTGTTTATGCAAATTGACCCCAAACTTTGGAACGATTCCAACCGCAACCCCAAATGGATGTTAGGCTGTGTACCCCAAAAACGTTTAGAAGAATTAAGCAATGACAGCGCTTTTGTGGAACAGCTCAACAAAGTAAAAGAAATCTACTACAATTACAAAAATAATCCGCAAACCTGGTATAAACAACACAAACAAGAGCAAGGCAATATGCTCACGGCCTATTTCTCTATGGAATACGGCATCGGGGAAGGTTTGCCCATTTACTCCGGCGGCTTGGGTATGTTAGCCGGGGACCATATTAAATCCGCCAGCGATTTGGGTTTACCCATCATCGGTGTAGGTTTGTTCTACAAAAAAGGCTACGGCCAACAGCTGTTGAACCGCGAAGGTTGGCAAAATGAAGAATATCCCGATAACGATTGGGCCCACATGGCCGTAGAACGTGTATTGGACCAAAACGGCAACGAAATCATCGTAGATATTCCCTTAGGCTTTAACGAAAATGTAAAAGCGTGTGTATGGCGCGTGAATGTAGGCCGCACCGATTTGTATTTGTTGGATACAAACTTACAGGAAAACACCCCCGCCCAACGCTTAATCACCGAAAAATTATACGGCGGTGACCGCGAAAACCGCATCCGCCAAGAAATTGTATTGGGTATCGGCGGTGTAAAAGCATTAAGTGCCATGGGTCTTACGCCCAGCGTTTACCACATCAACGAAGGGCACAGCGCTTTCCTTTTGTTGCAACGCATCATTGACATCATGGGCCAACGCAATATGACTTTTGCCCAAGCGCGCGAAATTGTATGGGCCTCTTCCGTATTCACCACCCATACCCCGGTAATTGCCGGTAACGAACATTTTGACCCGGCCTTGGTCCGCAAATACATGGAATATTATGCCCAACAAATGGGTATCTCCTGGAATGACTTTTTGGCTTTGGGTAAAGAAAAAGAAAATTCTGCCACCTTCTGCATGACCATTTTGGCCTTACGCTTAACCGCTTATGCCAACGGCGTGGCCAAATTGCACGGCAAAGTAAGCCGCGAAATGTGGAACAATCTCTGGCCCGGCTTGCCGATGAACGAAGTGCCCATCGGCAGTATTACCAATGGTATTCACAGCGCATCTTGGATTTCTCACGAGATTAACGACTTATTCCGCAAATATTTGTTAAACGGCAACCAGACCCAAGAGTTTGACCCGTCCGACAAACCCATGTGGGACAAGGTAAACGAAATCCCCGATGAAGAGCTTTGGGCCATTCACGGCCAACGCAAGGCCAAACTTATCAACATGGCCCGCACGCGCATCAAACGCCAATTGCAACGCCAAGGCTTTGACATCATGACCATCAACAAAGCCAGCCGCGTCTTAAAACCGGACGTGTTGACCATCGGTTTTGCCCGCCGCTTTGCCACCTACAAACGCGCCACTTTGTTATTTAAAGATTTGGACCGCTTGGATAAAATCATCAACAATCCGTTGCGCCCGGTTCAGTTTGTCTTTGCCGGTAAAGCCCACCCGGCCGATACGGCAGGCAAAGAATTCATCAAAACGATTTATAATTTAACGCAAAACGATACGCGCTTTAAAAACAAAATCGTTTTCTTGGAAGACTACAATATGAACATCGCCCGCTACATGGTGCAAGGGGTGGACGTATGGCTCAACAACCCCATTCGTCCGATGGAAGCCAGCGGTACTTCCGGTATGAAAGCGGCCTTAAACGGCGCCTTGATGCTCTCTATTTTAGACGGCTGGTGGGACGAAGTAGGTCCGTGTGATTTCGGGTGGTCCATCGGCGGTGCCGAAAAATACAGCTCCGATGCCGAACGCGACGCGGTGGAAGCGGAATCCTTGTATAACTTGTTGGAACAAGAAATTTCCCCCGCCTATTATGCCAAAAACGATAAGGGCTTTTCTCCTTCTTGGTTGGCCTTGATGAAAAAGTCCATTCAAGAAATTGCCCCGTTCTTTAACACCAACCGCATGGTGAAAGAATATTACGAAAAATTCTATGTCGGTGCCAACAACTTCGGCCAAATTTTAAACGAAGGCGAAACCGCCGTACAAGTAGCCGCTTGGAGAAAGAAAATAGCGGAAAATTGGTTCCGCGTGAGTGTAACCAATATCACGCCGTCTTTTGACAAAGCTATTTTGATGGGTGACAAACTTACCTTCAGAGCCCGCGTATTCTTGGGTGCTTTAGCCCCGGAAGACATACAAGTAGAGCTTTACTTGGGCACCCGCGGTGCTTTGGGCGGTATTGAAAAAGAAGATGCCGTAGATATGCACGTAGTGGGCAACGAAGGCGATGCCTACATTTACGAAGTGCAAATCTCTCCCATCAACAGCGGCAGACAAGACTATGCCTTGCGTATCTTGCCCGCTTGTGACAAAATCCCCAACGTATTAATGCCGTTCTTTATCCGCTGGGAAGAATAAAACACCTTATTTAAGGGCGCACTTTAGGTGCGCCCTTTTTTTGTGATGCTATGCTTAACATTGTACTGATTAATCCAGAAATCCCTTTTAATACCGGTAATATCGGCCGTTCTTGCGTGGCTACCGGTACACGTCTGCATTTGGTAGGCAAGCTGGGTTTTAAAATTGAATCTAAAGAAATTCGCCGCTCGGGGCTGGACTATTGGCCGAATTTGGACTATAAAAGATATGAAACGTGGGAAGAGTTTTTGGCGGAAAATAACCCAAGCCAAGACCAGCTGTTTTTCATGTCCACCAAAGGGACAAAAAGTTACTTTGACGCACAATTTAAAGACGGAGATTTTTTGTGCTTTGGGGCCGAATCTTGCGGCTTACCCAAAGAGTTTTACACCACCTATCAGGGCCGTCTGTTCACCATTCCCATGACGGGCCCTGTGCGTTCGCTAAATCTGTCTTCATCAGCGGCCATTACGCTTTTTGAGGCCCTGCGTCAAACCAAATATAGCAAATAAAAACCTGACAAAATAAAACCCCGCGCTGTAACGCGGGGTTTATAAACGGAAAGTTTTGTTTAAAAATTCCAATTGCTTCCACTGCCCGATAAGGCGCCGATAGCGTTGCATATCTTCTTGTCGCCTTTACACATGCGGCTGGTAATCTCCCCGCCGGAGCAGGTATAAACAATGCTGTATTTATTGGTTTTTCTGAGCAAAGTTACCGTCACGATTTCGTTGGCAATCGTTACGTCGGGGCTGTTAAAATGTTGGGAATTGGTAATACCGGAAAGACGCTTAAATTCCGATGCATTACTTCCGTAAGAAAAGCCGTTTTTAACATATACGGCATTAGCCGCTTCACTAACGGCGTTGGCATTGTGAATCCCTTCCAAACTGCGGCCCTTTTCCATAGCGGTCTTAAATTTCGGAAAAGCCACCGTCACCAAAATACCCACGATGACCATGATAATCAATAATTCAATCAACGTAAAACCTTTTTTCATTTTTTTCTCCTTTAGACAGCTTCTTCGTCTTTTAAATAGTCTATCAAATGTGCATAATCATTTAAAATAATAACCTTGTTTCCTTCATCATCTTCTATGGCAAAGTGATTGCTGGCCACAATGCCGCACATTCTTAAAAAGAAAGCATCTAAATCTTCCGCCACTACTATTTTTTCTTGTTCATCGCGGCCGAAAGTAATAATTTGTCCTACTTTCCCTTCCGTGTCCGGGTCTAAATCCACCCCGATATGGTTACCGCCGGCATCGTCACAAATAGGAATCCATTTTGCGTTAATATAATCCTTTTTAATGTGCCCTTCGGGTACGGAAGTGTTAAATTCTTCTATATCTTTTAAATCTTCTTCGCTCAAAGATTTTTTCACGGCTTGCCAGTCTTTCCACGCTTGTACCATTTGATCTAAGCTGTATAACGAAAACCCCAATAACACTCCACAAATAAAACTATCTTTTTCACCATTGTTTTTGCGATAAACATTCTTCAAACTTTCCGGCAAAGAAATACCCATTTCCGCTTCGGCGCGTTGAATGGCTTCTTCATCGGCACCCGGGGCCAACTGCTCTAACAAAGCAGGAAATTTTGTAGAAAGCTGCCATTTATATTGGTCCCACATTCCATAGGTTTCGGTTGTCATAAAAATATCCTCCATAATCTATTTTTTATTATAGCAAATCAATATTGTTTTGCATTCTCTGTTCATTTTGAGAGCACACGGACGGCCGTTTTTTATAAAATATATATAGATGAATACACGAAAATTATTTTGGATTTTATTTCTTCTCAACCTGTTCAACTACATAGACAGGCAAGTGCTTTTTTCCGTCTTTCCGCTTATCCAACAAGAGTTGCATATTTCAGATTTTCAGTTAGGCACCCTGGCGTCCGTTTTCATGTTGGTATATATGTGCTATGCGCCGATTGTGGGCTTCTTTGCCGACAGGCACCCCCGCCAATATTGGATAGCCGCCAGCGCACTGATTTGGAGTGCCGCCACTTCTGTAAGCGGTTTAGCCAAAAGTTATTTTTCTTTGCTCTCTGCGCGGGCGTTTATCGGCATTGGAGAGGGTGGCTTTACCACCATAGCCCAACCCTTTTTGGCTGAACAATATCCTAAAAACAAACGTGCCACCATTTTATCTTATTTCGGCTTGGCTTTGCCCGCCGGCAGTGCGCTGGGATATTTATTGGGTGGAGTGTTGGGAGCAAGCTGGGGGTGGAGAACGGCTTTTATGGTGGTGGGTATCCCCGGGTTTTTATTGGGGTTAATGGCCCTTTTCCAAATCAAAGACCGCGAACACCGCCACCTGGAAAAACGCAAAAAACCGGGTCTTTCCCAATACATCACCTTGCTTAAAAATAAACCTTTTATACTGCTGTGCTTGGCCCATGCCATGCAGACTTTTACTTTAGGCGGTCTTTCAGCCTGGATGCCCACCTATTTTCACCGCTTTTTTGAATTGGGCGTTGCGCAAGCGGGCACTATTTTCGGCGCGATTGTTATTTTAGCCGGAGCCTTGGGCACCTTTATCGGCGGAAAAATGTCCGATAAATTTTTACAAAAAACAAATTCGGCCCATTTTATTGTTATTCTTTCCAGCTTTTTGATTTTCATTCCCTTTGCCGCGGCCGGAGTACTGAGCCATCGTATGCCTTTTGCGCTGATTTCGTTTTTTGTTGCCATTACCTTTATCTTTATGCCCTTGGGGCCGATTAGCGCGTCTTTGGTGGCATTAAGCGGGCGCAAAGTGCGCTCTATGGCCTTTGCCTTAAACATTTTCCTGATTCACGCATTGGGCGATGCCGCTTCCCCGGCTTTAATCGGGCAAGTATCCGATGCTTTCGGGCTTAAAATAGCTGTTTTAGGGTGCTGTGCCGTTATGTTGCCGGCAAGTATTTTAATGTATTACACCGCCAAAATTGCCCGCGCGGAAGGGCGGCTGATCCGCTACTACGAACAAGACTCTGCCGAATAAAAAAGCCGCCCTTTCAGGCGGCTTTTTACTTGTGTATCTTTTCTATTTCACAAAATCAAAACCGGCTTGCAGGGCCTTTTGATTTAATTCCAACATTTCCGGTTTAGCACGCTTATATACTTTTTTCATTGCGTTGGCTACACTTTGCAAAGAGACAGCACCCGTTTTCTTGATAAAAGCACCGAGCGCCACCAAATTGGCAATGCGGTCCATGCCCAATTCTTTGGCAATATCATTGCAAGGCACGCATACCACATCTATATCTTGCCGTGTGGGGCGGGAATTAATCAAAGAGCTGTTCAGAATAAGCAGACCGCCTTTTTTAATCAGCGGTTCAAACTTCGGCAAGGAAGGCTCATTCATTACAATAACACTATCGGGAGCGGAAACGATAGGCGTATATACTTCCCCATCGGTCACTACCACCGAGCAATTGGCCGTACCGCCGCGCATTTCAGGCCCGTAGGAAGGGAGCCAGCTGGCATTCTTTTTATCCTCCACCCCGGCTTGTGCGAGTAAAATCCCGGCGGAAACAACCCCTTGTCCGCCAAATCCGGCAATTCTAATTCCTTGATACATTATTTTGCCCCCTCATCTTTAAATACACCCAACGGATATTGCGGCATCATTTGAGTACGTACAAACTCTAAGGCTTGCTCTACGCTGGCGTGCCAATTGGTCGGGCATTGGGAGATAACTTCCACCATAGAAAAGCCCACCCCTTTTACTTGGTTTTCAAAGGCTTTCTTGATGGCTTTTTTGGCAGCCATCACGTGTTGCGCAGTATCTACCGCCACGCGTTCTAAATACTTGGCGCCGGTAATTTGCGAAAGCATTTCACACATATTAATCGGCCACCCTTGCAGTTTCGGGTCGCGCCCTTTGGGGGCGGTGGTGGCTACTTGGCCTACCAGCGTGGTCGGGGCCATTTGACCGCCGGTCATGCCGTAAATAGCATTATTGATAAAGATAATCGTGATGTTTTCACTGCGTACTGCCGCGTGAACAATTTCTGCCATACCGATAGAAGCCAAATCGCCGTCGCCTTGATAAGAAAAAACAATGGCTTGCGGTTTACTGCGTTTAATACCCGTAGCAATGGCGGGACCGCGGCCGTGGGCGCCTTGCACCATGTCGCAAGCGAAATAATCATCGGCAAACACGGCGCAACCCACAGGGGCAACCCCGATCACGCGTCCGGCAATATTTAATTCGTCAAAAGTTTCCGCCATTAAGCGGTGCACGATACCATGCCCGCACCCCGGGCAATAGTGCATGGGAATATCAGTTAAACTTTGTGGTTTTTTCGCTATAATCGTCATAAATTATTTGCCCCCTTTGCAATCGCCTTGCACCCCTAAAGAAAGGTCGCGTTTGCACTCATAGGCAAAACCTTCGGCGTGTTCTTGCAAGTCAAACAAGCCTTCTTTGCCGCCGTTTAAACAGGATTTTACGGCTGTTAAAATGCTATTGCCGTCCGGTTGGCCACCGGCGGGATAAGCATTTAAATAAACAGGCGTTTGGCCATTGATGGCAAGTTTTACGTCTTGCACCATTTGGCCCAAGCTTTGCTCCACCGCCAATACGGCTTTGGCCCGGGTGGCAAGCTTGGCCAATCTTTGAGCCGGGAAAGGCCACAAGGTAATCGGGCGGAAAAGCCCCACTTTTAAGCCTTCTTCTTTGGCCTTTTGAATTGCTTCCAAACAGGCGCGCGAAGACAAGCCGTACGCCACTAAAAGCACATCACAATCTTCACAATCGCGTTCTTCCCAGCGGGTTTCGGTTTTTTCAATCAACCCGTAGCGCTTGGCGCGTTCGGTAACGTCCGCAATCAGGTTATCGCCTTTGTAAGAAAAAACTTTTCTTTTCGGACGGCCGTTCTTTTCTATATCCACCGCCCAATCCAATTTGCCCAACGCTCTCGGGTCTATCGGGTCAAAATGAAAGGCCATACTTTCCATCATTTGGCCCAAAATACCATCGGCCAAAATCATACAAGGCATTCTGTATTTTTCCGCAAGCTCAAAGCCGAGTTTCGGGAAATTACCCAATTCTTCCACAGAGTTCGGTGCCAAAACGATGACGCGATAATCTCCGTTACCGCCGCCGCGCGTGGCCTGAAAATAATCCCCTTGCGCACCGCCGATACTGCCCAAACCCGGGCCCCCACGCATGACATTGACAATCAAACAAGGCAAATCCGCGCTGGCTAAATAAGTGATACCTTCTTGTTTTAAACTGATACCGGGCGAAGAAGAAGACGTCATACTGCGCGTACCGGTAGCCGCGGCGCCGTACACCATATTAATAGCGGCCACTTCACTTTCCGCTTGCACAAAAGCACCGCCTGCGTCAGCCATATAGGCAGACATATATTCCGGCACTTCGTTTTGCGGAGTAATGGGATACCCGGCAAAAAAGCGCGCCCCGGCCCGAATGGCCCCTTCGGCCAAGGCTTCATTGCCTTTTCTTAATGTTTTTTCAGTCATAAAAATCCTCAAATTTATTCTTTAATTACACTGATGGCCACATCGGGGCACATCATGTAGCACATCGTACAGCCGATGCAATCTTCCGGCCGCTCCATAACGGCGGGGAAATATCCTTTTTTACTGATGGTTTTGGACTTACCCAAACATTTCTTCGGGCAGGCGCTGACACATAAATAACAAGCCTTACAGCGGTTGGCGTCCACTTCTATTCTAGGCATAGTGCCTCCTTTATCTCTTACACTCCATTAAAGTATATGTCTTTTTTAAGCAGATATGCAATAAAAAATAAGGGTGATTTGTTAAAATATTTTATATGAAGACAACGGATTATTCTTTAATTTTTAACCAAGCCAAAGCTTTGCTTTTGCCGCAATACGGACGGATGACCAATATGGCCAATTTATCGGCCCTTCTTTACCAATATATGCACGATATTAATTGGGCGGGGTTTTATTTACTGGACGGAAACATATTAAGATTAGGCCCTTTTCAAGGCAAGCCCGCCTGTACCCAAATTGCTTTGGGCAAAGGTGTCTGCGGCACCGCCGCGCAACAAAAGAAAACGCTCATTGTGCCCGATGTGCATCAATTTCCGGGGCACATCGCTTGCGACAGCGCATCTAACAGCGAAATCGTCATACCGCTTATTCAAAACGGACAAATATGGGGTGTGCTGGATATAGACTCTCCCATCAAAAACAGATTTTCCGACGAAGACAGCGCAGAACTGCAAAAAATAACCGCACTTTTATAAAAAGCGCGGTTAAATTAAATTGAAAAATGCCGAGGGACAGGATCGAACTGTCGACACCTGGTTTTTCAGACCAGTGCTCTACCACTGAGCTACCTCGGCATTACCCATATATTATAACAAAAATAAACGGGTTTGAAAAATAAAACTACATTTTCCGACGGAGAATTTTATTTTTCCGTCTATTATCTCACTTGCAACAAAGCAAAATGCAGGTAGTCCGTTTCCGGCATACCGATTAAGATCGGGTGGTCTTTGGCTTGACCGCGCAACTCTAACAGAGCCGCCCGCTTGCCGGATTTGCTGACACCCTGGCGAATAATATCCATAAACAATTCTCTGGAAATATGGTGAGAGCAAGTAGAAAAAGCCAAATAACCGCCTTTTTCCAATCCTTCCAAAGCCATTTTAACCAGCTTCACATACAGCCCCACCGCTTGCGGTAAATTTTTGCGGCTTTTGGCAAAGGCCGGCGGGTCCAACAATACAAAATCCGGCTGCTCGGGAAGCTCTTTTTTCTTCATGGCTGACAAAATACGTTCGGCATCATCACGTTGGAAAATAGCCAAATCTTTTACGCCGTTGAGTTCAGCATTTTTATTGGCAAATTCCACCGCCGCGGCAGAAGAATCCACCCCCCATACTTGGGCGGCCCCTTCCAAGGCGGCCGTAATACCGAAGGACCCGATGTAGCTATACAAATCCACCACCAATTTATCTTTAAAGTAGGGTTTTAAAAATTCGCGGTTTTCGCGTTGGTCATAATAATAACCCGTTTTTTGGCCCACACGCAAGGGAACTTCGTATTTTACTTTGTTTTCTTCAATCAATACGCTTTCGGGCACGTCCCCCACCACTTCCGGGGTATTACCCAACCCTTCCAAGGTGCGGAAAGCGCTGTCGGCGCGGTACAAAATACCTTTGGGTTTAAAAATCTTTTTCAGCGCGGCGGTAATGGCGTCTTTTTGTTTTTCCATACCGGCCGTTAAAATTTCCACGACCAATACATCACCATAGCGGTCCACAATAAGCCCGGGCATATTGTCAGACTCGCCGTAACACATACGGCCGTATTTGCGGATACCCAATTCTTTGCGGTAATCATAAGCCGTATCTAAATTTTGAAAGATAAAATCTTCCGGCAAGGGTTCAGGCCCCTTTTGAATCATGCGCACCGCAATCAGGCTGTGCGGATTAAAAAAACCGGTACCGATGCAATTGCCGTCGCTGTCCAACACACGCACGATGCTACCCGGCTCAATAGACGTATCCAACCCGTCAATTTCATTGGAAAAAATCCAATAGTGTCCCGCCGCAATACGGCGGTGTTCTTTCGGTTTTAATTTAATTTCAATCATTAATTATTTTCCTTGTTTAAATCGTCCACTTCATTGACCGGAATGCCGGAAGCACATAACGGGCAATTTGCGGCAGTGAAAGTTTGAATAGGGTAAGAGAGCAAAGCGCGCAACGGCAATTCTAAGGGTAAAATACCCATAGAGCGGTCCACCATAACGGCAATACCCAACACTTTAGCTCCGGCGGCTTTTACCATTTCTTCGGCCCGCAATACTTTGCGCCCGCCGACCGTTACGTCGTCCACTAACAAAATGGTTTCGCCGGGTTTAATCACAAAATTGTGTTTTAAAATCATATTGCCGTCGGCATCTTTGGAAGCAAAAATCGCTCTTGCACCGCGCACACGCGCCACTTCTTGAGCCAAAACGGAGTTAGAAGGAGTCAACGCCATCACCACATCAGCTTTGGCAGGGAATTTATCCGACATAGCCTGCGCGATTTTTTGCGCTAAATTCGGGTGTTGCAACAAAAGAGACGTTTGAATATACGTTTGGCTGTGAAAGCCGGAAGGCATCACAAAGTGGCCTTCTACGATGGCTCCATGTTCTTGTAATAATGACAACAGGTCTAAATTATTTCTTAGCATTGAACTCTCCTTTCAAAAAATCGCTGCTTTTTGTAAATTCCGTACGCAAACCGCGACGGCGGGCCGTATCTATTTGCGTTTTGGTTTTCTTGGCGCGCATCATTTCAAGACGCGGCTTCAACATAGACGAAGACACTTTAAACGCCAAAGCCGGATTGCCGGATTCGTCGGTTAAATTCTCCGCCAAGATACCGCCTTTTTTAGAAGACGGGGTAAACATCGTCCAAATTACCAGCTCAAAAGTTTCCCGTACCCAATCCACCCAGCCGGATACCGCGGCCGAGATAACCGGGCCTTGCGTAAAGGCATTATTTATAATCATTGTGCCATTTTTAAAGTCCACCGAGCCAGCCATTTCTGTAAAAGCTACGTCTTTTAATACTTCCCCTACTTTAAAACTTCCGCTTCTTTCCATGCGGTGCATCATAATAAACGGCGTAAAAGTAATGTTTAAGGCTTGGTCTTCAGCGGCCAATTTATCCATTTGATGAATGATACCTTCTTCTAATTTTACGTCCAAGGTGCCGTTTAGTTCACTGCCCCCCGGCAGCAACCCCGTAAAGGCAAACTCCGTATTAAAACGCTTGCCCGAAAGTACATTGCTGGAAAAAGTATCGGCATACAAAGTACCCGAAAAATTGGGCATAAACTTGGGCAACCGGTCGCGGAAGTTACGCATCCAGGCCAACTGCCCGGTCTGAACAGGAGCGGGTTTGTTTTTCTTTTTCGGAATATCTAAAATAATATCTACAAAATCCATCACTACCCCGATAAAGTTCATCGGGTCAAAATTTTTCAAATAAATAGAGGTGTCTATTTTTCGGTTTTTATTTTTAATGTCATCAATAGACAAACGCATTTTAAGCGGTACGCCGTTTAACGTAGCCGAAGAAATATAAGCATACACGTCCCCTTTGCGGTAAGAGCCGTTTAATTTCAACTTATCAAAAACGCTGTCTTTTACTTGTACGCGCCCTTGGGTGGTTTCGGCATACAGGTCCGAAAAGTTTTTCTTAGCCACAAAACTGCCTGATACATTCTCGGCCAAAAATCCCCAAAAATTACCTTTGGCTTTTTGGGCACCGATGGTAACCAACGGCAAAGAGATTTGCCCTTTTTCCCGCTTTATACTCGCGCTGACAGAGCCTTTGCCGGACAAGCCGAAACGGGCCAACGCGGGCCAACGTTTGCTCAGCACAGCCAAATCCAGCCAATCGGTTTTAAGTTCGGCATCGGCCTTAAAGGGGGCGGCGGCAAAATCAGCACTGCCCGATAAAGTAAAATTCAAATTATCGGTCTTGGTTTTCAGCTCATTTAAGGTTAAAAAGGTATATCCTTCCGTCAATACTCCACGCGCCGTCAACGTAGAAGCCGGCACATTAAACGTAGGTGCATTTTTATAAAATACGGACAAATCCTGATGATCAAAAGCGGGCGCTTGCAAAGACAGATTAAAAAACGGCGTGCGCAAATTGTCCAAATCCAAGGTCAGTTGCAAAGGTTTTTGAAAAAAGGAAATTTGCGTTTTAAAGTTACGCAAGGCAAATTGACTCCAATCAAAATCCGCAAAATTAATCTGCCCGAAACCGCGTATTTCCATATCGGAAATATTTTCCCCCCAACGGCTTCTGAAAATGGTACTTAAACGAAAGCGCGAAAGTTCATTAAACTTAAGTTTCGGAAAATGCATATTCAGCCCATATACCGCATGGCTAAAACCGCGGCCCAAGTCTTTGTAACTCAACACGCCTTCTTCTATGCGCCAATCTTCAATACTTACGTCTAGGGTCTTGCCGGTAGCTTGGCTTTTGTATGATTTTGTATTTTCGGAGCGGTGAACAGGCGGTACGTTAAAATTGCCGTTTTCGGCGCGGACAATATTGATGCGCGGTCCTTTTAAGACAATTTCATCTATCACCAATTTGTTTTCCAACAGCGGCAACATTTTATAACTGATTAAAACCGATTCTGCCGCCACAAAAGGAGTGCCCGGTTGCACTTCATTATCAAGTACGGCAAAGCCTTTCAGCTCTACCACGTTTAAGAATTTTAAATCCAAAGAAGAAATAACCACCGGTCGGTCAAACAACTGCTGCAAGCGCTGCACCAGCGTTTCGCTGATTTGCTGGGCATTGAATATTTTGACGATTCCCAACCATAAAACGCCGAACAATAAAAAAGCAAACATCACCAACAGCAAAAGGGTCCGCAAAAATAGCGACAAAGTCCCTTTCGCAAAGCGAAAAACTTTGGCTCTTTTTCGGCCTTTTCTTTTCTTCTTTTTACTTTCCGTTTTCGTCATATTTATATTATCGGCGCGCGGCTATGATTTGGTCTATTATATAGTTTATCACAATTTTCCATAAATTATAGGTGCTATTCACTACACCGCGGGCCATTTCCAACAAAAATATCTCTTGCGGAAACAAACATTTCAACACCAAAGAGAAAACCGCCGCATTGCATAACAAGATAATGACCCAGGAAAAAAAGACTCCCCCGGCCATTTTCAAATCCGGCTGTTGGGTTTCCCAAAGGGTTTTGAAAGTTTGCACCCAATGAAAAGCCATAAAAAATCCTACCGCCGCCATAAAAACAGGCCGATAGGCAGAGGCATCTATCACTAAATGAACCGCCAAATAAATAAGCCCCGCTATTACGGCGTAAAAAGGTACAAAATACGGAGCCAACACCACTGCGGCGTTACAGCGGTCCATTTTAACGTGGCCGCTGTCTTTTTTAACGGATATGGAATGAATCCGAAACCCAAAAAACATAGCCGCCACCGCGTGTGTGGTTTCGTGCCCGAACACATACATTCTTTCAAATTGATAACAAGAAAAATGAATTACGCAATACAGGGCCGCCCCAGCTAAAAAACCGACCCCGTTTTGAAAATTTTTAATAATTATACCGCTTTGCGCGCACACTTCCGCCACCGCAAAGAAAGTGGTGGGCACGAGTAAAACAGCCACTAAAAATTTAATCGCATTTTTCATTAAAATTTTTCATTCCAGGCAAGAGTTTCATATTGGGTTTTGGCTAACTTTCGCGCTTGTGCCAAAAAGGACTCTTGTGCGGGGAAAACCGCAAAGGGCTCTTGCAAAAAACGGGCCGCACCTTGTGCCACCGCACGCCGAAATAATACATTACTGCGCGCGTGCGGACATTGCAAAGACCCTTGATACAATACCGCTTCTCCAAAACGGCGGATAGCTCCGCCCAATATTTTCCTTCCGCCGCTGAGCAAATCATTTTCTACCGGGTTTACGAAACAACCGCTGGCCAGGCCGTTTTGTGTGGGGGCATAAGCTTGCACTTCCACTTGCCCTTGGCGTAAAATATCCATGGAGCCATTTTCCAACAAGGCATTTTCTATTGCGCCGTGCAAAAGGGCATAAATTTCTTTAGGGCGGGCAGAAATATTTTTAAAAATCAAACTAAAAGTTAAATCTTCCCCATGAAAAACAATCCCGCCTCCCGTCGGTCTGCGGCAAATAGGCCCGCTACCTGCGGGGCATTGTTTCTTTACGCTTTGCACAAACTGCCCATAACCAAACGTAACCGAAGCCCCCACCACCCAATGATAAAAGCGCAAAACAGGCCCGTCCGCTAACGCATGATGCGCCAGGGTATCGTCTAAGGCCATTTGCTCATAAACATTTAAGGCCGGAGTAAGAAGTTGCTTTCCCATACGAAGAACCGGCGCGGCCGTAACCGCGCCGGAAAAAACTACCAATGCAAATTAGGCTCGCGGGCCGCACTTACTTCATCAATGCGCCCCACCGGTTGCTGATGCGGGGCATCATGCACCAAAGCCGGGTTTTGCACAATTTCCTGAAAAATACTTTTCATAGCTTCTATAAAGCGGTCTAAACTTTCTTTATTTTCCGTTTCTGTCGGCTCAATCATCATCGCTTCGGGCACAATGAGCGGAAAGTAAATAGTCGGCGCATAGAAACCGTAATCTAACAAACGTTTGGCAATATCTGCCGTGCGAATGCCGTTCATTTTTTCTTTCTGCAAGGTCAACACACATTCGTGCATGCAAACGCGGTCAAAAAATGCCGGGAAATATTCTTTTAAGGCGACCCGTACATAATTGGCATTCAAAACAGCTTGCTGTGCCACTTGGCGTAACGTATCGGCATCATATTGGCGCAAAAAGCAGTACGCACGCAAACACACCGCCAAGTTGCCGTAAAAAGTTTTCATTTTGCCAAGGCTGTGGGGCATATTTTCATTGAACACAAAAAGGCCGTCTTTCTTTTCCACCAAAGGTTTGGGCAAAAATTCGGCCAAATGAGCCGCTACCCCGACCGGACCCGAACCGGGCCCGCCACCGCCATGCGGCGCGGCAAAGGTTTTATGCAGATTTAAGTGCATCATATCCACCCCGAAGCTGGCCGGCTTTGCTACCCCGATTAAAGCATTAAAGTTGGCGCCGTCCATATAAAGCAAGGCACCCGCTTTATGCACCATATCCGCAATTTCACAAATATCTTTTTCAAACAAACCCACCGTGTTTGGAATTGTCAGCATCACGACTGCTGTTTTGTCAGATAAGGCTTTTTGCAAGGCTTCTTTATCCACGCACCCGTCGGCGCCGGATTTGATATTAACCACCTGATAACCCGCCATGTGAGACGTAGCAGGGTTGGTGCCGTGGGCTGTATCCGGCACGATTACTTCCGTGCGTTGGTGCTGGCCTTTGGCTTGAAAATAGGCTTTCGCCGTCAAAATACCGGTCAATTCTCCATGAGCCCCGGCCGCGGGTTGCAAGGTGAAACAGGCCAGGCCCGTAATTTCTTTCAACAATTCTTGCAAGTTATACAAAAGCTCTAAAGTACCCTGTGCAGCGACTTGCGGAGCAAAAGGGTGCAAAGAAGCAAACCCGTCCAAATTGCTCAACACGTCATAGGCTTTGGGGTTATACTTCATCGTACAAGAACCCAACGGATAAAAATGGCTGTCCAGACAATAGTTCAGGCGGGATAAATTGGTAAAATGGCGCACAATATCCAATTCGCTCATTTCCGGCAAGCGGGGGGCTTTTTCGCGCAAAAATTGCGTAGGCAAATACGCATTAGCCGCCTTTTCGGCTTTTTCAAACCGCAAAGCACGCCGACCGGGTACCGATTTTTCAATACTTAATACATTGTGTTGGCTGTTCTCTTGCATACTAGCACCCCCTCAATGCATTGACATAAGTTTGCAAGTCTTGTTTGGTTTTGGTTTCGGTAACACAGACCAACAAACAATTTTTAAGGCTTTCACAAACGCGGCCCAAATCAAAACCGGCCGAAATGCCTTGAGCGGCTAACTTTTCTATCACTTCGCAAGCGGGGCGGTTTAATTCTAAAACAAACTCATTGTAGAAAGGGCCGTCAAATTTTACTTTATGGCCATCTTGAAGTAATAAATCTTTTAATTCATGCGCATGGGCTACATTAAGCGAAGCAACTTCCTGTATGCCTTGCGGGCCGAGTAAGGTTAAATAAATCAACGCGTTCAAAGCACACAAAGCTTGGTTGGAGCAAATGTTGGAAGCGGCTTTTTCACGACGGATATGTTGTTCGCGTGCCTGCAAAGTCAGCACAAAACTGCGTTGGCCTTTTTTGTCTTTGGCAATCCCCACAATGCGGCCGGGCACTTGGCGCACATAGGCTTGCTTACAAGTAAAAATACCCAAACCGGGACCACCAAAGTGCATGGCATTACCTAAACATTGGCCTTCGGCTACGGCAAAATCTGCCCCATATTCTCCGGGCGTTTGCAAAATTCCCAACCCCAACGGATGGACCACTGCCACAAACAAAGCACCCGCTTCGTGAGCAAGCGCGCTCCACTCCGCCATCGGCTCCAATTGGCCCAAAAAGTTAGGCCCCGCCGCGGCAAAACAAGCCGTATCGTCGGTTAATAATTCTTTTAATTTTTCGCCGTCCGTAATGCCGTTTTTCAACGGCACTTCTTGCAACGAAATTTCCGGCACATTTTTTAAGTAAGTATGCAAGACTTCTTTATAATGCGGGTGCAACGCGGCGGAATATAAAATTTTCTTGCGGTTATTGACCCGCTGCGCCGCGGCACAGGCTTCGGCCAAAGCGGTTGCGCCGTCATAGTGAGACGCACTGCAAACTTCCATGCCGAACAAAGCGCAAATACTGCTTTGAAATTCGTAAATAGTTTGCAAAGTGCCTTGGCTTGCTTCTGCCTGATACGGCGTATACGCGGTCAAAAATTCCCCGCGTTGGCTCAGCGCATTTACGGCAGAAGGAATAAAGTGTTCTTCACACCCGGCCCCGATAAAATTAAGCATTTTGGTATTTTTGGCAGCCAATTCTTTAATATGCGCGTGCAAGGCTTGCTCCGTCAAAGCGGGCGGCAAATTCAAGGCAGGATACAACAAATCCGGCGAAATGTCTTTAAACAAATCCTTCACCGAAGAAATGCCTATTTTTTGCAACATTTCTTTTTCGTTTTCAGCAGTATTGGATATAAACATGGTCCCCTCTTAAAAAGCCCCCGCCGCTAGGGCGGGGGAAGCAAAAGTTTATTTAATAGTGTCTTGGTAGGCTTTTAAGTCCAGCAAGGCGTCATATTCGGCCGGTGCGGAAGCTTTGATTTTAAACAGCCACCCTTCGCCGTGAGCATGCAAATTTACTAAGGAAGGATCTGCGGTTAACGCATCGTTTACTTCCACAATTTCACCGCTCAGCGGTGCATAGATTTCAGAAGCGGATTTGACCGACTCTATCACGCAGCAATTCTGTCCCGCGGTGACTTGTGTGCCTACTTTAGGCAAGTCCACAAAAACTACGTCCCCGATTTCTTGTTGGGCATGTTCGCTAATGCCCACGGTGGCAATATCCCCTTCTAAATGCGCCCATTCGTGCGTTTTGCTGTATTTGCTGTTTTCTGCTGTATGCATAAGATTCTCCTTTTTTAGACCCGATTTTTATAAAACGGCGTTTTCACTTTTTTCGCCGGGATCAGACGTCCGTGGATTTCTATTTCCACCGCACATTCTTCCGGCAGTTCGGCCGGGGCATACCCGACCCCAATCCCTTTTAACAAAG
>JAFVWP010000133.1 GCA_017501565.1 Elusimicrobiaceae bacterium | reverse complement strand
TTTTTGCCAAAGCGGATATGAGAAGTGGTCATAGAGCCGGATTTTTTGGAATCGTACACGAAGTAACCTTGGGCAAAGAAACCGTTGGCGCTGATGATTTTCATGGTGTTTTTGTTGGCACCGACCGTACCGTCAGAGCCTAAACCGTAGAACATAGCTTCAAACACATCGTTGGAGGAAGCCGTCATTTTGGCAGCAGGCAAGGAGGTGAAGGTTAAATCATCATTGATACCGACGGTGAAATTCTTTTTAGGTTCGGGCAAAGCCAAGTTTTCAAACACGGCTTTAACGTCGGCGGGGGTAAAATCTTTAGAACCGATACCATAGCGGCCGCCGATGATGAGCGGAGTAGCGGCGAATTTGGCTTTGGCTTCGGTGGTCAAGAAAGCGGCACAAACGTCTTGGAACAAAGGTTCGCCCAAGGAGCCGGGTTCTTTGGTGCGGTCCAAAACAGCCACTTTTTTAATGGTGTTGGGGATTACGCGAATGAAATCTTCAATAGAGAAGGGGCGGAATAATTTAATTTTGAGCACACCCACTTTTTCATCTTTCATGGATTCAACGGCCAATTGAGCCACGTCAGCACCGGAGCCCATGATGACGATGAGTTTTTCCGCATCGGCAGCACCGAAATATTGGAACAAATCATATTTGCGGCCGGTCATTTTTTCAAAGTTGGCCATTTCTTCTTTTACGATAGCAGGTACGGCGTTGTAGAATTTGTTGACCGCTTCGCGGGATTGGAAATACACGTCCGGGTTGGCGGCGGTACCGCGTACGGACGGATGTTCCGGGTTCAAACCGCGGCCTTTATGTTCAGCGATGGCTTTTTCATCAATCATGCTGGCCATTTGTTCTTTGGTCAAGGGTTCTACCATGTTCAGCTCATGGCTGGTGCGGAAGCCGTCAAAGAAGTGCAAGAACGGCACGCGGGCTTTTAAGGTAGCGGCTTGGGCTACTAAAGCCAAGTCCATGGCTTCTTGCGGATTGTCAGAGCAGAGCATCGCCCAACCGGTGTGGCGTACAGACATTACGTCGGAATGGTCGCCGAAAATGGACAAAGCGGTGGTGGCCAAAGCACGGGCAGACACGTGGAATACGGTGGGGGTCAATTCGCCCGCGATTTTATACATATTTGGGATCATCAAGAGCAGACCCTGAGAAGCGGTAAAAGTGGTGGTCAACGCACCGGCGGTCAAAGCACCATGCACCGCACCGGAAGCACCGCCTTCGGATTGCATTTCCGTTACAACGGGTACGTTGCCCCAAATGTTGGTTTCGCCTTTGGCGCTTTTTGCATCGCAGATTTCACCCATCGTAGAAGACGGAGTAATGGGGTAAATGGCGATGACTTCGTTGGTGGCATGCGCGACGTGGGATACGGCCGCGTTGCCGTCCATAGCGACTAATTTTGCCATGAGTAAATCTCCTTATTGTAATGTAAAAAAATTTCCGCGCGCGCATACTTTATTATATGCGCGTTAGCGGTTGGAAACTACCTTAACATTGTATAATTTTACACTTATCCGCGCAAATATGTTTAGAAGAGATTTGAAAAAAGATAAAAATTGGCAAATTTTAAATTAAAAAGCCGCCTGTCTGGGCGGCTTTTTAGTTACTTATATCCGTTATAACTTACGCTTTCTTTAAAGTCTTTTCTAGGGCGCGGTGCGGGTGCTTCGGCCGGATAACCTACGGAAATTAAGTGTTCAATTTTCTTGCCTTTGGGAAGTTTGAAAAACTTTTCGGCTTTATCGGAGTTGAGCCACCCAATCCAACAAGTGCCCAGGCCCAAATCATGCGCGCGCAAGACAAAGTGTTCGCCGGAAATGCCCTGGTCCACCAAATAAAATTCCGTCCGACGGAAAAAATTGCCGATGCGGCTGGTAAAATTGCCTCGGTCCGATACTACCGCCACTAAAACGGGCGCTTTTTCAGCCCATTTGCTCATGGCATAGACTCCGCTAAAAACTTCTTTGCAAAACGCTTCTTTTACTTTTGGGTCATCTATCACAATGTAGTGCCAAGGTTGGGAATTGCACGCCGACGGGGCCAAAAGGGCCGCCTGTAAACAGGCTTCTATTTTTTCTTTTTCAACGGGTTTTTCTAGGTATTTGCGCACACTGCGCCGATTTAAAATGACTTGTTCCAATTCCATAATTTTTCTCCTGATTATCTTTTTATGGTAGCAAAAATAAGCCTATGGTAAAAAAGATATTTTTTTAGCGCTAGAATTAATATATAATGTTTTTTATCATAATAAATTAATATTAAATGATTAGTGTTTCTTTGGGGTAAATAAAAAATGACAGAAAAAACCAAAAAATCTTCGGGCAAAGAAAAATCTAAAAATGCCAGCACTTTAGCGGCGGCCAGCTTGGCGCAATTTTTTAAAGAAAAAAATTGGAAAATCATCACCTTTTTTCCTAATTCTCCTTGCGCTAAAGAAAGTATAAACCCATCTAAAAAAACAAGTGCTTGCAAAGCAAAAAGGATCTCTCAAAAAAGTCCGGCAAACAAGCCCCAAACCAATAAATAGCGCACGGCTTTGCTGATAGATACCAAAGGCAAATAAATGTGCATTTTTATCCGCAACATTCCGGCCACAATCGTGACAGGATCGGCTAAAAAAGGCACCCCCGCCAACAGCAAAGCCGCCGGTCCGTGCCGCTTAAAAATGGCTTCCGCTTTTTTCAGGTATTTTTTCTTCACCGGGAACCATTTTTTGTTTTCAAATTTCCGAATATATTTCCCCAAATAATAATTGATTACGCTTCCGGTTACATTGCCCGCCGTGGCGGTCAACACCAAAAGCCACGGGCGGTATTCCTCGGTGGCCAGCAACGCAAAAAGTACCACTTCTGCTTGGGACGGCAAAAAGGCGGCCGATGTTATCCCCACTAAAAATAAAATAACCAATACGTGTATTTCTGCCATAAAAGCCCCCAAAATCAGTTTGCCTAAAAAATGGGTTTTTTCAAAGACGTAAAAAGGGTTAAAAAAGAAATAGGCCTAAAAGGAAGGGAAAAATAGGACTTTTGGCCCTTTTATTTATCGTCATAAAACGGCAAAATATAAGTAATGAAAAAGGCCATTTCTTTATTATTGTCTTTATCTCTGTTGTTTTCGTCTGCGGCACCGGCGTTGGCCGAAGGAACGCCACAGGCGGAAAAGGCGCGTATTTCTTATGCGTTGGGAAAATGGGATTTGGCTGTGAGAAATGCTTTTTTTACCGCTCAAAAAAATCGTAATCAGCTTTACCAAACCCAACCTTATCTCCTGGCAAAAACAGCCGTCCAAGCTACGTATAAAAAAGAGTTGGCCCAGGCCCAACAAGCACCCGATTTGGCCCATGTTTTTATGGATAAAATGCTGGACCAATGCGGAAAAGAAATTTATGAT
>JAFVWP010000132.1 GCA_017501565.1 Elusimicrobiaceae bacterium | reverse complement strand
GGAAAATCTGGTCAATACACATACACGTGGGATTATGCTTCTTGCCGCTATAAGAAAAGCGGAGCTTGCACTTGCACGCCTACCAATGATGGCAAAAGCAGTTATACGGAAAATTGCACAGGTGGAAAAGTCGGGGTGATTACTTATACTTGGGACACAGATAAATGTTCTTACACGAAGACCGATACTTGTTCTTGCAAAAATGGCGCACGAGCCGATGGAACTTGTAAACAACCTGTGTATAAATATAGATTAGAAACCCAAGGCTCTCCGACAGAAATTCCCGCCTGTCCTAAGAGTAGCTCCGGTTGTTCAGCTATGACCAAAGCTCATTGTGCAAGTTTTAGAACTCCCAATGGTAATCCCATCACTTATCCGGCTAGTTATTCGAAATGTTCCGAAATCTCTTGTTCTGAAGCGAAGGATGTGGGCGTTTGGTGTTCAACAGCTACTTCAGTAACTGAAGATAACAATTATTACAATTGTGTATATACAAACTCCGTTTGTAAAGAGTATATTGCTACGTATCAGTAGTTTTTTAGTAACTCCCCCCGCTCAAAAGAGCGGGGGTTTGTTATTTAATAAGAAGATACTTGACGAAGGTCCGGCTGGGCTTTCGGTTCGTTAAAAACCGATTGGATTTCCTGTTGTGTGTATTCGTCCATTTCTGCCATTTCGTGAATGGCTTTCGCCCCTTCTATACACAGCTCAGCCAAACCTAAACGTTCAATTTCGGCCAATTCTTGCGGGCTTGCTTGTAGGAATAAGTCAAAATTATGGTTTAAGCGGTATTCCCATTCTTGCGCTTGGGCGGTATTTGTATTGATGAAAAGCGACAATACCAACCCCAAAGCCAAGGGGCCTTTTATTTCGCGGAATACTTTTTGGAACAAACGCATACTTTTGTAAGAGATTTTTTCCGGGTGGGCGTGTGCAATCGTTTCCAAGGTATTTTGTAAAGCCACATAGTTTCCCTTATTTTTTTGCAGTACTTGGGAAATTTCCTGGGCCACTTGCGGGTCTGTGCCTTGCAATAAAAGATTGGTTTCCGCTTCCGTTAAAGCCTGTCCGTTTAAAAGTTTCCGTGCGATGGGTTTGGCTTGCTTTTCTATTTTTTCAATATCGGCTAAATCAAAAAATTCAAATTCTGCCAGATCTAATCTCATATCATATTCGCGTTTTCTTAAAGCATTATTAATGAATTTTTCGCTGTTTACTTTGTTTTCCAATTCGCTGATTTTTCCTTTGAAATATTCTCGCCCTTCCAATAAATCGTGATTCATATTATTTAAGCGGATGTTTTCTCTTTCCAAGGAAGCAACGGCGCCTTTAGCTTGGGTTAATTCACGCGATATTTCAGCTGTGGCAATGCGGCGAATGGATTCTTCGGTGGCAATGCGTTTTAAAGTAGTTCTGTGGATCAATGCCTGCAAGGCCAACAGCCCCGCACTTACACCGAGTGTACCCAACAGCCAATACCCTTCTTTTTTAATCCAAGGTTTTTTTTCTACGTCTTGGCGGGCTTGTTCTTGCACTTGTGCCAAAGTAGGCTTGGTGCGCGGAGATTGCGTTTGGGCAAAGGCTAAGCTTTGCGAAAACAGACAAAGGACTAAAAAAACGGCAATTTTTTTCATTATGATACCTCTATATGTGAACTTACATATATTTTAAAATTTTAGGTATTTTACCAACAGAGTCTTTAGACCTAAACGAGTGTGGGTCTAAAGACCCAGAGCGCAAAAAAACCGCCCGATGAGTTATCGGGCGGTTTAAAGGAACAGCGAATATTTTAGGCTTGTTTTTTTATGGTATTGTCTTGCACAAAGAAAGTGAAAACCGCCGCCACCAACAAGCTAATCCCGCCGATGCCCACTGCGGCAATGGCACTGCCGCCTAAAAGATGCTTCATAATGGGGCCGAATAACAGGTTTACACAAATTTGCGGGATAACGATAAAGAAGTTAAACACGCCCATATAGAAACCCATTTTTTCCGCGGGAAGTGCGTTGGAAAGCAAGGCATACGGCATAGACAAAATACTGCTCCAGGCAATCCCTACGCAGACCATCGGCACAATCAAGCTCATTTTGGTAAACTCAAAGCCGAAAAGGGTTAAGCCCAAAGAGCCCAAGCCCAAACCGCCGATGATTAAGCACACAATATGAATGTATTTGGCAGAAAAGCGGGTGGTCAGCCACAGCAAGGCAAACGCAAAACCGAACGCGACCCCGTTGTAAATGCCAAAGCAGGAGCTGCCCCAATTGGCGGCCACTTCAAATTCAGGCGTGCCCGGCGTGGCATGAAAGACTCCGCTGGCGATACCCGGGGTAAAATATACCCACATAATCATAAATGCGGCCCAAGTGAAAAATTGCACAACGGCCAAGCGGCGCATGGTGGAAGGCATGGTGGTCATGGCTTGCCACATTTCGCCCAAGGTTTTGAAAATGCTGGTGGTTTGGTTTTGCAATTCTTTAAAGGCTTTCATGTCCGAAGGCGGATATTCGGGCGTGCTTTTAACGGTGGCAATAATCGCACCTAAAAGCACCACGGCCCCGATGTAAAAAGAGTATTTTACGGAATTTGGGATATGACCCAGCGGAGCTTCGGTGCTGACTCCGAAATGACTTAAGATTTGCGGCAAGAAAGAAGCAATTACTGCCCCGGCCCCGATCATGACGCTTTGCATGGCATAGCCGGTTTTGCGTTGGTTTTCGGGCAAAATATCACCCACAAACGCACGGAAGGGCTCCATGCTGACATTGACGGAAGTATCCAAAATCCACAAGGCGATAACCGCCATCCAAATAGCTGATGCCTGCGGCATTAAAAATAAAGCAAAAGCAGAAAAAATGGCCCCGCCTAAAAAGTAAGGCCGTCTGCGGCCCAAGCGGCACCAAGTCCGATCACTGAAATACCCCACTAAGGGTTGCACCAAAAGCCCCGTTACCGGTGCTGCCAACCAAAGCAAAGGAATTTGAGATTCCGTTGCCCCTAAGCGCGAATAAATAGCACTCATATTTCCCATCTGTAACGCCCAACCAAACTGAATGCCGAAAAAGCCTAGGCACATCAGCATGATTTGCGTAAACGTCTTTTGTTCGTGTCTTCCGTCCATGTTGCCTCCATAAGATATACCGACCCTTTCATTATAACAAGATTTTGACGTTCGCGCGCGACCGAAAATGAAAAAAATTGCTATGATATAAAAAAGACGTTCGTTTATTAGATTAGGATAATACAACCATGGAAAACGAAAAGCTGGATAGTGTAAACGAATATTTTAAACATTTAAGCCAAATCACGCGGGAAATTTCCCGCGAAGAAACGACTTCTTTGTGGCAACAGGTAAAAAAGGGCGATAAGGAAGCTAAGAATAAATTGATGGAGAAAAATCTCCGCTTGGTGATTCCCACCGCCAAACGTTTTCAACGTCCGGGTATGGATTTGATGGATTTGATTGAAGAAGGAAACCTGGGGCTTTTGCAGGCAATTGAAAAATTCCAACCCGAAAAAGGCTATCGTTTTTCCACGTATGCAATTTATTGGATTGAGCAATATATCCGCAAATATATTGAAGAGCAATCCGGCTCTATCAAAATCCCTTCTCACGCTTGGGGAAACCTGAAAAAATGGTTTAAGGCGTGGAATAATTTACGCGAAGAAAACGGACGGGACCCGTCTTTGAGCGAAATGGCCGCCGAGCTGGATTTAAGCGCCCGGCAGGTAAAAGCCATTATGGATACTTTAAGTGCCGCCACGGGGGTGGATTCTTTGACAGCGGTAGTGAACGAAGAAGAAGATTTAACCCTGGAAGATAAATTAAGTGACGACGGCAAAGGCAATCCGCACGATGTATTTTTGCGTTCGGAAAATACACAAGTATTACAACAGAGTTTGATGCAGTTAAAAGACAGAGACCGCGAAATTTTGACCTTGCGTTTTGGGTTGATAGACAATGAACCTAAAACTTTGGGCGAAGTGGCGGAAAAAATGGGTCTTTCTCGTGAGCGTGTGCGCCAAATAGAAGAGCGCGCCGTTACCCACATGCGCAAAGCAGCCCGTAAAGCCGGGCTTTTAGAGCAAGGGCACGAAGATTACCGCACGCGCAAACTTCACTCCGCTTTACAATTAAAACAAAAGACCAATATCTTGGGGGAAATAGTGGACAGCGGGCCTTTGGCGCGGCTGTTGCGAAAACAAGCCATGGCCGTGTCCCAAGCACAACAAAAGACGCAGAAAGAAAAATCGGGCGGCAAAAAGCCAAAATCTTCGTCCGTTAAAAAGACAAAAGCGTCTGTGAAAAAGCAAACCAAGAATACGGCTAAAAAGGCAAGTACGCCCAAGAAAAAAACACAAGCTTTGAAAGCAAAGAAGAAATCTAAAAAGAAATAAAAAAACCCGCGTGAAAGCGCGGGTTTTTTACTTAAATCTGTCCCCGGCGGGAGTTGAACTCGCAACCTTCTCCTTAGGACGGAGCTGCTCTATCCAATTGAGCTACGGAGACCTCTGTCTATATTTTAGCAAGTTTGTTTGCTTAGGCCAAATTCTAATCCAAAATAAGCCGTGCGCCGTTTTAAGAAAAGTATTAGAGTAGGAACAAGGAAGACAAAAAGCTAAAAAAAGGGGGGGGAATATGTCTTTTACGCAAATGATACAACGGCGCCGTTCGCGCTACGCACTCAGTGCCCAAATACCGATAAGCGAAGAAGAACTGAAAGAGCTTATCGGCGATTGTATAAAATATGTGCCGTCTGCTTTTAATTGCCAAGGTTCGCGGGTGATGCTTTTGCTGGACTCGTCCCATCATTTGTTTTGGGATATGGTTTTGGAAAAAGTACAAGCAGTTACACCGCCGGCCTTGTGGGATAATGCCCGGGAGAAAATACTTTCTTTTCGCTTAGCCTATGGCACTATCTTATATTTTGAAAATACGGAAGTGATTGCCCAATTAAAAAATAAATTTCCGCCGTATCAGGATTATTTTGTTACCTGGGCCGAACAATCCAATGCTATGTTGCAGTTTAGTGTGTGGACCGCTTTGGCAGAGCAGGGTATCGGGGCTTCTTTGCAGCATTACAATCCTTTGATAGATGAAGAAGTATATCAAACCTTCGGAATTTCAAGAGATTGGAAGCTGATCGCCCAAATGCCTTTTGGCAAACCTAACGGGCCTGATATGGAAAAAGAGTTTTCCGATTTATCGGTGCGCTTTAAAATAGAGCGATAAAAAACCCCGCTTTAAGCGGGGTTTTAAATTAGCGGTTGCTGATATTGGCCGATTTTATTTTTTCTGCCGATGTAGCCGGTCGGGGCATTAAACTCAAGAAATACAAAGCTTCTTCTTGCGGCATTTGAGAGAGCATATTAATTGTTTCCGCACCGATGATGCATTTTTCCCTGATTTCTTTATTTTGTTCCATAATGGCCAATTCTTGCGGGGTAGCGTTTAAGAAAAGCATAAAATTGTTTTCCACCCGTTGGGCCATTTCTTGGGCTTGCATATCAAAGCTGGTCACCCCCAATAAAACAACAAGCCCTATCGTTAATACATTGCGGGAGTGAAAGAAATGGTTCAAAAGTTTATGTCCGGCACTTAAAAATTCCACGCCTAATTTTTTGCGGTTAGAGGAGATGGCCGTTGCCAATACATGGCGGGTGGTGCTGATGGTTTGCAGTTCAGCCGTATTGATGACATCTCTTAAAAGTTTTGTGAAAGCTTCTTGCTCCGCTTCCGTTCCTAATCCTTTAAACCAGGGTTTTTTAGACATTTCATCTACCAAGGCCATTTTTTGGGCTTTGGAAAGCTGTGAGCTGGCAATTTTTTTAAGATAATCGTCAATGATGTAATCCTGTACGGAAATTCTGGAAGCTAAATTCATATCTAATCGTAAATCTTCCAACAGCGGCTTCATCATGTTATTTTCCAGGTAAGCGCGTTCGTAGGCCGGTTTTAATTCTTGGGATAAGTGATAGTTGGCGGCGGTATTGCTTTTGCGCAAGGCTTTGTTTTCGCGTATCAATTCTCTGTTTTGTTCGTGTAAAGCTTTGGTGTGTTGGGCAGAAACGGAAAGTTGTTCGTTTTTGACCGCTAATATTTGAGATAAAGATTGTTGCATGGCTTTTTCGGCCGCTTCTTTGAGTTGTTTTTCTTGGTATTTAAGCAATACGGCGGCAACGCTTCCCACCGCAAAGGTTGTTCCACCAATGGTAATTAGGGTATTTTTGTGGCGTTGAATCCAGGAGGTATTTTCCAAATCTCTTTTGGCAAATGCTTGATATTCGGCCAATGTATAGCGGGGTTCTTGTACGGCTCTAGGCGTACTTTCTTGCGCCCAAAGCACACTTTGCCCCAGCAGTAGGACGGATAAAGTAAGAGAAATAAAACGCTTAAAATGTAACATCAATATCATACTCCGTAAAATCTTATATCCATATTCTATGAGATACAAAGATCTGCAACAAGGGTCTTTGGACCTAAACAAATATGGGACTTTTGCTCTAGTTAACGATTAGAGATATGCTGTAATTGTTCGTTGCGGCGGCTTTGTTGCATTTGTTCGGTGCTTTTTCTCATGTAGGCAATATCTTCGGCTGTGATAGGCGTTTGGGCGATTTCTTCTAAGCCTTGTACCAACAATTCTGCATATTGCAGCGCTTGGGGGTCTTGTGCCAAAAGGGCGATTTGATTTTCATCTGCTTGCAAAAATAAATGCGGATTAGCCATCAAACGTTGCAAACTCGGGTTCTCTTGCCCGAATTGGATAAAGTGGTCCGCTACCATAAACAAAACCGCCCCGAGCAACATACGTTTGGCGCTGATAAATAAAATTTGTGCTTTGGGGAATTTGTTAGCCATTTCATGTAAAAATTTTTGCGCCGCTTCTTTGCCGGACTTGGCATTGATTGCCGCGGCCTGGTCCAAGCGTTGGAATAAACCTTGTGTTTCTTGCGGGGTTAATTTTTTAAACAAATTCGTGTGTCCGTACTCTTTTTCCACGCGCTTTGATAAATAGCTTTTTTGCGGTTTTTTGGTTTGAAATTCCGCTTCTTCAAATAATTCTGCCGCCGGGGTCGGACGGGTGGATTTGAGCTCTTCCTGCGGGGCATCTAACCAGCTTAAATCTTCCTTTTTGGGGGCCGGTTTGGGCGCGGGAGCTTCTTCGGGAAATAAAGAGAGTTGGGCCGGGTCTGTGGCGGCTTTTTTGGCTGCCATATAATAAGGTCTGCCGGGGGTGTATTTGGGTAAAGGGCGCGTGCGCATTTGGGCAACTTCTTGCAAATCAGCCGCTAATGCGGCGCGGAATTGCTGTGCGGAAAGCTGTTTCATTTGCGCCATCAACAAAACGGCAGAACTATAAAGCAGAATTTCCTTTATATATTGTTGGGTTTGCGGATTTGTTTGCAAAATAGCCTGAGCTTGGGTCTGTAACTGCAACAGGCGTCCCGCTCTTTGCGGCGTATTGCCGTAGCAAAAAGAGCTGTTGAAGAGTAAACCCATTACCGCCAAGAAAGAAAAAAATCTTTTCATACCTTTATCATAATTAAAAAGCCGATTTATATACAAGGGCCTTTGGACCTAAAGCGAATCTGGGTCTTTTTGTTTTTCGGGGTGCTAAATTATAGTACAATAAGGACTAAGAGAGGTTGCTTATGAAAGAAAGAATCATTTGTATTGTTACGCCGGACAGCCGCAGTTATTTTCGCGCCATTCCTTTGGCTAAAGAATTTTTGGATAAAGATAAAAATCTGATTAATAAGACCGGGATTATCCCCGATGGGGAAGTGGAAGAATTTGAAACATCTACCAAAACCATCAAGCATTACAAAAAAGGGAAATTGGACGGCGATTTGGAAATTATAGATTTAAACAATGGCGAAGTAACTTTCTTTGAAAAATATAAAGACGGGGTCTTGACCGATTTGGAAGACCATACCATTCACGGCACGCCTATTTTGGCCATTCCACAGCCGCAACCTACTTATGACGGAACCATTGTAAAAATCAATAAGGCCACCATGTCTTTTTACCGCGACGGAAAAGAAGTCGCCGAGCAAACCATCGCAGCCAACGGCGCCACGTTGGAGTTGTTGGGCGATATTCCCGATGGCATTGTCAAAGAATTTGACGATAACGGACAGGTGCGTAGTGAAGCCACCTATAAAGACAATAAATTAGATGGGGAATATTTGCGCTATGACGAGCAAGGTCGTCTGCTCACGCGTGAAAATTACCGCGAAGGTTTGAGAGAAGGCGAAGCAACCTATTTTTCTTATATGGCAAACGGCTTTATGCACGCTAAAGCGTATTACAAAAATTCCTTATTACACGGACCTTGGACCTCTTATTTCCCGAATGGGGAAACCTGTGTCAGTGCGAACTATCAAAATGGGAAACTGCATGGTTTGCGTCGTGTGCTTTATCAAAACGGGCAAGTGGATTGTGAAGAACATTTTGATAATGGAAAACTGCACGGCCCCCGGACTTTGTATTTCCCGGAAGGAAAAGTATGGTTTCAGGAAAATTATCAAAACGGCCGTTTGCACGGAGAGCGCTTTAGTTTCTTTCCTAACGGACAAAAGCACGATTGCGAATTTTATACCGAAGGTTTGTTAGAAGGCCCGCGCCAAATCTTTGCCGAGAACGGCGAATTAATTTCCAGTGAAGAATATCATTGGGGATCGGTGGTGCATAATACAGAGAGAAGATCCAGATAATATATGCAAAAAATATGTATAAACGCTCCGGCAAAAATTAATTTGTTTCTGGAAGTAACCGGCAAAAGAGCTGACGGCTATCATGAGCTGGCCACCTTATTTGCCAAAGTATCTTTGCATGATATTTTGACCTTGCAAGCCGAAGAAGCCCAAGAAGAAAAATTATCTTTACAAATTACCGGGCCTTTGGGGGCGGGGTTGGCGGCTGATGATAATAATTTGGTGCTGCGGGCGGTGCGCGCCTTTGAAGCTGAGTTCGGCCTTTGTTTGCACGCAGATATTGTGTTGGAAAAGCATATCCCCATGGGTGCCGGATTAGGGGGCGGGTCTTCCGATGCGGGTACTATTATGCTCGCGCTGTGCCGCATGTTTGACAAAGACCCGATGCAGTTGTTGCCGCGCGCTGCGAAATTGGGAGCAGATGTGCCTTTATTTTTGTTTACGGATACTTTTTTGAAAGGGGAAGGCATCGGGGAAATATTGACCCCTGTGCCGGCCGGAGATGCGTTGCCTTGGGCGGTGTTGGTTTATCCGGATACGGCTGTGCCGACGAAAGGAGTTTTCGGCCGTTTGAAGTTGGACGACCCCGCCAAAATCTTGACAAACAAGGCCAATTTAGATAAATTACAGATAGCTTTGCAAAGCGGTTTTCCGTTGGATAAATGGCAAGGTTTTTTGTTTAACCGCTTGGAAGAAGCTGTTTTGCCGTATGTAGATGCCGTGCGAAAAGTAAAAGATGCTTTTATTGCCCAAGGGGCGCAACCTTTAATGTCCGGTTCCGGTTCTACTATTTTTGCTTTAACCCCTAGCCGTGAACAGGCAGAAGATTTGGCAGGAAGAATGCAACAGGTAGGACGAAAAGTATTTGTGGTACATTTCGGAGGGTGACGCATGAAAATAACAGAAATACGGATTCATTTGATGGGGGAAGAGCGGCTTAAAGCTTTTGCCAATGTGACGTTTGATGATTGCTTTGTGGTGCGCAATATGAAAGTAGTAGCCGGAGCTAAAGGGGTGTTTTTGTGTATGCCGTCGCGAAAAATGCAAGACGGATCTCATAAAGATATGGTTCACCCCATTACGCAAGAGTTCCGCACGTACCTGGAAGAATGTGTTTTGAAAGCATACGAAGAAGAAATTTTAAAGAATTCTCCGACGGAAAATGAAAAAAAAGAAGACGAAATAAAATAAATATGCTATAATATTTGTAGAGATTTAATTCCGGATGGTGAAATGGTATCACTACGGGTTTTGGTCCCGTCATTCTAGGTTCGAGTCCTAGTCCGGAAACCATATAAAAACCCCCGCGTTCAGCGGGGGTTTTTGCATGGGGACGGAGAGCAGGCAAACTGCTTTGCCTGCGTTAGGACGAGAAAGTCGGAGCCTTATACGAGTTTGCGTGGAACGCAAGGCGAGTATGGCGAGACGGGGCCGCGAGCGCCGAGGGTCAACGAGGCGACTTGTGGCCGAGCCTAGTCCGGAAACCATATAAAAACCCCCGCGTTCAGCGGGGGTTTCTTTTGTATTGACGAAGCGGTGGATTCGTTTCTTTCTTTTACCGAACTAACCCAAAAAATCAAAATAAATACTTGACAGGAGCTTTTCTGCTCTGCTACCCTTTATTTAATAGCTAGTGTTTTATCATGGAGGCAATAGATGAGTGAAGTAATTTTGACCGATGCCAATTTTGAACAAGAAATAACGCAGTACAAAGGTGTAGCTTTGGTTGATTTTTGGGCCACCTGGTGCGGGCCTTGCCGTATGTTAGGTCCGGTGGTGGAAGAATTGGCCAAAGAATATGAAGGAAAAGCCAAGGTGTGCAAATTGGACGTAGATCAAGGGTCCAACGTGAGTGCCAAGTATAATATTACTTCTGTGCCGACCATTATTTTCTTTAAAGACGGCGCGGCGGTGGCCCAATTAACCGGTTTGCAATCCAAATCTGCCTTGCAAGAAAAAATAAATGCTTTATTATAAAGGAGTATCTATGAAAAAAATTCTTCTTTTGGTAATGATGTTGTTGTCTTTACCTTTAGCGGCGCAAAGCTATTCTGTGGTAGCTCATAAAGACTCTTTTCTTAAAAATACCCCGCCCGCAGAATTTTTAGAGGCCGTGCATTTTATGCAGGAATATGATTCCGCAAAAAACGGGCCGCTTTCTCCTGAACAGGCAAAATATGAGCAGATGGCCAGTGGAATTGTGGTGCTGAACTTTTCTTTTTTCGCTTGTCATCCTTGCTATGATATGTGGAGCTTTTTGGGCGAAGAAGGTATTTTTGAATTGTGGAAAGAAAAAGGCGTGCGCTATTATCAAGTAGACGTAGCAAACAGAAAATTGTCTGCACCCTATGTGAAAGAATTTAATGTGCATTCTTCTCCTACCCTGGTCTTTTTGATTGACGGAAAAGAATATGCCCGTCGCAGAGGGGGTGTGGACTTCAGTAAATCGGGAGAAGACAAAAAATTCTTGAAACAAATCAAAACGCTGACCAAATTGGACTAACTTTTAAAGCCCGCGCTCTTATACGGCGCGGGCTTATCTGATAAACCCGCTATGCAGACCCCTCCGACAGACAAAACCCTTTTTTTAATTGATGCTCATGGTTTCTTGCACCGCAATTACCATGCCTTGCCGAAGCTTTCCACTTCCACCGGACAAGAAGTAGGGGCTTTGTATGGGTTTGTGCGTTGGCTGATGAAGCTTTTGAATGAAAAAAATCCTGCTTATGTGGCGGTTTGTTTTGATTCTCCCGGCGGTTGCGCCCGCCGTAAACGATTGTTGCCCACCTATAAAGCCAATCGCAAAAAGCCCGATGAAGCCTTGGTGCGCCAATTGAATTTAGCACGTGAAATGGTGCGGGATTTAGGCCTGGCTGTGGTGGCGCAAGAAGGGATTGAAGCCGATGATTTGATGGCCTTTCTAGCTTTGAAAGCACAAGAGCAGAACATTCACAGCGTGTTGGTAACGTCTGACAAAGACATTTATCAATTTTTAAATGAATTTATTTCGGTGTGGCCGTCCGGGGGAAAGGACGGATTTAAAGGTCCGCAGGCGGCCGTGGAAAAATTTGGGGTAGCTACCGGTTTTTTGCCGGATTATTTTTCCATCGTAGGCGATGCTTCCGATAATGTGCCCGGTGTGGCGGGTGTCGGCCCCAAGACGGCGGTAGAGCTGATTCATACCTTTGGTCATTTGGAAGATATTTTGCGTGCGGCTCAAAACGATGATCCCCGCATGAAGCCCGCTTTGGCCAAAAAATTACGCGACCAACAAGGCAACGCCCTGTTATCCAAACAATTGGTGATTCTAGACCCTGAATTATCCCTTCCTTTTGCTTTAGAAAACTATCAGGTCCATCTGCCGGATCCGGCCCGCTTGGCCGATATGTTTGCCCGGTATGAGTTTAAGAATTTATTGGAAAATTTCCGTCCGCAAAAGGCGGTTGTTTCCCAAGAACTTTTTGCCCAAACGCAAGTGCCGTCTTTAACGCTTAAAGAAGTATTATCTTTGGCCCAGAGCGCACCGGAAGTTTTTTTATACACAGAAGATGAACAGCTTTTGGTGGCGGCGGGTCCGCAAACTTATGCAATCGTTTCGTTAGAGAGTTTGGAGCCTTGGGATTTACAGGAAATTAAAAAAATTATTTTGAATGATTCCATTTTAAAAATCGGGCATGATTTAAAATTTTTGTTGCGCGAACTTGATATTTCTTTGAACGGAAAAACGATGGTTTGTTTTGACGGACGTTTGGCCCGTTATTTGATAGATCCGTCGGGTGATTTAAGCCCTGCCGGTGCGATTGCGCATTATTTCTCTGCCTTGGTAAACCAAGAAGATACAGCGCAAAGGCTTACCTTGTATAATACTTACATCTATAAACTTCGTTTGAAATTGGAAGAAGATTTAAAACAGCGCGGTATGTGGCAGTTATACCAGGAATTGGAAATTCCGTTGATGTTTGCTTTGCTTGAAATGGAACAAAACGGCATGGCGGTGGACCGGGCTTGGTTGGAAAGTTTTAAACTTTTATTAGAACAAGAAATGCAGACGCTTCAAAACCGCATTGACCAAACGGCCGGTGGCCCGATCAATGTCAATTCCACCCGCCAATTGGGTCAGCTTTTGTTTGAACGATTAGGTATTGAACCGGTCAAAAAGACCAAAACAGGCTATTCTACCGATGAAGAAGTCTTGCAACAACTTTCTTCTTTACACCCCGTAGCACAACAGATTTTAGACTTTCGCTCCAATGCCAAATTAAAAAGCACTTATGTAGATAATCTGCTTTTGATGGCTGACGGGCAAGACAGGGTGCATTCTTATTTGGACCAGACCGGCACCGTAACGGGCCGCTTGTCCAGCTCTGCGCCCAATTTGCAAAATATTCCCGTGCGTACCGAAAAAGGCCGTCAGCTCCGTCGTGCCTTTGTGGCCCCGGCGGGGCGGGTATTATTAAGTGTGGATTATTCTCAAATTGATTTAAGGGTTTTGGCGCACGAAAGCAACGATCCTGTTTTGGTGCAAGCCTTTTTGCAAGGCGGCGATATTCACATGCAGACTGCCTCTCAAATTTTTAATGTCATGCCTTTGATGGTAACCGATGAGATGCGTTCTAGCGCCAAAGCTATTAATTTTGGTATTATTTATGGACAAGGTCCTTTAGGTCTATCCCAAGCATTGAATATTCCCATGCGCCAAGCCAAAGAATACATAGACCAATATTTCCGCAATTTTCAAGGAGTACGCAGTTGGATTGACGAGAATATCGCCAAGGCGCGTGCGAATGGTTTTGTAAAAACGATGTTTGGGCATGTGCGGTATTTGCCGGAGTTTAATATGGGTGTGGGCAGTATGGCTTCTTTTGCCCAGCGTGCCGCCATTAATACCATTGTGCAAGGCGGCTCGGCCGATATTATTAAAAAAGCGATGGTGAATATTTCTCGGCTCTTGCAGGGGACTGATGTCAAAATGATTATGCAAGTGCACGATGAGTTGATTTTTGAAGTACCGGAGCAGGAATTGCAAAATTATGCTTCTTTAATTCAACGGCAAATGCAAACGGCGGTTGAATTGCGGGTGCCTTTATTGGTCAGTGCCAAAGCAGGCCCCAATTGGTATGAACTAAAAAAATTATCCTAATCTCTCATGAATTTCAAAACAAAAAATAAGGTTGTTATCGGTTTGACCGGCGGTATGCTCAGCGGTAAAAGTACGGCCTTGGCCTATTTTAAAGAGTGCGGGGCTTATGTGCTTTCTTGCGATGAATTAGTAAGGCAAGTGTCGGCATCTGCGTCGGTAAAAAGTAAAATCAATCATTTGCTTGGCGGTTCGGATAAAGAATATTTAAGCCAAAAAATTTTTGATGATTCCCATGCCCGCCTGCATTTAGAAAAAATTATTCACCCATTGGTGTTTAAGGAAGTTGCTAAACGTTTGAAACAAGATAAAACGTGGTGCCGCGTGGTGGAAGTGCCTTTATTGTTTGAAGCGCATTGGGCCGACTATTTTGATTTGACTATATCCGTGTATGCGCCCGAGAAAGAGCTGTTGAAACGTCTGAAAGGACGAAATATTCAAAAAACCGATTTATTAAAAAGAAGTATCGCCCAATTCCCAGCCGAAAAAAAAGCCGCTATGGCCGATATTTGTCTGGTCAATAATGCCGGCACGCGGGAACTGAGCGAAAAAATAAGTGCCTTATACGGCGCATTACGTAAAATTTACCAAGTTAAGTAAGGAGACATCATGTCGGAAAAAACCTTGCAGGAAAAACCTGCCAAAGCCGCGGCGGTCAAAACCGCCAAGGCGGAAAAAGCCGCTTCGGCAACAGAACACAAAGCCGCACCCGCCACCGCGCAACGGCGCATTATGCAAAAAACGGGCAATGCCTCTGCCCCGTATGCTCCGCAGCCGGTTCAACGCCAACCCAACGGCGCAAAAATGATGGACGCGCGGGAACTGAATAAACTCAGCATTGCCGAACTTACAAAATTGGCCGTTAATTATAATATTGAAGATATTTCCGGCTTACGGAAATCTGCTTTAATCGGTAAAATTGTAGCCATTCAAGCCAAGCAAAACGGCTCTGTTTACGGCGGTGGTGTTTTGGAAATTTTACCCGATGGCTTTGGTTTTTTGCGCTCGGTAGAAAACAATTATTTGGCCGGGCCGGAAGATATTTATGTGTCTCCTTCCCAAATTAAACGCTTTGGTTTGCGCAAAGGGGATAATATTGAAGGTCTGATTCGTCCACCTAAAGAAGGGGAACGCTTTTTTGCCATGTTGCAAGTGCAAAAAGTAAACGGCGTGGAATCTGTCAATGTTTACAACCGCCCTTTATTTGAAAACCTGACGCCTTTGCACCCTAATCAGCGGTTTACGTTGGAAACGGATAAAAATTCTTTAACGCAACGCGTGATAGACTTGATGTCTCCTATCGGTAAAGGCCAACGTGCTTTGATTGTGGCCGCGCCCAAAACCGGTAAGACGATGGTCATGCAAGCCATTGCCAATTCTTTAACCGCTAATCATAAAGATGTGGTGCTGATGGTATTGCTGATTGATGAACGGCCCGAAGAAGTAACCGATATGGCCCGCAGCGTAAAAGGGGAAGTGGTTGCTTCTACCTTTGATGAACCGGCCGAGCGCCATGTGCAGGTGGCTGAGATGGTATTGGAAAAAGCCAAACGTATGGCAGAAATGGGCAAAGATGTGGTGATTTTGCTAGATTCTATTACCCGCTTGGCCCGCGCTTATAACACGGTGGCTCCGTCATCGGGGCGCGTATTAACCGGCGGGTTGGAAGCTACTTCTTTGCAAAAGCCCAAACGCTTTTTGGGGGCCGCGCGCAATTTGGAAGAAGGCGGCTCTTTGACCATTATTGCCAGTGCATTGGTGGAAACCGGCAGCCGTATGGACGAAGTAATTTTTGAAGAATTTAAAGGGACCGGCAACAGCGAATTGTGCCTAGACCGCAAACTTTCCGAGCGGCGCATTTTCCCCGCGGTGGATATTAACCGCAGTTCCACGCGTAAAGAGAACTTGCTTTTAACGGAAGATGAGCTCAATAAAATGTGGATTATTCGCAAAGTACTCGCTCCGCTGAGCAGTGTAGATGCGATGACTTTATTGTTGGATAAATTATCTTCCACCAAGTCTAACAAAGACTTTTTAAAACAAATGGAAGTAAACGCTTTTTAGGCGAGAAAATGGGGAAATGAAAGATTTTTGCTTTCATTTCCCCTGTTATTTATGGTAAAATAAACAGGAAGGCGTTTTTGCCCTGTACTATTTTAGAGGAAAATCAAATGAAAGAGAAAATACATCCGAAATATGACTTTGTTGAAGCTGTCTGCGCTTGCGGCAACAAATTTACCACCCGCTCCACCGCTAAAACCTTGAAATTGGACATCTGCGCTGCTTGCCACCCGTTCTTTACCGGCAAACAGAAATTGTTAGATACCGAAGGTATGGTGGAAAAATTCAATAAACGTTTTGCTTCTACGGCCGGTAAGACCGTAACCCGCAAACCGAAAACTGAAGTGAAAGCTAAAGCCAAATTGGCCAACAAAGCTGTTTTGAAAAAAGCAGTTTCCGCCAAAAAAGCTACGAAAGCTGAAGCTCCGGCTAAAAAAGAAAAAGCCGCTAAATAGCAACGCTTTTTAAGGAAACAGACTCTCGCAAACGGGGGTCTGTTTTTTGTTATAGAAGATTTAATTTTGTCAGAAAGGATTTGATTTATGAATACTTCCAAATATGCTGAAGAATATAAAACTTTGGAGCAAGAGTTAATGAGCGGGTCTTTGTCTGCTCAAGAACTTATGGAAAAGTCTAAACGGCACGCTTTCTTAAAGCCCATCGTGGAAAAAGAAAACGAAATCAACAGCACCTTAAAAGCCATTGAAGATGACCGCGCCTTGATTAAGGAAGGCTCCGATAAAGAAATGGCCGCTTTGGCTGCGGAAGAATTGGCCAAGTTGGAAGCCAAATTACCCATGCTTCAGCAAGAGTTACGCGTATTGGTCATTCCGCCCGATCCGAACGACTCTAAAAGTATTTATTTGGAAATTCGCCCCGGCGCCGGTGGGGAAGAATCTGCCTTATTTGCGGCGGAACTTTTGCGCGTTTACCAACATTTTGCCGATACCAAAGGTTGGAAAACTGAACTTTTGGAATTTACGCCTACCGGTTTGAAAGGTTGTAAGTACGTAAGTATGTTTATTAAAGGGGACGGCGCCTACTCTTGGTTGCGCGACGAAGCCGGCACGCACCGCGTTCAACGCGTACCGGATACGGAAACGTCGGGCCGCGTGCATACTTCTACGGTTACTGTGGCTATTATGCCGGAAGCAGCAGATATTGACATTGAAATTAAACCCGAAGATTTGGAACTTGAAACTTGCCGTAGCGGCGGGGCCGGCGGTCAAAACGTAAACAAAGTGGAAACCGCAGTGCGTATTATCCATAAACCGACAGGGGTTGTGGTCTCTTGCCGTGAGGAACGCAGCCAAGGCAAAAACCGCGAAAAAGCGATGGCTATGTTAAAAGCCAAACTCTATCAGATAGAAGAAGAAAAACGCAATAAAGAAATTTACGATGCGCGTAAAAGCCAAGTAGGTACCGGGGACCGCAGTGAAAAAATCCGCACCTATAACTTTCCGCAAAGCCGCGTAACGGACCACCGCGTTAACCAAAACTATCACAATATTACCGAAATCATGCAGGGCAGTATTGAAAATATTTTGGAAGATTTGCGTAAGCTACGCGTAGAAGAAAAATTGAAAAATTTAGAATTATAATTCTATCTAAAAACGATGATACAAAGCGCAAGAATACAGGATTGCCGGCGTATATTGATTCTTTGTCCGTCTCTTTCTTTGGCGGGGGCTATTGTTTCTTCCTGTTGTTACAGAGAAATGAAAAAGGCCAATGCGCAGTTAAAAATAGCGGTGGTTTGTTCTGCCGCCTGCCGTGATTTTTTAAAACAAAATGCTTATGTAGACCGCGTATATGCGCTAGACGGCTTGCCGAAAAAATTCTCTTTTCGTTTGTGGGCCCTGGCCTTAAAACTGCGTTTAAAAAAATACGACGTTATTATAGAGCCGACGGAGTTGAATTTTTGGCCTTGGCGCTTTTTTCAGCGTTTAGTCGGCTTTTCCAGAAGATTAGATACTTCGTTTTGTGAGATTCCTTTTTCCCAAAAACAACAGCCGGGCAGTGCTTATGAGCAGACTCTGTTGGAAATGTTAGGGGTGGAAAACCCGGACAAATCCTATGATTTGCCGGTTCCTGCCGGCGCACGCCGACAGGTAGCCCAATGGTTGGAAAAAAACAATATTTCCCATTATATTTTGTTTTACTTAACCGATAAAGGGCAAAAATTACCGCTTAGCTTGCCGCAATTAAAGTCTTTATGCGATGCGTTAGGAGAGTTTCACCTTCCAATTTTATTTTTAACGCAATCTGCCCATACCAAAAAAATAACCGCTTTCTTGGGGCAAAATAAATCTGTTTTTGTTCAACAATTTGTCGGTTTGGGAGAGTATTTTGAATGGGTGCGCCTGAGTTCTTTGGTGGTGTGCGGCGAAAACTCTGCCGTTGCGGTAGCGGCCGGATTTGAAAAACCGGTTTGTGTATTATCGGGCGGGAAAACTTTTTGGGGAAAGGCGGAAAATCCGAAAGCTTTTTCTCTGAAAAACACAAACTTTGACGAAGAATCTTTAGATAACGCGGCCTTGACGCAAGCCCTGAAAAAAATAAGAGAGTATTTATGACATTTTCTACGCGTGCTGTATTGTTGAACAAGGCCGAAGCCCTCTTGCAAAATAGCCACACCCAACAACCGCGGGCCGAAGCGGAGTTTTTATTAGCGGCCGTATTGGGGATTTCTCGCACCCGGATGTTAGCTTTTGCCAATGCAGAAGTTACCCCGGAAGATGAAGCAAAATTTTGGGATTTTATAGAACAGAAAAAACAAGGCCGTCCGGTGGCTTATATAACGGGGGAAACGGATTTTTGCGGGCTTTATTTACGCAGTGACGAACGCGCCTTGGCCCCGCGCCCCGAAACCGAAGAATTGGTGCAATATTGCGCCAATTTATTTATGCCCGGCGCCGACCCGGACATTTTGGATATGTGCACCGGTAGCGGCTGTATTGCGCTGGCTTTGGCGGCTAAATTTCCGCGTGCGCGCGTGACAGGGGTGGATATAAACACCGATTCTTTAGCCTTAGCGGCCGAAAACGCACGACGCACAAAACTGCAAGAAAAAGTACAATGGTTACAGAGCGATTTATTTGAAAACGTCAGCGGTTGTTTTGATTTGATTGTATCCAATCCGCCTTATATTCCGACGGAAGAATTGGCCTATTTATCGCCCGAAGTGCAACAGGAGCCCCGTTTGGCTTTAGACGGCGGAACGGACGGATTGGATTATGTGCGGCGTATTGTTTCGGTGGCGGCGGATTATTTGAATCCGCGCGGTACTTTGGCTTTGGAAATTGCTTTGGGGCAGGCCAACGCGGTTTGTGCTTTGTTTGATCCTTCTCAATGGGAAGGCGGTATTAAAAAAGATTTTGCCGGAGTGGACCGCTTTATTTTCGCCCGCCGTAAATTTTAAGGAGATTTGAATATGGATAGATTTTTAGTAGAAGGTGGAAAAAAACTGCAAGGTTGCGTGCAGATCAGTGGTTCTAAAAATGCCTGTTTGCCTATTTTGGTGGCTTCTCTTTTAACTGATGAACCTTTTGTGTTGCACCGCGTACCCAATTTGCGCGATGTGCGCACTACACTGAAAATTTTAAATGCCCTGGGTAAAAAAACGCAGTATGAAAACGGAAAAGTAACCATTACTGCCGACGGAGAACTCAAAAACAGCCTGCCTTATGAATTGGTCAAGCAAATGCGCGCGAGTTTCTGGGTAGCGGGGCCTTTATTGGCGCGTTTTAAATCTGCAGAAATTCCTTTGCCGGGCGGTTGT
>JAFVWP010000131.1 GCA_017501565.1 Elusimicrobiaceae bacterium | reverse complement strand
TCATCATCATATCGCCTTGAACAAGCTGAGCCTTAAAGACAGACTTGCGATACTGCGGCAAAGCCACAGCTGACAAAATGCCGATAATCAACACAACAACCAACAATTCTATTAATGTGAAGCCTTTTTTCATTTTTATTCTCCTTGCGGGCTTTTACGACGTAACAAACGGCATTTTATTTCGCCCGCGCTGCCATTTCACACTAATTGTAGCAAAAAAAAATGAGTCAAGTATTTTCTGTTTTTCAAAAAATATCCTTTTTGTTTTTCTGCTTTTTTCTACTTAATTTTTTTCACTCCCAAAGCGTATCCTTTTTAGCTATAATAAGAAGTAAGACGAAAGTCTATGGGGATAAACAGGAGGGGTTTATGGATATTACAACCTTAAATAAACAGGTGCAAAACGAAAGCTTATTTTTACAAGATTTAAAAAGAGAAGTAAGCAAAGTCATCGTCGGGCAAGAAGATTTAGTGGAGAAGATGTTGGTAGCTTTACTTGCCGACGGACATATTTTAATTGAAGGCGTACCCGGCTTGGCCAAAACGTTGGCGGTCAAAACATTGGCTTCTGCCATTCACGCCCAATTCCAACGCATTCAATTTACCCCGGATTTGCTTCCCGCCGATATTACCGGTACATTGATTTTTAACCCCAAGGACGGACTTTTCTACCCCAAACGCGGGCCGATTTTTTCTAACTTTGTATTAGCCGACGAAATCAACCGCTCCCCGGCCAAAGTGCAGAGTGCTCTGCTGGAAGCCATGCAAGAGCGCCAAGTAACCATCGGCGAACAAACCTACAAATTGCCTGCGCCGTTTATGGTATTGGCTACCCAAAACCCCGTAGAACAGGAAGGGACCTATCCTTTGCCCGAAGCGCAAGTGGACCGCTTTATGCTTAAGGTCATGGTTACCTATCCCACTAAAGAAGAAGAAAAACAAATTTTAGAAAGAATGTCTTCACACCAAAACATCACGTTAAATACTTCCGTCACGCCGGAAATGATTGTGAAAGCACGCGGCGTAGTGGACGGCATTTACATAGATGAAAAAATTAAAAATTATATTGTGGACTTGGTTTTTGCCACGCGCGACCCCAAAGCCTATAATTTGGAAGATTTAGCATCGTTTATTGCCTATGGGGCCAGCCCGCGTGCTACCATTTTCTTAACCCAAGCGGCCAAAGCCTATGCCTTCTTAAACGGCCGCGGCTACGTAACCCCCGAAGATATTAAAGCCATCGGTTTGGACGTTCTGCGCCACCGCGTATTGCTCACCTACGAAGCCGAAGCGGAAAATATCCATTCCGACCAAATCGTCAAGCGCATTTTTGAAGCGGTAGATGTACCTTAATCGGTCTGTTTTGGGGGCAAAATATGCAAATGGATACCGCCGACATTTTTAAAAAGGTGCGGCAAATTGAGATACAAACCGGCAAATTGGTGGAAGAAACCTTTGCGGGTGAATATCTCAGCACTTTTAAAGGCCAGGGGATAGAGTTTAGCGAAGTGCGCGAATATATCCCCGGGGACGATATTCGCTCCATTGATTGGAACGTTACCGCCCGCACCGGCGTACCTTATGTCAAAAAATTCAACGAAACACGCGAATTAACCCTGATGATAGCGTGTGATGTGTCGGCCTCCCAACGTTTTGGTTCCTTAAACAAATTTAAACAAGATACCGCGGCAGAATTGGCGGCCTTGTTTGCGTTTTCCGCTTTGAAAAACAGCGATAAAGTAGGGCTTTTGTTATTCTCGGACAAGGTAGAGCTCTATGTCCCCCCCAAAAAAGGCAAAAAGCATATTTTGCGCTTAATCCGTGAGTTGGTAGCTTTTGAGCCAACGGGTACAGGCACCGATATTTCCATGGCTTTAACCATGTTAAACCAGGTCATGAAACATCAGGGAATTTTGATATTTATCTCCGACTTTTTGGCCGATACCGCGTCCTATGAAAAACCTTTTCGCTTAGCCGCCAAAAAATTTGACTTAATCCCGGTCATTATCCAAGATTCCTTAGAAAAAGAACTGCCCAAACTCCCCATTTGCTTGGACGTGCGCGACCCGGAAACCGGAGAAGAAAAATTTTTATCGCTCGGCACCAAAGCATTAAGCCAGATGTTGCATCTGCGTCAAGATACCTGGCAAACGCAGTTGGCACAGCTTTTTAATCCCTTAAAGGTAGAGCCTATTTGGGTAGATACGGCCCAACCGACGGCAGACCCGGTGATCCGCTTCTTTAAACAACGGGCCAGGAAGGTGCGCCAATGAAAAAATTCGCTTTGCTTTTTATCTTATTTTTAACGGCTCCGCTTTTACCGGGGCAACAAATCAGCCTGGTATCCCAAAGAATACCGCAAAAGGTGCCTTTTGCCCAGCCGTTTGACGTGCGTTTTGAAGTCAGCCACACCCCCGGGTATTTGACAGAGCTGGACAAGCAGTCGCTTCCGCGCGATTTTGAATTGACCGCTGTTAAAAACCAAGAAATAGCCCCCGGTAAGCAAGCCTATGATTTAACCTTTATCCCTTTTACGTTGGGAGCGTCGTCTTTCACGGCGGTCAACTTTGTATTAAAAGAACAAAACGGCGGGCAAACGCTCGCTTCTTCGCAATCTAAAGCCAAAACCATAGAAATAACCCCTGTTAAATATTTTGATGATAAAGAATTGCGCGATATTCGCCCGCCGTATATCCCGCCCGATTTGAAAGCTTGGATACTTTTGGCTTTAGTGGCGGCAGGATTAGTGTATCTGTTGCGCCGTTTATTCAAAGCCCGCCAAAAGAAACAGGAACTTCAAATCCAAGAAGAGCAAGACCACCGCCCCGCCGATGAAATTGCACTTTCTAAAATACAGGCTTTACTGCAAAGCGGCTTGTGGGAAAAGAAAGAATATAAAATATTTTACATTGAGTTAGGCGATATTCTGCGTGAATATTTCTGGCGGAGATTCGGGCAAGATGTTTCTTCCGATACGTCAGCAGAATTGCTGCGCCGCGCCCGCCAAGTGCCGCAGTTAAATAAACTTTTAATGCCGTTGCGGCAATATTTAAACTCGTCGGATTTGGTCAAATTTGCCAAAGTAACGCCACAAGACCAAACCATGTACCAAGACGTGCAAACCATTCGCAGTATTGTGCATGAAACGTCTGCGCCGCCGCCGGCATTACCCCAAAAACAGGAGGAAAAATAAATGTTTTCTACGCTTTTTCTCATTTCTTTGGGTCTTTTTATCCTTTCCGTATTGGCGGCGGGTTTCGTCCGTAAATATGCCCGCTTTACCACCATGGCTTTATTGGTCTTTTTCTGCACTACATTGCTGTTAATGGCCGCAATGTTGGCGGTCAAATTGTCCGGCGGCACTTTCTCTTTTTTAAACCCTTTATGGCTGGTACTATTGGCATTACCTATCTTGCTTTTGGTACTGCGCTTATTTTATAAGGGAAGTTTTGCCAAGCCTTTGGATTACCCGTTAGCGGGATTTTTAAAACAAGATTTTTCGTTGTATGCCGCCGCAAACCGCCACTTGCCGTTGGGGCTTACCTTATGCGCGTTAGTCTTGTTTATCATTGCTTTAGCCAGACCGGTATCGGTCAATAAAACCAAGCTCCCCCCCACCCAAGGCATTGATATTATGATGATTATTGACGGCTCTGCCAGCATGAACAATAAAGACTTTTTCCCCAACCGCTTTGTGGCCGCACAAAAAACGGCTATTCACTTTATCGGCAAGCGTTTTAATGACCGCATCGGCCTGGTTGTTTTTGCCAAAGATGCTTCTTTGGCGGCGCCGTTAACATTAGACCATGACGCTTTGAAAGAATTAGTGGCCACGCTGTATATCGGCATTGTAAACCCGCAGCTGACCGCCATCGGTGATGCCTTGGGGGTGGCGGCTAAACACTTAAAAGACAGCTCCGCCAAAAGCAAAATCATTTTGTTGCTGACCGACGGCTCTAACAATGCCGGCACTTTAGACCCTTTACTCGCGGCCAAAGCTGCCGCCGCCTATGGCATTAAGGTATATACCATTGCCACCGCCAGCCCGCCCGGCACAAATGCTTTTTCCAGCCACGAAGATGAAATTGACGAAGGGCTGTTGATTAATATTGCCAAAGAAACAGACGGCGCCTTCTACCGCGCCAAAAACGAGGTGGAATTACAGAAGATTTACGATAAAATCAATGAAATGGAAAAAACCGATTTCAACCAAACAGATATTGTAAGCCGTACGGATATATATCGGCCTTTCTTGCTGTTGGGTACGGCCTTGCTTTTATTGGCCTTTGCTTTGCGCAAACTTATATTTATCAAGGTGCCTTAATATGGAAATGTTTGAACAACCTATTTACTTTATCTATTTCCTGGGCGTACTCGCGCTAGTGGTTCTCTTGTTTTGGATAGGTGCCAAAATCAAAAACAGAGCGATTGCCTTGCTTTTCGGACGGGAGATTTATCCGCGTTTAAGCGGCGGAAAAGACCGCTTTGAAAAGTTTAAAATGGCGCTGTTTTTATTGGGGTTATTTTTCTTGTTTACCGCTTTGGCCCGCCCGCAATGGGGGTTAGAAATCGTAAAGGCAGAAGGCTCTTTTGCCCAAGCAGTGATTGCGATGGACGTTTCCGCTTCCATGCGCGCACGCGACGTAGCCCCCGACCGATTAGACAGCGCTAAGAATATGTTGCGCATGCTCATTACGCACCTAAAAAACGAACGCATCGGGCTGATTGCTTTTACGTCGCAAGCGTATATACAATGCCCCATTACCACCGATGAATACGCTTTAAAATATTTCATTTCGTCTCTTCAGCCCAATATGTTTCCGAGTGCGGGCACTTCGCTAGCGGCACCTGTAAAATTAGCCGCGCATATGTTGGCTAAATATCCGGGTCAAAAGGCGTTGATTTTACTTACAGACGGAGAAGACCACGAACCGCAGGAATTAAAAGAAGCCCAAACAGCCGCCCAAAAGGAAGGGATCCGTATTATTGCCATCGGCATCGGCACCCCCCAAGGGGAGTTGATTCCCGCGCGCACCGATATTTCCGGGAAAGTATTGGAATATAAAAAAGACCGCGACGGCAAAATTGTGGTTACCAAATTGGACGAAAAAAGTTTGGCTGAATTGGCCGCCGCTACCCAAGGGGCCTATGTCAAATACACCACCCCGGCCCAAGTGGCCCAAAAAGTGGAAGAGTTAATGCGCGGGTTGGACCGCAGCCGTTCGGCCGCTTCGGCCCGCAGCGGTTATAAAAACCGATACCAAATTCCATTATTTTTAGCCATTGTGTGCTTAGGGACTTGGTTACTCTTGCCGTTTAAACCCAAAAAGATTAAACCCCAAGAGCAAGACGAAAAAAAGTAAAATAGAGAGAATATGAAAAAAATAGGGTGTTTATTACTGATATTAGCCGTAGGTACGTTGGCACAAGCCGGCGTACGCGGGGATTTGCGCAAAGGCGGTCAATATTATGAGGACCAGAAGTATGGCTCTGCCTTGAACAGCTATCAGAAAATCTTAAAAAAACACCCCGATAATCCACAGGCGTTATTTAATGCCGGCAATGCTTATTACCGCTTAAAAGAATATACCCAAGCGCAAGAATCCTATCAAAAAGCGGCTAAAAATTTAGCCCAAAAAACGCCCGATGCTTTGTTTAATTTAGGAAATGCTTATTATAAAGCCGGCGATCAGGAAAGAGCCAAAGAAGCTTTCAGAGCGGCCATCGTCCAGAACCCTGATGACAAGGAAGCGATTCATAATTTGCAATTGATTTTACAACAGCAACAACAAGAAAATCAGCAAAATCAGGACCAGCCGCAACAAAATCAGGACGATAGCCAAGGTCAACAAAATAATGAAGACCAAAGCCAAAATCCGGACGAAAACAATCAAAACGAAAACCAAAAAGGCCAGCTGAGCCAACAAGATGCGGACCGGATTATGGCCATGGCCAAAGAACAGGAATACAAATCCCATTCAGGCAACCGCGCACAGCCGGAATATTTGGTAGAAAAGGATTGGTAATTTATGTGGAAGAAGATTTTACTTATACTACTGCTTAGCTTTGCCACCCAGGCCCAGGCTGATTTGATGGGAGTGTCGGTTTCGGCATCGGTCAATAAAACCAATATTTCCATGAACGATGAATTAAAGCTCACGCTCACCATAGACGGAGCCGCGGGTAATATTACCCCGCAGTTGCCCAGCACCCCTTCTTTCAATGTTTATCAGGTGGCCAGCACGCAACAAATAGATAATTTTCACGCCATTACCCGCTTTGAGTATATTATGATGCCGCGCTTTCCGGGGAAAGCTACCATCGGCCCTATTTCCGTACAATACGGCAATAAAACCTATCAAACTGATCCCATTGAAATTAATGTTTTTCGCGCTCCAAATACAGCCACTCCCCAAAAGGCGGCCGCTTCCCAAGGCATGATAGATACCTCCATGCAAGGAGCCTCCGCGCGCAAAGCCGTACGCAAAGCGCCTGCTCAAGCCCCCGCGGAATGGCCCGCTTTGGAAAGGATTTTATACAATACCGCCGCCAAACACGGAAACGAACACTTTTTCATGATTGCCGCGGTGGACAATGCTTCGCCTTATGTTAACCAATTGGCCACTTTAGCCATTCGTTTTTATTATGACAGACCCTTTTTAAACAATGCTCCCTATATTGCGCCGTCCCTTTCCAACCTGGTTATGGAAGAATTAGGCGTTTCTGACGGAAACCAATCCATTGACGGACGCAACTATGCTTACAAAGAAATGCGCTATGCCATCTCGGGTGTAACCCCCGGTAAAGCCAGCGTATCGGAAGCGGAAATCCGCTATGTGCCTGATAGCGGTTTTGATATATCCATGTTTGATAAAATGTTTGCCGCACTTTCCAAAGAGCCGCAAACAGCCAAATCCAATATTGTCAATTTAACCATTCGCCCCGTCCCCACACAAGACCAACCGAAAAGCTTTTATGGGGCCGTCGGCACAAAATACAGCATTTCTGCAGATGTGGACCGCAAATCCGTAGAAGCGGGCGAAGCCATCAATTTGACCATTACCTTAAACGGCACCGGCAACTTAAAACCGACGTCAGATTTAAAACTGCCTCGTTTAAACGGCTTTAAGACGTATGATGTAGTGTCCACGTCCGGAGTGGGGCAACAAAACGGATCGTTAAAAAGCTATAAAATTTTTAAATCCGTCATCGTGCCTTCCGCTTCGGGCAGTTATATCATTCCTAAAATAGCCTGGTCTTATTTTGACCCGGTCAAAAAGACTTATTACACCATTTACACCACCCCTATTTCCGTTAATGTAACGCCGTCCACTAAGGCAGACAGCGGGTTTGATTTCAGTACCAGCGCCGATTTAGGCAACGGATTTAGACAACTCACCCAAGATATTCGCTATTTAAAATCAGCTTTATCAGAGCCTACCGCGTCTTTTATACAAAAAGCCGCCGCTCACAATTGGCTCTTTTATCCGCCGCTTTTATTGTTGGGAATGGGGCTTATCTTTGCTTTTTCGGACAAAAAAACATTGGCCCAAAAACGGGCACTTTCCAATGCCAAAACCCAGCTGAAAAAAGCCTTAAAGGCAGATGAAGTGGCCGATGCCTTAAGTACTTATTTGCAATTGCGCTACCGCATTCACACGGCCAGCTTGCCTTTGCGCGAGATTTCCAATGCTCTTAAAAAATGCGGTTGCCCGCCGAATTTAGTGGAGCGTTTTGAAACGATTTGGCAAAAATTAGACGCTGTCCGCTTTGCCCCTGTGGCAATGCAAGGAGAAGGCGCCCAAGAATTAGCCCGCCAATCTTTAGAACTTATTAAAGACATGGAAAGCAAAGGGGGCCACGCATGAAAAAGTGGATTTTAATGTTATGTTTACCGGTGTTGCTTTGCCTAAGCGGTTTTGCCGCAGATATGCAACAAGCCGAACAATTATACCGCGAAGGGAAGTATGCCGCCGTGCTGGGAACGTACGAAGATTTACTAAGGGCCTACCCAAACGACCCTTTTCTTTACTACAATATAGGGAACTGCTATTTTAAGATGGGCAGCCGGGGCTTGGCTACCGCTAACTATTACAGAGCTTGGCGCGCCAATCCGCGGGATAAAGACATTACCCACAATCTTTCTTTAGCATTAACCGCCAGCGGAGAAAAATTTGTACCGGCAGGAATGCCGGCGGCATTACATCAGGCTTTTTTCGGCCTGACCTTGCAAGAATTAAAAGTAGCCGCCTTGGCGGGATTGTGGTTCTTTGGCATCATGGGAACGTTCTGGCTGTTCAAGCGCCGTTTCGGAGCTTTAGTCATTGTTTCTTTGTTAATCTGTATTGTTACGGGCGGTTGGTATGCTTGGCGCAGTAAAATAGCCAGCCAAAAGTTGGCCGTTGTCGCCGCTCCCATAGCAGAGCTGCGCAGCGGGCCCGGAGATAATTTCCCCGCCAGCGCCAATGTGGCCCAAGGACATTTACTGCTTTTGCAAGACAGCAAAGACCAATGGTACGAAGTAATCGTAAAATCACAAGGGCTGAAGGGCTGGATAGAAGCAGATACTATTGAAAAGATTTAAAGGAGCTTTATGTTTATTCAAAAAGAAGCCGATGAATTAATTGCCGCATTGACGTATGTAAAAGAAAACTTAGCGGGCCAAGTGGAAGAATTGGCCGCCCAAATTATTAAGGCATTTAAAAACGGAAACAAAGTAATTTTAATGGGCAATGGCGGCAGTGCCGGCGATGCTCAACATATTGCGGCTGAGTTTGTGGGCAGATTTAAAAAAGAGCGCAAATCTTTTCCGGCTTTGGCTTTAAATACCAATACATCAACCATTACCGCCGTAGGAAACGATTATAGCTATGACGTCATTTTTTCCCGTCAAATAGACGGCTTTGCCCAACCGGGGGACGTAGTGATTGGCATTTCCACTTCCGGAAACAGCAAAAACGTCCACTTGGCATTGGAACTTGCCAAAGAACGCGGGTGCTATACGGCGGCTTTACTTGGTAAAGACGGCGGCACTATTAAAGATATTGCAGATTTACCCATTATTGTAAAATGGCCCAACACGCCGCGCGTGCAAGAATGCCATATTTTTATCGGCCACAGCGTGTGCGATTTGGTGGACCAGGCTTTTTAGGAGAATGTATATGAAAGTAGCCGTTGCTTGTGATCATGCCGGTTTCCCGCTCAAAGAAACCATTGTCAACAAGATTGAAGCTTTAGGTCACGAAGTTATTAACTGCGGTACAGATGATACGCAACGGGTGGATTTCCCGGACCATGCCCAAAAAGCCGGGCAATTATTAGCCCAAAACCAAGCAGACCGCGCCGTGCTGATTTGCGGAAGCGGAATCGGCATGTGCATAGCTGCCAATAAAATACACGGCGTATATGCCTGTGTCTGCCACGACAGCTACTCCGCCCGCCAAGGCGTAGAGCACGATAATATGAACGCGCTCTGTTTAGGCGCGATGGTCATCGGGCCGAATTTGGCCGAAGTATTGGTGGAAGATTTTTTAAAAGCCGAGTATTTTAATACCGGTAATTATAAAAAACGCGTGAACAAAATTCTCGCGTTGGAAGAACAATTCTAAAACTTGTGAAAAGGATGTAATACCCCTATGAAAATAAACGCAAACCCCATGGCGGAAGGAATTATCCGCGAAGGCATCATCAAATTGGAAAATTTGGACTTTAACCAAAAGTTCTGGGCCAAAGACCCTACTTTGTGGAAAAAAGAACCCGAACACCAAGAACTCATCAAAAACTTTTTAGGTTGGCAAAAAGTATATGATTGGACGTTGGAACACATTGAAGAAGTACTTTCTTTTGCCAAAGAAGCTAAAAAAGATTATAAATATTGCGTCGTTATGGGTATGGGCGGCAGCAGTTTAGCCCCGGAAGTTTTCCGCACTTTATTCGGCAAACAATCCGGTTGCCCGGAGCTTTTTGTTTTGGACTCCACCAACCCCGATTGGGTCGCTTCCGTCCGCTCCAAAATCAACCCGGCTGAAACTTTGTTCATCTTTGCCAGCAAATCCGGCGGAACGGTGGAACCTTCTTCCCAATTTGCTTATTTCTTTGAAGAAGTGAAAAAAGCCGGAGTCAAAACCCCGGGCCATCACTTTATTGCCATTACCGATGCCAACACCGGTTTGCAAGAATTGGCCAAGACAAATAAATTCCGCAAAATTTTCACCAATCCTTCCGACATCGGCGGACGTTTTTCCGCGTTGTCTTTCTTTGGTATTGTACCGGCCGCCATTATGGGTGTAGATGTTGTAAAGATTTTAAACATCGCTAAAGAAGCCGCCGCTACCTACACGGCAGAAGCCCCCGTACAAAACAATATTGCCGTCAAATTAGGCGCATATATGGGAGCCTGCTACACCAATCACAGCAAAGACAAGCTGACCATTTTGGCTCCGGAAGAAATTGCCACGTTCGGCTTGTGGGCTGAACAATTGGTCGCCGAATCTACCGGTAAAGAAGGCAAAGGTATTGTGCCGGTGGTGGGTGAAACCTTGCACCGCAACTTTGACTACCGCGATGACCGCTTTTTTGTCTATTTGGCCGCTGATTCTGACGACAACAAACGCGTAAGCGAAATTGCCAAAGACTTGGCTGAACGCGGGTTCCCCATTCTGACCATTACGATGGAAGATAACTATCAATTGGGTGCGATGTATTTATTGTGGGAAATTGCCACCGCCGCCGCGGGTGCGATTTTGGCCATTGATCCGTTTGACCAACCCAACGTACAAGAAGCCAAAACATTGACCAAAAATGTTTTGTCCCAACTCTCCGCCGGGGATATTCCCGCCGAAGTAACGGCCCCCATTTTGGTTTCTAAAGACTTGGAAGACGAAGTAAAATTGGACACTTTGCCCCAAGATTTCTACTCCTTGATGGAAAGCAACGATTACGTGGCTATTTTGCCTTATTTGTGGCCTTCCAAAGAAATTGACGAAGCACTGAACCAATTGCGCGACAAAATCTTGTGCCGCACCAAACGCTCCGTTGTTTTCGGCTATGGGCCGCGCTATTTACACTCCAGCGGTCAATTGCATAAAGGCGATGGCAATAACGGCGTATTCCTGATTATCTCTGCCGACCCGGCCGAAGATGTCAAAATCCCGGGCCAAAGCTATACGTTCGGTCAGTTGTGCAATGCCCAAGCATTGGGAGATTTCCAAGCGTTGCAAAACAAAGGCCGCCGCGTGGTAAAACTCCACGTCAAACAACCGGTCGCACAAGCCATTAAAAAATTGAGCGACTTATTCTAGTTTTTCTCTCAAAGGCGGCGCACATTACGCCGCCTTTTTTATGTATTTATGAAAAAACTTTTTATCCAAACTTACGGCTGCCAAATGAATTTGGCCGATTCCGAAGAAATGGCCGCACATCTGTTGGCGCGCGGTTATGTGCCGACGGAAAATTTAGAAGAAGCGGACCTGGCACTTATTAATACCTGCACCATTCGTGATCATGCAGAGCATAAGGCCTTGTCTTTTTTAGGCAGACTGCGCAAATGGAAAAGAGAAAATCCGTCCCGCATCATCATTTTCGCCGGGTGTGCCGCGCAACGTTTGGGTAACCGACTCAAAAAAACTTTCCCTTATTTGGACTTAGTATCTGGAGCTAAAGAAATAGACCGCTTTGCCGAGCTGTTAGACCACAGCGGCCTTTTCAGCACCAATCCCGCAGAGCCCAACCCCGCTACCCAATCCGTTACGGGGTATGTAACCATTATGCGCGGCTGTAATTTTGCTTGCTCTTACTGCATTGTGCCGTCCGTGCGGGGCCCGGTGCATTGCCTTCCTTCACAACAGATTTTACGCCAAGCCGCCCAAAAAGCCGCCGAAGGATACCCCGAAATTGTGCTTTTGGGCCAAACCGTGAATGCCTGGCAAGAAGAAGGAAAAACCTTTGCAGATTTACTTAATGAAGTTTCAGCATTGCCGGGGGTAGAGCGGGTGCGTTTTGTCAGCCCCCACCCGGCATTTATCACCCCGCAGTTTTTAGCGGCGGTGGAAAATAACCCCAAAATTGCCCGCCACATTCACCTGCCGGTGCAAAGCGGGTCCACCAAAGTTTTACAAGAGATGAAACGCGGTTATAGCCGGGAAACATTGTTGGAAAAATTAGACGCCTTAAAAGAGCGCGGTTTTGCCATCAGTACTGACATTATCGTCGGCTTTCCGACAGAAACACCGCAAGATTTTGAGCAAACCCTTTCATTAGTGGAGCGGGTGCATTTCTCGGCGGCGTATTGCTTCAAATATTCCCCCCGCCAAGGTACCCCCGCGGCCCAAATGCAACTGCACACAGAAAAAACGCTGGAAGAAAGATTAGATATTTTGTTAAATAAGGTAAAGGGCTTGGCCGAAAGTGCCTACCGCGTGCAAATCGGCAAACCCGTACAGATTTTAATGGAAAGCCCGAACAAGGGCCGCACGTCGGACAATTTTTGGGCGAAAACGAAAAAATCCTATCCTGTGGGCAGCATGGTCAACAGCATAGTAGAAGACGTAGATGACACTTTACTTTTAACGAGGGATTAAACTATGACTAAGAAAAATTTTTCCGAAAAACGCAAACACCGCCGTATGCCGGTAATCAGCAATTTGATTGAACCGGTCAATTTGCATTACAAAACCCAAGACGGAAAAGAGACTTCTTTGGTGGCTATTCTGGCAGACTTATCTGCTTCCGGTATGCGTATGATCAGTTTTTTGGGCGCGCCGTTGGCGGATCATTTTTCCATTAGTTTGCAACTGCCCGGCATGGATAAAATGGAAATTCAAGCCCGCACAGCCTGGCTGAAACAAAAAGAAAACGTATTCACCATCGGCATTGAGTTTACCGATATGAAACCGGAAAATGCCGCCGTTATCAGCGCTATGGCTGATGATTTTAACGATTGCGACACACGCATCTTGTTGCGCTTGCCGGAAGTATGCGTCAATACCTGTAAGGCGTGCCGCATTTGCAATAAAATCCAAAAAGACGAAACTTTCTTTGAAGATTAAAAATTTTCGTTCCAAAAGGTCCGCTTTTTAGCGGACCTTTTTTATTTCCCCCAGCCAATTTACTAAAATATAAATATGAAACACTTTGTCATAGCCGGCCCGACTGCCAGCGGAAAAACAGAATTAGCTTTAGCCTTGGCGCGCCGATTACAAACAGAAATTATCTCTGCCGACTCTCGGCAAGTTTTCCGCGCCCTGACGATCGGTACGGCTAAACCGCAAGGAAAATGGCAAAACGGAAAATATCGGGTGGAAGATGTCGCTTATCATTTAGTGGATTTTTTGGACCCGACGGAAACTTTTGACGTATCTTCTTTTTGTACGCGGGCCCAAGCACTCACCAATACGGCGCCTGATAAGCCGTTTATTTTTGCGGGCGGTACAGGCATGTATATCCATGCGCATTTTGTAGGGTTGGACCCGCTTCCGCCGTCTGACCCGGCCTTGCGCGCCGAACTTACAGCCTTTGCCCAAGAAAAAGGCAAAGAGGCTTTGCACGCGCGGCTGACCCAATTAGACCCTGTTTCCGCGAAACAAATCCCCCCCGGTAATATTCAGCGCGTTATGCGTGCGGTAGAGATTTCTCTGTTGGCGGGCCAACCGGCCTCTGCTTTAAAATCAGGTCAATTCTTTGGTCAATTCCCTTCGGAAAAAGCCTTGCTAGTCTATTTAAATTGGGAAAAAGATCTGCTTCATAAACGCATTGAAGAACGCACGCAAAAAATGCTGGAGCCTATGGCCCAAGAAACCAAAGATTTGCTGGCCACAGGCGTTGCAGAGAATTGCAACGGGCTGAAAAGTTTGGGCTACCCGCAAATTTTAGAGTGGCTCAAAGGCGAAAAAACAAAAGAAGAAACCTTGGAAAAAATCATCACGCTTACCCGCCAATATGCCAAACGCCAACGCACCTGGTTTAACCGATATAAAAATGCCCTGCGGTTGGACTTTTCTGCACCGCAGGACTTTGACACGGAAAAAATAATAGATAGGATTTTAAAAGAATATAACAGCTAGTTTAACTTCTGCTATCTGTTAAGGTATATCCTTGTCCTTCCAAGGACTTACAAATATTGCGGTAAGGCCACCGCAGATAAAATGC
>JAFVWP010000130.1 GCA_017501565.1 Elusimicrobiaceae bacterium | reverse complement strand
GCCGAACTTTGTAAAGGTGTGGGAAGATACCATGAAGCTCAATGAAAAAGTTTTGCGCTCTATGGTTATGTTGGCTAATGAAGTAAAGGTCAAACCGGCCCCGGTGGCCAAATAAGGCGGCGCTTATGGCAGGCCAAGTCAGACTACCGGAGCAAAACCAAGTCCTCATTTCGGGCCGCTTAACGCGCGATCCGAACGTGGCTTTTACCCAAAAAGGGCAGGCAGTGTGCCGCTTTGATGTGGCCGTGAACCGCCGCTATTTGGATCAAGCCAGCAATGAGTGGAAAGACGATGTGGTATTCGTGCCCGTAGTGGTCTGGGGCCAAGGCGCAGACCGCGCCAAGGACCGCCTGAAAAAGGGTACCCCCGTTTATGTAGACGGCCGCTTAACCAGCAGCGAATATACGGATAAAACCACGGGTCAAACCCGCCGTTCGTTGCAGGTTACTTGCCGCCGCTTGCAAATTCTGGAAAGCGGTATCGCCGGCGGAGACTATGCCCAACCGGCTGCCAAAGACGATATTCCTTCCGTAGATGTGGATCAACCCGTTATGGAAGATGATGTGCCTTTTTAAAATTTAACAAATAAGAGGGAAGTAAAAATGTCCGAAGAAATTAAAACCAATGTAGCTCCTGCCGCTGCCGCGGCTGCCAGACCGGAAAGACCGGCCAGACCTTTTGGCAAAAAACGCTTTGAAAGCCGCCGCAAAGTTTGCAAAGTTTGCGCGGAAAAAATTGACAACGTGGATTACAAAAATTTCCAATTCGTCAAATCTTTCACCATGGAAAGCGGCAAAATTTTGTCCCGCCGCATTACCGGCACCTGCGCCAAACACCAACGCCAAATTACCAAAGCCATCAAACGCGACCGCAATTTGGCCATTTTGCCGTATTCTTTGCCGAAGAAATAAGTTTTAGGAGAATTTAAAATGAAAGTTATTTTAAGAGAAAACGTAAAAAACCTCGGCATGGCCGGTGATGTAGTAGAAGTAAAAACAGGTTACGCCAGAAACTTTTTAGTCCCCCAAGGCTTGGCTGAAGTAGCCACCCCGGGTGCTATCAAAAATTGGCAATTGGGTGCTGAACGCCGCGCCAAAAAAATTGAAGCCGAGCTTAAAGAAGCCCGCGCTATCGCCGAAAAATTGGAAGGCGTTGTCTTGCCGTTCACCAAATCCGTCAATAGCGACGGCGTCGTGTTCGGCTCTGTCAACAAAGCCGACATCTACAAAGCCTTGACCGCCTTGGGCCACAAAGTAACCAAAGAAAACATTGAGCTCAATATGCCGGTAAAAGCCTTGGGTGAAACCGAAGTAGGCATTTACTTGAAACCGACCGTAACCGCTAAAATCAAAGTGAAAATTGAAGCTTTGACCGAAGTGGAAGAAAAAATTGCTGACGCCAAAGAAGAAGTAGCGGCCTAAGTGAGTCGGCAGTAGTTCTCTGATTTATACCCCGAACGGATTTTATTCCGCTCGGGGTTTTTTATGCAAGAAACCCCTTTCTTTGTTTGACATGCTAATCGGGGTTTTATACCATATAATAACAGGTTTTTTAACCCATCTTACAGACGAGGATTTTTATGAAAAAAATTATTAATTCTACCCAAGCTCCCAAGGCCATCGGCCCTTACTCCCAAGCCGTAGAAGACGGCGGTTTTATTTTTACGTCCGGAGTGTTGCCGGTGGACCCGGTAACCGGAGAAATTTTTGGCGGGGATATTAAAGTGCAGACAGAGTTGGTGCTTAAAAATATGGAAAATATTTTAAAAGCGGCCGGTGCCCAAATGAAGCACGTCGTCAAAACCACCGTTTACATGACCGATTTAACCGGTTTTGCGGAAATGAATTTGGTTTATTCTTCTTTTTTTAAAGAAAACCCGCCCGCCCGCACCACCATTCAAGTAGCCGCTTTGCCCAAAGGCAGCAGCATTGAAATTGAAGCCATTGTGCGCAAATAGGGCTTAAAGAGAATATTTATGCCTAGCGTACATGAAGAACTTTTAGCCGGCAGAAGCAACGGGATTTTAATGCCCGTTTCTGCCATGAAAACCGAGCACGATTGGGGCGTGGGGGATTTCTCTTCGCTGTGCGAGTGGGTCGGTTTTTTGGGCAGATTGGGGACGAAAATTGTCCAAATTCTGCCTTTGCAAGAGACGGCTCCCGGTCAAAATTGCCCTTACTCTGCCTTGAGTGCTTTTGCTATTGACCCTGTGTATATAGACGTCCAACAAGTGCGTGAAGTGCAATATGCCCCGGCGGCGCGTCAGCTGGTGCAGGATTTGCAAGGCGATATTACTGCGTGGAGAATGTCGCGCAAAGCTCCTTTTAAAGCAGTCAAAGAAGCGAAAATGAAGGTGCTTTGGCAGGCTTATCAATTTTTCTTGGAGCATGATGTCTGGCAACGCTCGGCCCATTATCAAGCGTTTCAGGCTTATTGTGCGGCCAACAAAAGCTGGTTGCGCAACTATGCCTTATTCCGCGCCTTAAAAGAATTTTACCGCTGGCAAACATGGTTGGATTGGCCGACAGGGTTAAAAGAATTTAATTCGGACGCGGTAGATGCCTTTGAAACGAAATACCGCGAATATGTGGATTTCTTTTCATACTTGCAGTGGCAAGCGGATTTGCAGCTTCGCGGCGCAAAACTCTGTGCCCAAAAAGCCGGCGTGTACTTATTTGGGGATATTCCTTTCGGTACCAATTTAGACAGCGCGGAAGTATGGAGCGAACGGGAAAATTTCCGTTTGGACCATTCCGTCGGTGCACCGCCGGATCAATTTAGTGAAAAAGGCCAATGTTGGGGCTTGCCCGCGTATGATTGGGACTATATGCAGCGTAGCGGTCTTGCTTTGTGGAAGCGGAAAATTCGTCGTGCCGTAGAGCTGTATGATTTGTTCCGCTTGGATCATTTGGTCGGTTTTTACCGCACGTATGTGTTTGCTCCCGGAGATGAAACCGGTCATTTTGACGTGGCCGAAGAGCAAGCGCAAATTGACCGCGGATATAATTTCTTGCGTATGGTATTAGATAGTGCCGGCGGCGCGATGCCCGTAGGGGAAGATTTGGGGGTAATCCCCAATTATGTGCGCCGTATGTTGGTGGATTTAAAGATTCCGGGATACAAAGTGCTTCGTTGGGAGAGAGAAGATAACGGCTACTACCGCGAACCGCGGCATTATCCGTCGGTTTCTTTGGCCACTACGTCCACCCACGATACGGAAAGCGTGCGCGGTTGGTGGGAGACCATGCCGCAGTATGAGCGTGCTAATATGTGGGAAATGATTTCGGCCCAAAAAACGGACGGAAATGTGCCTTTTGATTTGAATACCCAACGTGCTATTTTTTATAGGGTGTTGACGTCCGGCTCGGCGGTAACGATGTTCTCTTGGCAAGATGTCATCGGTACGTTGGACCGCATTAATGTCCCCGGGACAACGGGCGATGAAAATTGGACCTACCGCAGTGAATATACCCCGGCAGAAGCCGGTGAAGTATATAAAGAGCAACTGCAGATGTATGCATCTTTGTTAAAAGAAACAGCAAGAGCATAGCAATAAATAAAAACCCCGCTAAAAGCGGGGTTTTTAATATTATTTTTTTTCAGATTTTTGTGTTTCTTGTGTCGGAGCCGATGCGGTGGCAGTGGACGGCTGTGTGGTGTTTTGCTCTGCGGATATTTCAGCCGGTTCTTCTGCGGTTTGCTCGGTAGGCGCGGGTAATGGAAATAAGGTATTAGCTAATGTTTCGGTGGCGGTTTTGGCTTGGGAATAATCCTGTGCCGCGCGGGAAAATTGAGCAGTAGTTTGGCTGTCTTGCATATTCTTTACGATTTCTGCCGTGTAAATAAATCTTTTGACTTCAAAATCTTGCAAGGCTAAAAATAAAGAAATTTGGTTGAACAAGCGTTGTTTTTCTTCTTCCACCACGGCAGGGCAAGCGGTTAAGGCTTGGGTTAATGCTTGCAGATTTTCTTGAGCTTGCTGCTGGGTGGCTGCATTAATAGCCGGGTTGGAGCGGTCCAAATCCGGGACGGATACGGCGGCCGCCAAACTGACATTTCGGGTAGGCACATACAAGTTGCCTACCAACATTCCGGCGGTAAAAACCAAAGATAATGTGAGTAAATAAAATAGATAGCGCATATAAGGACATTGTAGCAAAAAGAAAAGAAAAAAAATAATTTTGTAATAATTTGTAAAAACTGCTATAATATTTATACGAGATTTCCAGAAGAGATAAAAAGAAAAATAAAATCTTTTCACAACGGAAAAAATTTTGTATAATATTTATGTTGAGGGTTTGACCCGAAGCACACAAACCCTTAAAGTTCTTTTACTTTTTAAGCGCTCGTAGCTCAGTGGTAGAGCATCCGCCTTTTAAGCGGGGGGCCGTGAGTTCAAGTCTCACCGGGCGCATAATTAAAATTTTTGCCCTCTTCGTCTATCGGTTAGGACGTCGGATTTTCAATCCGAAAAGAGGAGTTC
>JAFVWP010000129.1 GCA_017501565.1 Elusimicrobiaceae bacterium | reverse complement strand
TATAGATACAGACACAGGCCGAATTACGATGCAGGGGGAATTTTTCCCGGTTTTGCAGGCGTATTAATCGGCCCAAAAAGATTTGTAGTTGCAGTACCCGGCCTTAGCGTGCCCAGGCGGCCGTTAAGACCTAGCAGTACCCGAAGTTCCCCTTCGGGATTTTAGTTCCTCTAATAGGAGGCTGTTATGGCTGAAAATAAGAAGGATTCATTTACGTTCAGCGATAAGATTAAAAACAGCAAGCCTGCTTTTAATCCGTTCTCTAAACGTATTTCTTCCAAAATCGGCAACAATGGCAAGCCCAAAAAGACCCTGTTTGAACGGACCAGACGTGATGCTCCGTTCTTTGTGGCGGCTTTGGCGGCTTTGCTGATGTTGCCCTTTTTGTATAAATATAGCGGCTCGGTAGACGACGGCGGTATCATTACCCCGGGCGTGGACGACACTATATTTAGCCCGGATACGGACCGCACAGGCTTTATGGGCTCATCCGGGGCTGATCCCGATGGGCAAATTGTCCAATTATCGGGTCGTGATTCTTTAGACTTGATCAATGGTTGGGGCAATGAGCCCGAAAAAACCAACGATAGCTTGCCCGACTTTGACCGGGACGGATATAGCTCTTCTAGCGATAGCTATTCTTCGTCCAGCCGTCCGAGCAACGATTATAGCAACTATCGCAAACAAAGACCGCAAGAAACCCGCGCCGGCTTTGAGCGTGCTTCTTCTGCACCGACCAAGATTAATCCCTTGGGTAAATCCGGCATGAATTTCCGCGGTGGCGGTGGTGTGGGCAGCCGTTTCGGCGGGGCGCAATTGAAAGCGGCCGCCAGAAAAAATTCTGCTCCCGCTCCGAAGCAAGGCATTAAGCCTGTTTCTTTACAGCCGTTACGTGCGGCCGGTAGCCCGTCCCGCTCTTATTTCGGTATGGGCGGTGCCAAACAGGCCCAAGCTTCCCGCGAAGCGATGACCAAAGCCAATGCGGCTGAAGGGTTGAAAGAAGCTATGTTTAACCCTGTGCAAAGCGGCCGCCATATCCCCGGCGGTATCGGCACGGGGGACTTTGTCAGCGGTGGCGGTGCCGGCAAGTGGGACCCGTCCAACGAGTTTAAAGGCATTACTCCCTGGTGGTGGGATATGATGAAAAAACGCGACCAGATGCAATGGGAGTGGAAATTTAAACTTTGGAGAGAAAACCTGGTTTTGCCTTTGGTGAAAAAATTGGGTGAAATCTTGGCGGAATTCGTCGGCGGTATGACCTGCTGTTTGGTCACCGGCGAAGACGACTGCGCCATGGGCTCCATGTGGGGTACCACGGAAAAAAGTGAGAAGGTAGAAGGTTGTAAAGTGTATGGTGGTAATGTTCAGACCTTCGCAGAATATTGTAAAAATATTGATGAAACACATGAACATTACAATGACAGATGTAGAGATGAAAAGCAGTTTGAAAAATGGTGTAAAGGTGAACAAGAGCAGCATCCAGAATCCGGAACGAAATGGGATGATGGCGGCGGTGCCGGCGGAGATTTGAATGCCTGGGATAAACGTATGTTCTGCATGGGCAACACCGTGCAAGGCCAAGGCATTCATTTAAAAGACCGCTACAATTGTGATGCCATTAACACCACGCGCAACTTCCAACTTCAAAGCACCGGAAGAGCCAAAAATTGGAATCACTACCACATTGTCGTGGCCAAGAACTATGTGCCCTTAGATGATGGCGGCTCTACTTACTTGTGCAAAACTTCCACGCGCGACGTGAACAACGGAAGCAGTTCCGGTTTGGCTAATTATACAGCCCAAGGCGGAAAAGCAGATGTTGAAAAAGAAAGACAAAAAATGTACATGACTAACTCTACAATTGACGGCACGGGTAATGAGTACCGCGCGGACGGCTTGGTGCGTGAAGAGTTGAACGATGCTTGCGTGATTTACATTGCAGAAGGCAAAGTGTTTGACTGGGATAATTTCCAAGCCAAAACTGAAAAGCTTTTGAAGAAATACGTAGAAGAACGCTACAAAGGTAATGATGAAGTAGATATTAATGCAATGACCAAGAGAGCTTTTAACGCCTTGCACTTGGTCAAAATTGAAGGCTTTGCTTTCAAGAAAGATATGTCTGCGGGTATCTTCTACGATATGCCCTTGGATCTCTTGCCGTATAAATATGCGGACTTTGAAAGAGATTATATCTGGAGCCGCCAATACTCCGGCGAGTTAAAAGGCAAATATTACGATGGCAAAGAGCGCCGCTTTGAAAGACAAGGTGCTTTCAAGCGGGAAAATGCCTTACGCACAGGGTGTGCTTTTACAAACTTCCGCATTAGTGCCAATGTCATTGATGCTTTGAACGATGTAAAAGCGGACTTAACCTTTGACCCCGACACCCACGGCGCCAATGCCGGTAATATCCAAGTGTTTGTGGAATTCAAGGATAACGACGGAAGCACGCTTGTCTCTCGTGCTAAAGTGGCACCGACTAAAGCCGAAGGAGATGCAGCTAAGGAAGGCTTAAGAACGTACGCGGCTGTATTGACTCCTGAACAATCAAAGACATTAGAAGCTGCTGCGAAACAAGGCCCCGTTACCGCCTTATGGACGGCTAAGTTCGGCGATAAGACGTCTCAAGATGACGAAAGCTATGTCGGCAAGTGGGAAGTGGTAGTTACACAAGTTCCACCGACTGAACCGCAGTGCGAAGAAGGTAAAGAATTAAAAGGCAAAGTTTTCGTTGGAGAAACTGAGTGCACTACGACACGGATATGTACTAAAGAAGGCACTTGGGGCGAAGAGAGATTAGATGATAAAGATTGCGGCAAAGACCCTAATACTCCTTCTGTCATCGTTGCACAGCCTGTTAATTTCTATGGTAATATTTCTCCGATTATTGATGAGAAAGTTGATCCATTAGAAGGCAGTGCGCGTGTAGCGCCGTCTCAAAACAATGCTTGTGTTGGGTTAGAAAACATTGGTAATAGGAGACTTATCCACGTAGATGATGACGTTGCTGCCCTTTTGGCCGCTGCAAAAGTAAAATATGATGCCGTCAATCTTAAAAATACAGACGCGCCGACTGTTTTGAACTATAATGCTTCAGATCTGTCTGACATTAGCGTGGCTAACCTGTTAGACGCCATGTCTATCGTGGGCGACAATATCCCTGTCAATGCGGTATGTATGTTAGGCAAAACCATCGGTGCCAACTCTGTGGACCCGTCTGCTAATGTGGGAAATAATATGTTTGGTACCTTTGCGGCCTTCATGGGATATGATTCTTCTTTCTTCCCTGCCCATTTGTGGTACGAAGATGGGAAAGGTGTTTTTGACCCTCGTTTCCGCGGATGTCTCAGTGGTGGAAGAGAAGCCCCTATCGGGAAAGAGTATCACTATGGTCACTATAACTGGAACCATGATACATTAAGAGACCAAGCTGCTCAAGACGACCGCGCTCCGTTTGAAGCAGAATTGGACAAAGGTCCGTGGAGAGGTTTCCCCTTGGCTCCGATTGCTAAAGCGGTCAATTTCTCCAGAGTAGACCATGTTGATGGTCTGGCGGCTAATGCGTCTATAGACGACATCAACCGCAAGACATACCATGAGCAGTACACAGCTGTATTCGAACCGAGTGGAAGTTGCGGTTTGAGTGGCACGATGAACTATGCTCAGGTGAAAGCTTATATCCAAGCCTTGTGTGATCATGGTACGGCCATTAAGCCGACTAACGGCGATAAATTGCCGTGTGGTTCCAGCTTCAAAGCATCTCAGTATGCACCACCACACACAGCACATAGAAGATAGATCCTGCTATCCTTTCCCCGGGGCTACGGCCCCGGGGTTTTTGTTGGACAGGAAAATAAAAAGCTAACCTTTCTTTTCTTTTGTAAGACAGATTAATATTGCTACAATAAATAGATGAATGTTATCTATCGGTGGGCTTTGTTAATGCTTTTGTTGTTGGCCGCACCCGGCGGGTGGGGTTTCTTTCCTTTTTCTTTTGGCAAGCAAGAGCTGAAGACGGATTATTCCCAAACCATGTGGGACCGCATTATGTTGGAGCAGTCTTTCTCTGATATGCGCCGCGGTATGGGGGAAATGTCCGCCGCCCGCTATCCTGCGGCGGCCAATTCGTTTGCCAAAGCCATTATCAAAAATCCGCAAGATCCCTTGCCGCATTTGTTGTATGGTTCTGCGTTGTATTGGAGCGGAAAAGTGGATTTTGCCATTACCGAATATCGTGAAGCCTTGCGTTTAGATGCCAAAAACCCGATGGCATATCAACTTTTGGGTATTGCTTATGGTTGGAAAGGGGATATTTTACAAGCGCAAGAAAACTTTTTACAAGCCTACCGCTTAGATCCGTCCAAAGCCGATACGCACATGAATTTGGGCTCCACCTATGCCGCCCAGAAAAATTTTGAAAAAGCATTGGACCACTTTCGCCAAGCGGTGGAATTAGCCCCGCGCGAAGCCTTGTACCGCTACCAATTGGGCAATTTATATGATTTTATGGGCAGGGACCAACAAGCCGAAGAAAGCTACAAAAAAGCACTTAGTTTGTTCTTTAAGTACGAAGATGCCCAACTTGCCCTGGCGGCTTTATACGAAAAACGCGAAGATTATGCCACGGCCTTAAAGTATTATAAAAAAGCCGTTAAAACCAAACCCGGCGATTTTGTGGCCCGCCTGCGTTATGCTTATTTGTTGTTGCGCCGAAATCAAACCGCGCAAGCGCGCCAAGTATTAGAAGGCGCTTTTTCTATTGTACGTTTTAAAGCAGACGGCCTTGCCTTAAACGCGGTCTATCGCGCCCAAGGCCGCAATGGGCAAAACTTTGAAGAACAAATCCAAAAGTTTACGCGCAGTTTGCTTAGCGCGCCAAGTGCAAAAGATATTCAAATAGAAGTAGCCTTGGATTTGGCTGTTCCGTCTGTGCCGACGGAAAAAGAATCTTCTGCGGGGCAATTTGCCGAAGCTTACCAAACTTTACGCGCGGCCCCGGATATGAGTGCAAGTGCTTTAAGCCCGATGTCTTTTAAGCGCAATTTTGTTTTGCCGGGCGGAGAAGAAAACAACCGGGCCGAGCAAGTGCAATCTTTTGCCGAAGAGTTGAGCCGCGTTGTAACCGCCGCCGCTGAGCAGTATGACGTGAATATGGCCTTGCAAGCGCGCACGCCCGACTATCGTTCACCCAATGCACTTACCCAACAGCGCAGTACCCCGCCCAAAGCAGTGTATGACCCGCGTATTGTGGGCAATGACATGGGCCTTTGGGTTATGGGGAAAAGCTGGGTGCGGTTTGTAGATGATATTGCGGGGGATTTGCAAGAAGACACGGCCCGACAGCAAGGGGCGGAATATTGGTTGGTGCAAGGGTTAGCGGGCTTGGTTTGCGGAAATGCCGCCTTGGCCCAAACTTCTTTTGACAAAGCCCGCCAACAAGCCCCGCAAGACGTTTTGCCTTATTTGGGCTTGGGTACTGCGGCGGTAATCGCGGGGGAAGATGTGCAAGCGGCGCAATATTACAAACAAGCCCTAAACGTAGCACCCGCCAATAAAACAGCTAAAAAGAATTTAAACGTTTTGGAGGAAGAATGAGAAAATACGGCCAACATTTTTTAATTAACACATCGGTAATAAATGCCATTGTGCAAGCCGTACCCGCTACGGTGGCTGATGTGGTGGAAATCGGCCCCGGGCAAGGGGCGTTGACGGAGCTTTTATTGCAGAAAAATTTTGCTCATTTTACCGCGGTGGAAATTGACCCGCAAATGCAACAATATTTGCAAGAGCATTTTCCGTCATTAAAAGAAAAAATCATCTTAGAAAATTTTCTGCATTTTGATTTGAACCTTTTACCGCAAAGACCTACTTTTTTTGTGAGCAATTTGCCTTATATTGATGCGGCAGATATTTTGGATAAAGTGCTTGCTTGGCCTTATTTTGACGGCGCGGTATTTATGTTTCAAAAGGAGCAGGCCCAACGCATTTTGGCCAAGGCCGGAGCCGCCTACGGGCCGATTAGTATTTTAAGCCAGGTGCGCAGTGCGCCTAAACAATTAATCAAAGTGGGAAAGGCCTGTTTCAACCCGCCCCCAAAAGTGGAAAGCATGGTGCTGACTTTTGAGAAAAAAGAAAGCCTGTTTGAAAATGATGCCCAATACCGCTCTTTTGCCCGGTTGGTAAAAGCAGCCTTTTTGCATAGAAGAAAAACCCTTTTTAATTCACTGTGTTTGTGCGGATATGATAAAGAAAAAATAACAGATGCTTTGC
>JAFVWP010000128.1 GCA_017501565.1 Elusimicrobiaceae bacterium | reverse complement strand
GTTTACCGAGTGCAAGTAGCGGTTGGGTTTTAAATGTTCTTTCAACCAGCGATGCACTTGCAAGCCGTATAAGTCATTTTTGACAATTACTTCCGCTACGGCGGGGGTAATTTTGTCTTCGGGTATAGCTCCGCTGGCCAGGATATGCGCCCGCGCCCGCGTAGAAGACATTTTCGGAAAGCTTCCCGGCAAAAAGATATGTTTAAAGTCGGCTTTATTTTCGGTATAACCGCGGCGTTTTCCGGCTACGACCACCGCATTTTTGAATATGTATTGCGGATTTTTCCATTTGTGCAAATCGTTTAAACAATCCGTTCCCACCAATAAATAAATTTCGGCGTTTTCGTAGCGTTGTTGCAGGTATTTCACCAATTGATAAGAATAGGTTTTTCCGCCGCATTTAAGTTCATAATCGTCAAATACGATTTTTTTAGATAACGGCCCAAACGCGGCTTTGGCCATTTGCATACGCAATTTAAAGGGGGTGGGGGACTTGTCTTTAAACGGGGAGTGATAGGCCGGCACAATATGCGCCACGTCCGGCTTTACGACTTGTAAAGCCTTTTTAAACATGGCGATATGGCCTTTGTGTACCGGGTCAAAACTGCCCCCAAAAACAAGTATCTTCATAAATTTATTATAACACCTTTTGCGCCGCTTGCCGCCCTTGCAGTAAGCTACGCTCCATAAAAGAATATTCCCACAAGCCGTATCTACCGACGCAAATACAGCCGTTCTTGTTTAACCAGCCTAATATTTTGTGGGTGGCATTTGCGCGGTTTTTGTCATAAATGGCATAGGCCACCGGCAAGGTTTGCCAATAAGAAAGTAGGATTTTATCTTGCTCTTTTATTATACCTTTTTGGGAAAGGTCTTTGAGAATTGCTTGCTTGGCGGCATCAAAATCCGTTATTTTTTCAGCAGTTTCCACATAAAAAGAACTGCAGCCTTGGGGGGCATTGCTTTGGGCAAAAGCGCTTTGCACTCCTACGCGGTAGTAGGGGGTGTCTTTTTGCGGGAAATATATCCAACTGATGTCCAAAGCGGGGCGGTTAATGGCAATGTTTAGTACATGTACGGACGTATGTTTTAACAAAAGGGCCGCTTGTCGGACAGACTCCGGGGCGTGCGCACACATTTGTATAAAGGCCTTGAGCGGCAAGGTATTGATTAAATGCTGAAAGCGGACGATTTTTCCGTTGATGAGTGCTTCTTTTTTACGCAAATCTATCCGTTGTACTTGCGCGTTGAGCCAGGTGTTAGGCACCTGTGCGGCCAAGGCATTGGCTAAAGCCCCGATACCGCCTTGTTTGGGATAGTAGAAATGGGCATTATACCCGAAAGGTTTCGGATTTGGTTTTACGGCTCCGGCCTGAATTTGCTCGGTGTCCGGTGCGGGTACGAAAGGACCGCACCAATCCCATGTCATATCCGCGGGGTCGGTTTGCCAAAGTTTGCGGTTATAAGGCCCCATAAAGTGGCGGTAAATGCCTTCTCCAAAAGATTGCAAACACCATTGCCGGAAATTATCCGGTTTTTTAAAAGGGGTTTGGGCGGCTTTTGCGGCCCCTTGCAGACATTCTTGGCGCACCTGAGAAGATACGGCCCACAAATGAGCCTGAAACGGAAAGGGAATTAATTTATCTTCAAAATAAACCAAGGCTTTTCTTTTTAATTTTGCCAAATTGCCCGGCAACAGCTGCCGCACCAAACGCAAGGCGTACGAGTCGCGCAAGTGAAGCAGATGCCCGGAAAAGTCAAAAGTAAAGCCGTCTATGTGTTCGCTGGCACAAAGTCCGCCGAAAAAATCGTTTTTTTCTACTAACAAATAATCGGTCTTTCCGGCTTTTTCTAAGTGAAAAGCTGTACTAAGCCCGCTCAGGCCTGCGCCTAAAATAAGCGTATCGGTATGTAAAATAGGGTTGTTTTTCATGATTTCATACGGATTTGGCCTAAAAATATTCCGGCCGCCGTCAGCAATACAAAGGCTAAAAAGTATAAGGCCGCGGCAGAGCATTCGTCCGTTTGGGTAACGGCAAAGCCCAAAATATTAAAAAATAATCCGGCCCCGATAAATAAAAGCAAGGTGTGGTATCGGCTCACCCCGGCTTTTTGCAAGCGCAGAGCGGCATGGTCATTACTGCCTTGCAACGGATTTTTGCCTTGCAATATGCGGATAAGTGCCACGAATGCCGTATCAAAAAGCGGGACCGCCAAAATTAAAAGCGGAGCTAAAAAGCCCAAATTTGAATTTTCACTATATCCGCTACCGCAGGCTAAGGCCGCCAATAAAAAGCCCAATAAAGTACTGCCGCTGTCGCCCAAAAACGTTTTAAACTTAGACAGATGATTGTAGGGCCAAAACCCGATGCTAGCCCCCAGGACCGCACACGCACAGAAATTAGCATAAGTAAATTCGGTCGGCAAGGTGATAAACAAAAGCCCTGTTGCACAGATGACGGCTTGGCTGATGCAAAGGCCGTCTGCAATATCCAATAAATTAAAAGCATTCGTGATGCCGATTACCCACAAAAATGTAAGCGGATAAGAAAGCTGGGGGCAATTGAACAATGTAATACGCACGCCGTATAATATCAGTACCGCCGCCGCCAAAGCCTGTACGGCTAACTTAACAGGGGCGCTTAATCCTTTGGGTTTTTTAAGGTCATCGGCTAACCCCAGCAAAAAGATAATGCCCGCTCCGATAAGTACCCCGCGCAAACTATGCAATGTACCGGTAGGAAAATGAGTGGTCAGCCGAATAAAAATTAAGCTGGCCGATAAACCCAAAAAGATGGCACTCCCGCCTAACACCGGTACGGCGTGTTTGTGCTTTTTAATACCGGAAGGGACATCTAAAAAGTACTTTGCCAAAAAATGGTGCAACAAAGGCATACTGCCTGCCGTAACGGCACAGGCAATCAGTGCGGAAAGTAAATAAAGAGAGATTTCTGACATTTAACTTATATTATAATATTATTAATCCCGCCGCCAACGGCGCGGGTGGAGGACGAATGAAAAATATAGGGATATTGCTTTTGGCTTTATTTTTGGGCGGGTGTGTTTCTCTCGGCGTAAAAAGCGCGTGTAAGGTGTCGGCATTGCAATCGGTTTCTTTCTTTGCCGAAGGGCAAAATTTGGCGGCATTTCGGTTTAATGCTGCGGCCCGCGGTTATGCGGCGGGGGGAATTTTGCAAATTAAAAAAGCGGCAGACGGCGTGTATGATGTAACGGCCTTTTCCGAAGCGGGCGCGTTTAAACTGCTTTCTGCACGGGTAACCGCGCAACAAACGGATTTTAATTATGTGTTGCCTTTGGTGGATAAGCCGTTGGTGCGGGAAAGTTGGAAACTTTTTTAAAAGTACTTTTATTTGCTCCGCAATCTTTGGAGAAATGCCGCGCGCAAAAAGATACACTTTGGGTGGAAACCACGGACGGACGTTATGAGTATCCTTCGGGGGGGACTTATCCGCTTTCTTTTACGCAAAAAAAACTTTTGGGCAGTGTGAAGCTGTCTTATGGGCAGTACACGCCGTATGAAGTGGGCCAACTGCCGCATTATTTATTTTATGAAGATGGCGCAATAGAAGCGGAGATGGTGTTGATAAGTCTTAAAAAGTAATACTTTTTCAGTTATCAGTGTTTCTCACACAGGGTAAAACGCAATGTTTTGCCCTGTGTTGCTTTGCACGACATCTTCGGTTGCGTGTTTTGGTGTGGGCAAACGATTTTCCATATTTAAGTTTCTTGACTCCGCCTTGCCTTCGCCGTACCTATCAGTACTTGCCTTGGCAACTAGCGGAGCCAATAAATCATAAATCTGAAAAATCATGCTATGAGCAATTGTTTTTCAGTTATTACGAACGACAACAACTTTTGTTGTTGAAGTGCTGATATTACAAACGCAGTCAAAAT
>JAFVWP010000127.1 GCA_017501565.1 Elusimicrobiaceae bacterium | reverse complement strand
TAGCCGTATTTTGCGTTTGGAGAGTGCTTTGTTTGATGCCGTTAGAAAATCTGCCGCAGAGCAAATTGGACCCATGAAAGAGTTTGCTCAAACGGCAGCCGAGTTGGACGTTTTTCTTTCTTTAGCATTAGCGGCTATGAAATATCATTATGTGCGCCCTGTGGTTAATGACGGGGTGGGCCTTTCTTACAAGGCGGGACGCCACCCGATTGTAGAGTCGTTGCTCCCTGCCGGCTCTTTTGTACCGAACGATTTAAATATTGACGGACTTAATACTCAGCTAATGTTGATTACCGGACCCAATATGGGCGGTAAAAGTGTGTATTTGAAACAAACGGCACTTTTGGTAATTATGGCACAGATGGGAAGCTTTGTTCCCGCACAAGAAGCCGTGGTGGGTATTGTAGATAAAATTATGACTCGTATCGGAGCGCATGATGCGCTGCAGAGAGGAAATTCTACTTTTATGGTAGAAATGAACGAAACAGCGCATATTTTGTCTTCACAAACTTCACGCAGTTTGATTCTGTTAGACGAAGTGGGCCGCGGTACTTCTACCTTTGACGGTATTTCCATTGCTTGGTCCATTGTGGAATATTTGTATAAGCCGCGCGGCGGAGCCAAAGTATTGTTTGCCACGCATTATTTTGAATTGGTAGATTTAGAAAATAAATATCCCAGCATCAAAAACTATCATGTAGAAGCTAAAGAATACAAGGATTCTTTGGGAGAGAGCAAATTGGCTTTTCTGTATCAGATTTTGCCGGGGGCGGCGGACCAATCTTACGGTATCCATGTGGCAGAAATAGCCGGTTTGCCCGCAGCAGTAACCATCCGCGCGCGCAAAGTGCTTAAAGATTTGGAAACCAAAAAAGGTACCCGCATTTCAGTTAAAGAAAAAAATCCGGTACAAGATTTATTTTCGGCCCCTATTGTGCAAGAAATTAAAATGACAGATCCGAATAAGCTGACGCCGATGGGTGCTTTGCAACTCATTGCCGAATGGAAAAAGAGGGTGGAAAATGAATAAAATCCACGTTTTAGACGAAAAAACAGCCGGTCAAATTGCTGCCGGAGAAGTAATAGAACGCCCCGCCGGCGTACTTAAAGAACTTTTGGAAAACGCCATAGATGCCGGTGCACACAGCATTCATATTGATATTGAAGGCGGAGGACGAGAGTTGATCCGCATCAACGATGACGGTTGTGGTATGACTCCGGCCGATTTGGCTTGCAGTGTGCTTCGCCATGCCACCAGCAAAATTGCTAATTTTGAAGATTTAAATCAACTCCATACATTCGGTTTTAGAGGAGAAGCCCTCTATTCCGTAGCCGCGGTATCTAAAATGCGTATCAGCAGTTGCGTTGAAGGGGGAGAAGGCGCTCGCTTAGAGGTGGAAGGCGGAAAAGTATTGGGTCAAATGCCTGCCCCTGCCATTGCTGGAACAACGGTAGAAATAGCAGATTTATTTTTTAATGTGCCTGCTCGTTTGAAATTTCTTAAAAGTGCCGCTTATGAGCGTGCTTGTTTGCTTAAAGTAGTGGAAGAAAGTGCGTTGGCTAATTTGGACGTGGGATATACGGTTATCAGTTCGGGTCGGGAAGTATATCGTTTGCCGGCTCAAGAGGGAAAACCC
>JAFVWP010000126.1 GCA_017501565.1 Elusimicrobiaceae bacterium | reverse complement strand
TAAACCCGGCCCGGTAACCGCTGCTGATATTGAAGAAGTAGATGGTGTCAGCATCGTAAATAAAGACTTGCAGTTGGCCACGTTGGAAGTGGGCGGCAGCATTGAAATGGAAATTGAAATTTCCCGCGGTAAAGGTTATGTGCCTGCTGAAGATTTGGCAAAGATTCAACGCCCGGCCGGTTTTATTCCGGTGGATGCGTTGTTCTCTCCCATCGTCAAAGTGCACTATGACGTTGAACCGGCCCGCGTCGGACAAAAAACCGACTATGACCGCTTGATTTTGGAAATCACCACTGACGGCACCTTAGAGCCGGCCCGTGCTTTGCATCGTGCCGCGGTGTTGCTCTCTGGTTCCTTGCATATTTTCACCATTGAAGGTGAAGAACCGGGCACGGTAGCCGTAAGCACCGCTTCCGATGAGCAAGAACCGATTTCCGCTACCGGCAGTGTCAGCGGCGCTACGCCCGTCAACTCCAAACTTGACGAAGTGCTTAACCAATCTATTGAATTCATTGAGCTCTCTTCCCGCTCCATCAATTGCTTAAAATCCGAACAAGTACTCACCGTTCGCGATTTGGTAAAAATGACGGAAGATGACTTGAAAATGATCAAAAATTTCGGTGCCAAATCCATGGACGAAATTAAAGAAAGATTGGCCGAGATGAATTTGTCTCTGGGCATGAAAATTTAGGGTATTACCCGCTATAAGGATTGTAAAAGATGATTAAGAATACAGGATACCGCAAACTCGGTAAAACTTCTTCCCACAAGAATGCTATGCTCAAAAATATGGCTACCAGCATTATCTTGCACGAAGAAGTCAAAACCACCTTGCCCAAGGCCAAAGAAGTGCGCCGTGTGGTAGAAGGTTTAATTACTTTAGCTAAAGCCAATGACCATTTGGCCGTTAAAGATACCTTGAAAGATAAGAACGCCTACAAAAAATTGTTTGAAGTGTTGGCGGCTCGTTATCAAAATCGCCCGGGCGGCTTTACCCGCATTTATCGTGCCGGTGTGCGCCAAGGCGACAATGCCCAAGTGGCTATCATTAAATTGGTGGACTAAATGGTAATTGACTATCTGGGGGGGCTGTTTTCCTCTGACCTCGGTATGGATCTCGGCACGGCCAACTGCTTGATTTACGTCAAGGATAAAGGCATTGTGCTCAGAGAACCCTCTGTCGTGGCGGTGGAACGCGAAACCGGCGAGGTAAAAGCCGTCGGTGCCAAGGCCAAACAAATGTTAGGCCGTACGCCCGCGAATATTATTGCCGTGCGCCCGATGAAGAACGGCGTCATTGCCGACTTTGAGGTCACGCAAGAAATGATTCGCTACTTTATTCGTAAAGTACACAGCCGCAGCAGCTTGTTGCGCCCTAGAATTGTCATTGGCATTCCCTCTGATATTACCGGTGTAGAACGCAGGGCCGTGGACGATGCGGCCCGGCAAGCCGGGGCCAGAGAGGTCTATTTGATTGAAGAACCCATGGCTTCTGCCATGGGGGCAGATTTGCCCATTGCCGAACCCCATGCCAGCATGATTGTGGACATTGGCGGCGGCACGACGGAAGTGGCGGTAATTTCTTTAGGCGGCATGGTGGTCGCTAAATCCATTGATGTAGCCGGAGACGAACTTACCGAATGTATCGTGCAATACTTCCGCAAAAAATACAACTTGATTATCGGAGAAACGACGGCCGAAGAAGTGAAAATCACCTTGGGCTCCGTTTATCCGCTCAAAGAAGAAAAATCCATGGAAGTAAAAGGCCGCGACCAAACACAGGGGTTGCCCCGCACCTTGAGCGTAACTTCTGAAGAAATTCGCCAGGCCTTAATGGAACCGGTGCGTTTGATTATTGATGTTATCAAGAGCACCTTGGAAGAAACCCCGCCCGAATTGGCGGCCGACTTGGTGGACCGCGGGTTGGTTGTGGCCGGCGGTGGTAGCTTGTTGCGCGGTATTACGGATTTGATCCGCAAAGAAACCGATATTCCGGTGCACCGCGCGGCGGACCCCTTGAGCTGTGTGGCTTTAGGTACAGGCAGATTCCTGGAGCAGTTAAACGAAAAAGGTTCCCGCTTCTTCGGTAACAGAGGCAAATCTTACTAAGTTTTACGCCACAATAAGCGGACAGGGTTCTTGAAGCCTGAGAACTTTGTCCGCTTTTTTTTGAATTAGAATCCCATGCAACGCAAAACTAAACGAAAAAACCAAATTTCGCAAATTAGCCGCAGACGCAAAATTCTGCCGGCGGTGTTTGTATTGCTTTCTTTGTTGTTGATGATTCTGCCTTTGGAGAGTCCGGTCGCTTCCGTAAAAGCATTGCTTTCTTATATTTTCATTCCGCAAATCCGTTTGTCCCACGCTACGTTGGAGTATGGTGACGGGGTCAGCCGTACCATACGCGAATTATTAGACACCCATCAAGAAAATGAACGCTTAAAAGCGGAGATGAGCCAATTGCGCTTGCAAAATGCCCAAGCCAAGGAGATTTTTGCGCAAAATGAACGCCTTACCAAAGCGTTGAATATCAAAAGCCCGCGCGGTTGGAACGGCATTTGGGCTAAGACGGCTTATCGTGAGCCGACCCAATGGAACAGCGTGATTATAGACAAAGGGGCGGCTCAAGGCGTGCAAGAACGCGCGGCGGCTATTTCTTTGCAAGAAGGACAACCTATATTAGCCGGGGTGGTGGTGGAAACGGACGAAAATACCGCCAAGGTATTACTTTTACAAGATGAAGATTTTTCTGCCGCCGTATATACGCAAGAAAGTGCGGAAGAAGGACTTTTGACAGGTGGCGGCAGTGCCATGTTACTGATGAAGTACTTACCTGTTTTGTCTAAAATCAAACCCGGCGAAAAAGTATATACTTCCGCTTCCAGCAGTATTTTCCCGGCCGGGATTTTGGTGGGCGAAGTAGATGCGCTGGAAACGGACGAATCTTTTTCTTCCGCGCCTTTTGCCTATGTCAAACCGCAGGCCCAAGCCCCATCGGTGCGGGAGCTGTTTATCTTAACCCGCCAAGAAAACGAGGGTAAAAAATGAATACGATTTTAAAACTTTTTTTGTTGTTTATCGCGGCGACCATTTTGCATTGGGCCCTGATGGCCTTCATGGGCGGAGTGGGCGTGAGCTTAAATGTGATGTTGGTTTTTGCCGTAGCGGTTTGTGCATACTTAAAACCGGAATACGGCTATGCTTTGTCTTTTGTGTGCGGATTATTTTTGGATTTTTTCAGTGTCAAATTATTCGGTTGCAGTGCACTGACTTTAACTTTATGCGCCGCGGCTGTTTATTCCTTGGAAAAAAGATTGGATTTTGACGGCATTTTGCCGCAAATGCTCTGCGTGTTTTGCTTAAGTTTGTTGGCATTTTTACTCAATTGTTTATTGTTAAAAGTTTTTGCCGGTTTCTCCGCATGGCGCGGGTTCGGTTCTTTTGCCATCGGGATTATTTTAAATGCTTTCCTGGCGCCTTTTATTTTTCGGGTGGTTCGCTTTGCCTTTGTGCGCGGGAATAAAAGTTATTGATGCTTTCTACAAAGATTTTTTTTAATAACCGCTTGAAAACCCTTTTGGTCCTGGCCGGTTTAGCCGGTGCGGTGGTGGCTCTGCGTTTGGCAGATATTCAGCTGCTGCGCCACGAACACTATTTGCACCTGGCCGAGCAAAACCGAACGCAGGTTTTATACCAAACGGCTCCTCGCGGGCGCATTCTGACCGCAGATGGGCAAGCCGTTGCCGCAAATGCCCCTTCTTTCAATCTTTATTACTTATCTGCCGGGCCGAAAGACGAAAACTATTTAAAACGTTTAGCGGCCGATTTCGCCCCCAGATTACAAATGGAAGAAAAAGCCTTATTGGCCCAATTGCACAAAGGGGTACGAAGCGGCAAGGCTTTGGCTTTAGCAGAAAACTTATCCCCCAAAACTGCTGTTACGCTGCAAGAGCTTTTGTTGTACTATCCGGGTGTTTATTTGGTGGAAGAAAACAAAAGAGTGTATCCGTATGGGTCTTTTGCCAGCCACTTGGTGGGGTATTTGGGCAGTATGGAAGGCAAAGAATGGAAAAACCGGGATTTATCTTTGGATTATCGCTTAAATGCCAAAGTGGGTAAAAACGGCTTGGAAAAGAAATTTGAAAAAGAGCTTAAAGGCAGAGACGGCGGGGTCTATTTGGAAGTGGACTACCGCGGGCGCGTGAAAAGAGTGATTGAAGACCGCAAGTGGCGCAGCGGAAACGATGTTTACCTGACTTTGAATTTCAATTTGCAACAAGCGGCCGAAAAAGGGCTGAAAAATTCTAAAACGGGCCGGGGTGCCGCGGTGGCGATGGATCCGCGCACCGGAGCTATTTTGGCTTTGGCTACGGCGCCTGCTTTTGACCCGTCTATGTTTGTGCCGTATTCAGATGAGCCGGAAGTAAAATCGCGCAAAATCAGCGAATATAACTTGGCCGTCCAGGGGATTTATCCTCCCGCCTCTACTTTTAAAATCATAACGGCAATTGCCGCGATTGAAAAAGGCGGATTTGACCCGAAAAAAGTGATTGGTTGCCCCGGACATTATGACGCCGGATCGCGCGTGTTTCGCTGTTGGAGTACCCATGGACCGGTGGATTTTTTTGAAGGTATGGCCGGTTCTTGTGATGTGTATTTTTACACGATTGCCGCCCAAATGGGTCCGGCGGCCATAGAAAAAGTACAAAGAATGTTCCAATTCGGTCAACCGACGGGTGTAGATTTGCCCGGCGAAAAATCCGGCAATTTATACGGCCCTACCAAACGCGCGCGTAACCGCTCTTATTGGTTCATCGGGGATACGCTGAACTTGTCCATCGGGCAAGGGGAGCTGTTGGTTACGCCGATTAAAATGGCTCAATTTGCATCGGCGGTAGCCAGCAAAGGAAAAGTATGGAAGCCTTATTATTTGGATAAAGTTGTCCATTCCCAGAGCGGAAAAATTTTGAAAGAGTCTGCCAGCGAACAAATCGGCAGTGTGGATATTGCGCCGTCCACCTGGGATTTACTTTTTAAAGCCTTAAAGCATACGGTGGATACCGGTACTGCCGCAAGAGTGAAAATTAAAGGTTTGGACGTTTACGGCAAAACAGGCACAGCCCAAAACCCGCATGGGGCCGACCATGGTTGGTTCATGGCTTTTGCCGGAAAGGAAGGGCAAGAACCGGAAATAGCCGTAGCGGTTTTTGTGGAATTTGGTGAAGGGGGCTCTTCGGCGGCGGGACCGATAGCCCGGGAAATGCTCAAAGCCTACTTCGGCATTGAAGACCCTGTATGGAAACCGCGCCCGAAACCTGTGGTTGCTCCTACCCCGGCTGTGCAAGAGCCGGAGAAGGAAACAGAAAAACAGCCTGTGGCGGCCCCTTCTGCCGGAGCCCCACAACCGCCGGCAACGCCACAACCGGAAACAAATGAAACAGAGCGTATGTCCTTGCCCGAACCGCCACCCGCTCATACGCAAGAAGAAAAAGTACAAGAAACAGGAAATGCCCAATGATGAATTATAAATCTAATCTCCGCAAAAGCAAAATGGATTGGCTGCTATTAGGTGCCATGGCCGGGTTAGCCGTGATGGGGGCTTTGTGCATTATGTCCGCGGTCAATGCTTTATCTCTTTCCAATGCGGTGGTGCGCACGCACCTAATAGCTTTGCCGATAGGTTTAACGGCTTTTTTGGCGGCGTGGAGCTTTAATTATCAAATTTTTGACGAACAATGGAAACCCTTGTATGGGGTGATTATGGCTTTGCTGGTGGGAGTATTGATTTTCGGCACTTATCAGCGGGGCAGTAAATCTTGGTTTGTGTTGCCTTTTTTCTCCATGCAGCCGGCAGAGCTTTGCCGTGTGCTGACTATTTTGGTGGCGGCGGCTTTTTTAGACAGACAGGGAAGGCGTATTCGCGATGTGCGCACATTGGTTTTGCTGGGTGTATTGGTCGGGCCGATTTTCGGGCTGATTATGATGCAACCGGATTTTTCTTCCATTGTAATTACGTTTCCCGCCTTGGTGGTGCTTTTGTTTTGCGCCGGGATTAATGTGTTTTTCTTGGCATTGGTGGCGGTGTTTGCCGCAGTGGCGGGATTTTTTACCATTGCGTGGACCTATTTATATTTACACCCTGCTTTGCAAGAATATACTTTGCTTAAGATTTTTTACAACTTAGGTTCTTCGCCTTTTTATATGGCGGGGTTTGTTTTGTTGGTAGCGCTGGGCGGGTATGTGGCTTGGTGGATTTTTAAGCAACTTCGCATCTTTTTGCCGTCTTTTTATTTTGTGTTGGCAACGTTGGTGGTGGTGGCGGGGTTCTTTGCCGGGGTATTTGTGGACCATCAAATGAAACCTTATCAGCGCAAAAGGGTGGAAGCTTTCCTGGCGCCCCAATCGGACCCGCAAGGCGCTTCTTACAATGTTTTACAGGCCCAAATAGCTATGGGCTCCGGTGGCGTGCTGGGAAAAGGGCTTTTTTCGGGGACGCAATCGCGCTTAGGGTTTGTGCCTGAAAAACACACAGATTTTATTTTGGCAGTAGTCGGAGAAGAATTGGGCTTGTGCGGCACTTTGTTGGTGTTGGGGCTGTACTTGCTGATTTTGTGGCGTATTGCGGCGGTGGCTTACTTGGCCAGCGACCGCTACGGCTATTTGGTATGTAGCGGTATATTCGGTATGTTTTTGACCTATATGCTGATTAACTTTGGTATGCTGATTGGGCTTTTCCCGGTGGCGGGGATTCCGTTGCCTTTTATTTCTTACGGCGGGTCCAACTTAGTGTCTAGTATGTTGGCATTGGGGGTGGTGCAATCGGTATATGCGCGCAGAATTACATCGGCTTAAAAAGGGACTATGATAAACACCCCAAAAATTTATAAAATGCGAGTAGTGTTTACTGCACCGGCCCATTGGGACCATAAACAGATTTTTGTGTCCTTGCGCAATATGGTGCTGCGTAGCGGCTTGCCTTTTGAGCCTGCCAAAGTAAACAAAAATTGGCCCCGTTTGGCTTATGGCCCGGTTTTGGGCTATGGCCAACAAAGTTTAGCAGAATATGCAGATGTGTATTTTTCTTCCGCCGTCAAGGAAGAAGCGGCCGAGTCTGCATTCACCCAAGTAGCCCCGAAAGGGCTGAAAATCAAACGCATAAAAAGGGTGCCTTATGCGTTGCCTTCGGTGAACCAATTGGCTGAAGTAATGCTCTACGGGGTGGAGGGGGATTTTTCGCAGTATAAACCTTCACAGCCGGCGGAAGCGTTTTTTGGCGGGGAACATATTATTTTAACCGAGCAAGCCGCTAACGCTATAAAAGTGCAGAGAGATTTGAAACCTTTTTTGCACAGCGTTAAACAGGTAAGCCCAAACAAGTTGCACTTGCTTTTGCAACGTTGTGCGGATAAATCGGCCAAGCCCGAACATATGGTGGCGGCTTGGTTGGACATAGCCGTACCGGCAGAAGCGGAATTTACGTTGGAACGTTTAAAATTTATTAGAGAAGCGCTGTATTGGCGTGATGCAGCCGGTGAGTTGCACGTCATATAGCCAAGGATTTGAGATGACTAAGATTTTAGAAGAAGCTCCGAAAGTAGAAGTAATCGTTAATACTTCTTTTGAAGAAACGCGTATTGCTATTTTGGAAAATGACCGCATTAATGAATTGATGTGGGAGCGCAGAGGTTCGCTCAATATCGTGGGCAATATTTACAAAGCCACGGTGGAAAATGTTTTGCCGGGTATTTCCAGCGCATTTGCCAATATCGGCTATGAAAAAAATGCCTATTTATACATCAGCGATATTTTGGGTGCGGACCGCAAAAACATTGAAAAAGTGCTCAAAAAAGGCCAACAAATTATGGTGCAAGTGGTGAAAGATGCCATCGGTACCAAAGGCATGAAAGTAACGATGGACGTTACCTTGCCGGGCCGCTATTTGGTGTTAACGCCGCATCAGAGCTTTGTGGGTGTGTCTAAGAATATTGAAGATAGCGAAGCCCGCCATAAGTTAAACGAGATTATGCAGGAATTGGCCGAAAAGCATTTAAACGGCATGGGCTGTATTGTGCGCACCGAAGCGGAAGAAGCTACTAAAGAAGAATTGGAAAGAGAAGTAAAATACTTGTACCGCCAATGGCAATCTATTTTAAAGAAGTTTGACAATTTACCTTCTCCGGCTTTACTCCATGAAGATATGGACGCTGTGTTGCAAGTGGCGCGTGATGTGTTAAGTGAGAATGCCAAAATTTATTTGTTGGACAATAAAAACGATTACGAACGCGTGCGAGATTTTGTGAAAAAGAACTCCCCCGAATTGGAAGACCGCGTTCAACTCTATAAAGGCAAAACCCCTATTTTTGAAGCCTACGGCATTGAAACGGAAATTGATAATTTGCGCAAGACCAAACTCCCGTTGCCTAACGGCGGAAGTATTATTATTCAAGAAGCGGAATCTTTATGTGCTATTGACGTAAATACCGGCAAATTTACGGGAAGCAAATCCCAAGAAGAAACGGTCACTCAAACCAATATTGAAGCCGCTCAGGAAATCGCCCACCAATTGCGCTTGCGCAATATCGGCGGGATTATTGTGATTGATTTTATTGACATGCGCAAAGCTTCCAGCCGGCACCGCGTGGTGGAAGCCTTGGCCAATGCCGTCCACGGAGACCGCGCCAAAATCCGCATTTTGCCCATTACCCGTTTAGGCTTGGTGGAAATGACGCGCGAACGCAAACGCGAAAGTACCGGCAGTTTCATCAGCGAAGAATGTCCGCAATGCCATGGTAGCGGGCGCGTGCTGTCTGCCGAGAGTATGCGCATTAAAATTCAACGCGAAATTTATGATTTGACCAATGGTCGCCCCGGCGGCACGATGCGTGTGGTCTTGCACCCGATATTGGCCGAAGCTATTAAGCAAAAGCAAGCCGATATTGAGGAAAATATCCACCGCTCTCTTAAAATCCAAGCGGACCCGCAACTTTCGTGGGAAGATTATAAGATTGTATTGGAATAAATCCTATCCGCGCGGAGATTTTTCCGCGCGGTCTTTTTATGAAAAAAATCTTTTCTTTTCTTTTTTCTTTATTTTTTCTGACGGCTCCGGCGCTGTATGCGCAAGGAAAGACGGATATTGCCGTTTTGGGAAAAAATAAAGGGGCTGTTTCTTCTTTGTCTGTCAACGGAAAAACTTTGGTAGATGCACAACGTACGGCTAAAAAATTAGGCGGCAGTGTGGAGCTTTTTTCCGCTTCCAAGCAGGTAAAAATTGCTTTCCCGGGAATGTACGCTATTTTAAGCGCTCCTTTAGATGAAGTCATTATCAATGCGCAAACCATTAAATTGCCGACGGAGGTTGTGGCTTCGGGCGGGAAAATTTATGTGCCTGTGCAATTTTTTATGCTTTCACAGGTGCAAAAAGCATTGGACCGCCAAATTACCTTTGAGAAAAATACGCTGATTGTAGAGAAAAATTATCAATTGGCTTATGTCGGCAAGGACCAAAAGCAAAATTATGACCGCATTCGCTTTTCCCGCAAAGGGGACATTTCTTTTCAAACCGATGAAAAAAACAAACATACATTGGTGGTGGACTTTCCAAATGTGATTGTGAAAAGAAATACCAACCAAAGACTGAAAGATGATTTTATCCGTTCTTTTTCGCTGGTGCAACGCGGCAAAAATGCCCAATTAAAAGTTATTCTCGGTAAAAAAGCCGAAAAATGGGAAATGTTGGAAGAGAAAGGCGAATTGGTTTTGGCAGTAGCACAAGGTGCGATTCCGGCGGTGCAGACGATGAAACCTTCTGAAATTTCTTCTACGGAAGAAGATGTGGAAGAATTAGATTTGACGCCTTCTGATGAATTGGTGCCTTCCGTCATCGGAGAGGAAAATCAAGCTCCCGCGCCTGCAACTCCGCCCCAACCGACCCCGGTTATTAAGCCGGCTCCGGGCCCTGTAATCAGTGACGGCAGTCCTGTTTTAAAAGGACCGCGCAAGATGCGTATTGTAATAGACCCCGGCCATGGCGGAAAAGATCCCGGGGCCGTCCGTCGCGGCAGTAACCGGGAAAAAGCGATTAATTTAGCGGTAGCCAAACATTTGTACGATTATTTGAAAAAACAGGATTTTGAAGTAAAAATGACCCGCACGGACGATACTTTTGTTACGTTAGCGGGCCGCAGTAAAATGGCCAATGAGTACAAAGCGGATTTGTTTGTGTCCGTGCATACCAACGCCGCCAAACGCAGTGCGGCCAACGGCTTTGAAGTGTATTTCCGCTCTGATAAAGCCACCGATACGGAAGCCGCCGAAGTAGCCGCTTTTGAAAACGAAGCCTTGCAATACGAAGAAACCCACTATAATTTTGTGGATATGCTTTTGCAATCTTTGGCGAAAAACGAATACATGAATGAAAGCTCCAAAGTGGCGGGCCATGTGCGCAATTATGTGTATAAAGAGCCCGGTATCGGTATCGCTGTACGCCAGAATAACTCTATTCGCCAAGCTAACTTTTATGTGCTGAAAGGGGTACAGGCCCCGGCTATTTTGGTGGAAATGGGCTACATCAGCAGCCCCAAAGACCGCGCCCGCTTAAATAACAAGAGTGCCCAAAAGCGCATGGCTTTAGGGATAGGAAAAGGAATTGTTTCTTATGCCAAGGCAGAAGGCTGGATAAAAAAATAAAATTTCTGAAAATAAAAACCCCGGGATTTACCCGGGGTTTTAAGTTTTAGAGCGTTGCTATTATTTTGGGGAGAATTTCTTCTCCTTCATCACATAATAATTTGCTGTAAAATTTTTCTTCCAAAACAGGGGATTGGGAATTTTCCATCTGGAAGCGAATGCTTCCGGCAGAAGTTATTAAATACAAATCAAAAGGGTTGGTCTTTTTCTTTGTATTGTGGGTCATACTGCCTTTTTTATCAACATCTACGCTGATCCAACTTTCCGTTTTTGCGGCGGTGGTCAAAAACCAATATTTATTTTTGGAATTTTTACATTGTTTTTCTTCACAGGTGGTCCATCCTTCGCAAGAAGGTTTTTGCGTATTTTGCGAAATACGCAAAGCGGCCTTGCCGTCAGAAGAGCGGTATTTGGCTGCTTTTCCCGCGTAGTTGGTGCTGGCAGAAGTTAAAATCCACTTAAAATCCAAGAAATAAAAATTGCTAAGCGGTTCAGCGGGTTTGGCCGCTGCGTGTTCATTAGAAATCGGGTCACTCGGCGTTGCGATTTCGGGGGAAGAACCTTCTTGCGGGTAAATCGCATCGGGCCATTCTGCGCTTTGGGCGGCATTGGGCCATTCCTTTTGTGTATGATCGCCGGGCCATTCGGTTTTATCTTGGTTCGCGGGCCACTCGTTTTGGCCTTGATCAGCAGGCCATTCGTTTTGCGCTTGATTGGCGGGCCACTCCTGTTGTATGTCCATGGTCGGCCATTCATCGCCACCTTGTGCGCTGGGCCAGGTTTGTTCCTGTATTTCTTGAGGCTTTTTGCTTTTTTCCGCGGCAAAAACACTTACGGCAACCAATAAAACACCGAAGAAAATCATTAATTTTTTCATCTTTTCCTCCTGGGGATCTATATTTAATAGTATAACATAAAAAACACACGATACAAGAGAATAAATTCTTTTTATTTCCTTTGGAAATAGTAAAATACAAGTATGAAATTTTATATAGACTTGTTTTTTATCTTTTTTAAAATAGGGGCTTTTACCTTAGGGGGCGGGTATGCCATGTTGCCCCTGATAGAAGCGGAAATTGTCACCAAGCATAAGTGGATTAGCCCCAAAGAGTTTTTGGATTTGACCGCCATGGCGCAAGCGGCCCCCGGCATTTTGGCGGTAAACATGGCTATTTTCGTGGGCTATAAATTGCGTTCTTTTTTAGGCGCGGCCGTTGCCACGTTGGGGGCGGTACTCCCTTCTTTTGTCATTATCTTGCTGATTGCTTTATTTTTCCACAATTTTCGCGAAAATCCGATAGTAGAACGTATTTTTAAAGGTATTCGCCCCGCTGTGGTGGCTTTAATTGCGGTGCCGGTTTTCCGCTTGAGCCGTTCGGCGGGGATTACTTGGAAAACTTTTTGGATTGTCCCCTTGTGTGCCTTGGCGGTTTGGTGGGCAAAAATATCCCCGGTATATGTAGTATTGGCGGCGGGTATTGGCGGATATGTGTGTTGCCGTAAGGGGGAAAAATGATTTATTGGCAAATTTTTAAGACTTTTTTCAAAATAGGGCTGTTTAATTTCGGCGGCGGTTATCCTATGATTTCTTTTATCCAAAATGAAGTGGTTTTTAAATACGGCTGGCTAAACAATGCCGAATTTACAGACATTGTGGCCGTCAGCCAAATGACCCCCGGCCCGGTGGGGATTAATATGGCTACTTATACGGGTTATGCCGCGTCCGATAGTGTATGGGGGGCGGCATTGGCTACTTTTGCGGTCTGTTTGCCGTCTTTTGTTGTGATGATTTTGATTGCCCGCTACTTTTTGAAGTATCAGGACCACCCTTGCGTGAAGGCGGTTTTTAGGGGGCTTCGTCCGGCTATCATCGGGTTGATTGCGGCGGCGGCTTTGCTTTTGTGCGACGGAGAAAACTTTGTAGATATAAAAAGTTATTTTATTTTTGCACTTTCTTTTCTATTGGTTTTTAAATACAAATGCCACCCCATCATGCTGATTTTGCTGGCGGGAGCGACGGGACTTATCTGTTACTAAACACTCTTTTGATGGACGAAAACCCTTCTTTTGTAAGAGAAGGGTTTTTATTTTTTAGGTGTAAAAAATATTGAGAGTTTATTCCTCGTCTGTAAAAAAGTTAGGCAAAACTAAAAATATTTGTTAGTTATGCCTAACTTTTGCTATAATTATATAAACAGAAAAGGAGAAAAGAATGAGAAAAATAGGAAGTTTAGTCTTGATGATTTACTTTTTGGCGGGGGGAGCTTGGGGAAAAACAGCATTGGAAGAAAAAGTACAACAATTCACCCTGGCAGTGGAAAAAATGAATGAAAAAGAGCAACTTTCCCAAGGATTGTTGCAACTTACGTGGGAGAAATGTTTTGTAAAAGAATTTCGCGTGCGCAGTAAGCCCGGCCAACGGATTTATTTGCCTTGGAATTGCCGGGAAGTTGTCTCGGCTTGCCCGGTAAAAATAGAGCGCGGATATGCCCAGGCACAAGCAGCATGTTTTGTGGCTCCTAAACAGGCTAAAGAAGAAAAAATAATACTCAAAAAGCTTTCCGTACAGGGGTATAACGGGGCTTATTTTGCCTTACCTTCGCAAAAAGTATTGCTTTCTTTAACACAATGATTTGTCATGGAGTAAAAGGCGTTGGCGCACAAGCGCATGGGACCTGCGCCTTCTCTAAAATATGCCGCGCTCTTTCGGGAGAGCGCGGCATTTTAAATCAGTGGGTGGGAAGATCCTGTATTGGGGAGTTATTTTCTTCTTGCGGAATATATTTTAAGTCCAGATTAGCAAACACGGCACCGCGGTTATCGTTGAGCCATTTTCGGCTGTTCTTATAGGCCGGGCAAAATTGACCTACTAATTGCCAATATTGTTCCCCATGGTTCATATGCACCAAATGCGCTAATTCATGGATAATCAAGTAATCTCTGATAGCTTCGGGCATTTTGATAATGCGGTAGGTGTAATTAATATTTTTCTTGGCGGAACAGCTGGCCCACAGCGTTTGTTGGTCTTTAATGACGATATTGTTATATTCTACACCCATTTTGGCGGCCCATTCGGCTGTTTTAGCGCGTAACACTTCATTGGCTTTTTGGCGGAGCCAATTTTCGGCCATGGCGTTTACGTCCGCTTGCGGGGTTTGGATATAAATATCAAAAGCATCTCCTACAAAATCTACCCCTTCTTCCTGGTCCGGGGTCAGGTGAATGCGTGCAGGCAATAAACGGCCTTGGTATAAAATTTTGCCCGCTTCGGTTTCGGCATTTTCTTGCGCCGTGCCAAACACTTCCGGCAGGTCTTTTTTCAGCCGTTCAATAAAGAGTTTTACATCGCTGATAACGCTTTGAGTATCGTTCATATTTTTATTATAGCAATTTCCGCCTTGGGGACCGAAAAACAATCTTGCTTTCTGCGCGCGAATATTTTATACAATAATGCTATATTAGGAGGCCTTATCATCGTGAACACAGAAACGCTTAAAAAAACCCCCTTGTGTACTGCTTGTGAGCAGGCGGGCGGGAAAATGGTAGATTTCCACGGGTGGCTTTTGCCCGTTCAATTCAATAGTATTATCGCCGAACATAAGGCCGTACGTGAAAGTGCCGGTATGTTTGATGTTTCCCACATGGGGCAAGTGTGGGTGGAAGGGCCCGATGCCTGGCCTTTTTTGCAATACGTAAACACCAACCAAATCAAAAATACCCCCGCTTGCGGTACTTATTCCCATATCACCGACGAACAGGGGCGCATTATTGATGATGCTATCTCTTTTTGTTTAAGTGCGGATAAGTTTTTAGTGGTGGTCAATGCCGCTTGTGTGGATAAAGATGTGGCTTGGTTTAAAAAGCATGCCGAAAAATTTAATGTAACCATTACCGATGACAGCGCCCAATGGGGTATGATTGCTTTACAAGGGCCGAAGGCTTTAGCCCATGCGGAAAAATTGGTGGCGGGCGTAGCGGATATGGGGCGCTTTACCATTGCTGAAGTAGAGATTTTTGGCACCAAAGGCTATATTACCCGCACCGGATACACCGGAGAAGACGGCGTAGAAATTATGTTGCCCGCACAAGCGATTGTAAAAGTGTGGGACCACCTGTTGCAAGACGGGGTGAAACCTTGCGGCTTAGGGGCGCGTGACGTGTTGCGTTTGGAAGCAGGGTATTTGTTAAACGGCATGGACGCCGACGGAAGTCAAACCCCTTATCAGGCCGCTTGCGGGTGGGTGGTGAAGCTTGCCAAAGAAAATTTTGTAGGAAAAACCGCTTTACAGGCTCAAAAAGAAGCCGGTATTGCCCAACGGCTGACGGGTTTTGTGTTAACCGGCGCGGGCGTACCTCGCGGCGGTTGTAAAATTTTTAAAGACGGGGCCGAAATCGGATATTTAACCAGCGGTACCTATTCCCCTTTGTTGAAAGGGATTGG